>NZ_RYDP01000019.1:0-39164 GCF_003970395.1 Flavobacterium sp. GSP27 | reverse complement strand
AAAGGAGCAAAAAACTATAGTTTTCTACTCCTTTTTATTAACAATTAATTTTTAAAAAGACTTTTTCAGTGCCCTCTCAAATTGAAGCTCCTTTTTTATAAAGAATATTATTTTTTATGACTTTCCGTAACTGATACCAAGTTGTTTCTAAAGCAGTAATCATCAATCTAACCCGATATCGCGAATTTGATAGCAGTTACTTTTTTGATTCAGACCCAAATATATACTTTTTTGCCATTGATACAAGTAACGGATAGTCATATAGTTTAAATAGGACTAATGGTTACTATCCAAGGAATTCATCCATTTACGACTTGTGGTAAAAGCCAACACAGTGAGTAACTGCATTAGCAATTAAAAAAGATGTCTGATTATTTTTTCCAAGCTCTTCCGGCAAAAGCATCATCTAATTCAGGATTTGTGTTGTGATTAGAATAGTTACTAATTGTTTTTACCGCAATTCCGGCAATAATACCTAAAACATGCGTTTCTGTATATCCTGCGGCTAAAAAGGCATCAACTTCTTCTTGTGCGACATTCCCGCGGTTTGCAGTAAGCGAACGCGTTAGTTTTGATAAAGCGGCTAGTTTTAGATCTGGCACTTCTTTTCCATCGCGAATGGCATTGGTTACTTCAGTGGGTACTTTTGACATTTTATCGGCAATAAAACTGTGAGCAGCCGTACAATATTCACAATTATTTTCATAAGCTACCGAAAGAAAAACAACTTCTTGTTCTACAGAATTAAAACCTGAATTGGCTCTAAAGCTGTTGTATCCATAAATATAGATATCTAACAACGCTGGATTTTGCCCCATGCCTTTGTACATATTAGGTACAAATCCTAATGTTTTTTGAGTGTTGTCAAAAATTGCTTGAGATATTGGAGAAACTGGATTATTTTCTAATTTTAAATGTGCCATAATTTTTGTTTTATATTAATTAGTATTTGTTATTCAACATTACAAAGGTGCAACAAATAAGAAGCTTAGACTTTTGTAATTCGTTCAACTATTTGGATAATTGGTTCAAACGGAAATTCGATGGCGTTTGACTGTATTTTTCGTGAAAAAGTGTCGAAAAATTGGCTAAATCATTGAAACCACAATCGAAAGCAATGTTTGTAATGCGTTCATCAGATATTAATAAAAGTTCAGCTGCTTTTTCTAATTTTTTATTTCTAATATAATTGGCTGGACTATCGTCATAATTTTTTTTGAATTCTCTCTTGAATGATGAAAGACTTAGGTTGGTCATTTGAGCCAACTCTTCCGAACTTATAGGATTGTATAAACTATTTTCTATAATTTGCTTAAAAGTATAACTAGTAGGAGAAAAAAGTTGAGATAAAATTTGTTGAATAACAGGCGCATTTTTGGTTTGACATAAAAGCAGAATTATTTCTTTTAATTTAATGACTAACAAATCTTCGTTAATAAGTGTGGGATTGTCAAAATAAAAAAGCAAGCCTTCTATGTATTTTTGGATTAGAAAATCGTTATTGATTTGGGTTATATCAATAGTTTGATCGACTAATTTTGGTTGCTGAAAAATCTTAGGGAGATCGGTCTCATAAATTTTCTTGAGTATTTCAGGATGAAAATGGACAAATACGATCTGACTTTTTTTAGAAAGAGTATTGCCTTTCATTTGACTGAAGTAAGTACCACATTTGAGCAAAACCGCTTCGTTTACGGGTACTGATATACTTTGATGCTGCATTTTGTAGTCTACTTGCCCTTCGAGCATGTATAGAAAACAAGCTTCATTAGGCACTGGATTTGGGATTTTGAATGGTGCTTCTATTGTCACTTTTTCAAAAATTATATTTCCGAATAATTGGTATTGTTTTCTTTCTGTAATCATTTGAATAGTGTTAAGAGCAAACCAACATCTCGTTTATTTTTTCCGAGACGAAAAACAAAAACCTAGTTTTAGAGTCAAATGGAATTAATCCCTTTATAAATTCCAGCTTCCACTTTTTTTAGCGATTTCCGTCAATGGCTATTCGTTTTTGTTTGTCGCTTTATAATTAGCTAAAGTACTATAAAATTTAGATTTCAAAACCATATCTAACTCTTTTACTACGATATTTAGCTTTTTTTTGATAGTCTTTACCATCGAGTCTAGAGTTAAATTACTACTATTTTAGGGGTGCAAAAAAACAAATAATAAACCATAGTGATAGTTTTTTAGAATTTCACAACAAATTAACGATTGAGTTATCGCATTAATTATAAGTAAAGCTATCCCAAATCAGGATTTTAAATATGATTTAAACCTTTACTACCCTAAAATCAAACGATAATTTTTTGTTAAGGATTAAACTTTTTAGGTCTATTGTTATCTTATATACATAAAACTTAAAACAAAACAAATGAAAAAATTATTTATCGTTGCATTATTAGTTGTCGGAATGACAAGCTTTGCACAAGAAAAAGAAGCAAGACCGGAAAGAGCTCAAATGGAGCAATTAACTCCTGATCAAAGAAATCAACTGCAGTTAAAAAAGATGACTCTGGAATTAGATTTGAATGCTTCACAACAAAAAGAAATGAGTACAATCATCGCGGAACAAAGTACTAAAAGAGAAGCTAAAATGGCCGAACGAAAAGCAACTAAAGATTCAGCTAAAAAACAACCGACTTCTGACGAACTTTTTGCTAAGAAAAGCCAAATGTTAGATGAGCAAATTGTGATGAAAAAACGAATAAAAAAAATTCTTTCAGCAGACCAATATAAAAAATGGGATGAAATGAAAGGGAACAAACATCACGGAATGAAAAAAAGAATGATGCATCATAAAAACAAAAAACCAGTAGAAACGGGTAATAAAAAATAATCCTTTCACTTAAACTAAGTAATAACCATGGTATAATGTCGTATTTTAAAATCAGGATAAAATTATATAACAATCTGATTTAAAGCTATTTTACTTAAAGTTAATTCTTTTGACTTTACGCCTTTTAAACTTTCGACTTACTTGTTTCATCTTACTTCATAAAAAAGCCCCAAAATTTGGGGCTTTTTTGATTTAAAATGTTTTCGAAACTTTAGCTATCGCTTGAATGGTGAAATCTAAATCTGCATACGTTAATGCATCCGTAATAAACCACGTTTCATAAGCGGATGGCGCAATATAAATTCCTTCCTGCAATAATCCGTGAAAGAATTTCTTGAACGTTTCGTTGTCGCCGTTTGCAGCCGTTTGAAAGTCTACAACCGGAGCCGCATCAAAGTGAACCGAAATCATTGAGCCAATAGTGTTGATTGTAAATGTAACATCATTTGCTTTCAGCACTTTATCAATTCCTGCCGCCAAATACGCTGTTTTCTCTTCTAGTCTTTTAAAAATAGTACGATCACTGTCTAAAGCTTGTAACATGGCTAATCCTGCGGCCATTGCCAATGGATTTCCAGACAATGTTCCTGCCTGATACACAGGGCCTAACGGAGCAAGATAATTCATGATTTCTTCTCGGGCGGCAAATGCACCAACAGGCAATCCTCCACCGATTACTTTCCCAAAACAAACGATATCAGCCGTTACATGCAATAATTCCTGAACACCACCAGCGGCGAGTCTGAAACCGGTCATTACCTCATCAAAAATCAAGAGAATTCCGTTGTCGGTACACAATTGGCGTAAGCCTTCCAGAAAGCCTTTATTAGGCGGAATACAACCCATATTCCCCGCAACAGGTTCCACGATTATAGCAGCAATTTCATTTTTATTCGCTTCTATTAAAGTGGCTACGTTTTCTAAATCATTGTATCGTGCCAGCAAAGTATCTTTGGCCGTCCCTGCTGTAACTCCAGGACTGTTTGGCGAACCAAAAGTAATGGCTCCGCTTCCGGCTTGTATCAAAAACGAATCCGAATGTCCGTGGTAACAACCTGCAAATTTGATTATTTTATCTTTTTTTGTAAAACCACGAGCCAGCCGTACAGCGCTCATACAGGCTTCGGTACCAGAGTTTACAAATCTAATTTTATCGATATTTGGAACCATAGCAACGGCTAAAGCAGCAATTTGTGTTTCTAATTCTGTGGGCATCCCAAACGAGGTTCCCAACTTCGCTTTCTCTATCACGGCGTTCACAACCGGTTCGTAAGCGTGTCCTAAAATCATTGGTCCCCATGAATTGATATAATCAATCAAACGGTTGCCATCTTCATCGTACAAATAAGCACCTTTGGCACTTTTGACAAAAATAGGAGTTCCGCCCACTGCCTTAAACGCTCTTACGGGTGAATTTACGCCACCAGGAATTACTTTTTCTGCTTCAGCAAAAAGCTGACTACTTCTTTTATATAACATGTATGAAATTATGAATTATCGTTATTTTAAAATTATTTTACTACCAGTTTTTGTCCAATAGAAAGGGCATTGTCCGAGAGGTTGTTTTTTTGTTTTAAATCCTCAATCTTTAATTCGAATTTTTTCGAAATAGAATATAGCGTATCGCCTTTTTGAACCACATAGGAATCCAGCCCCTTAGGGATTGTATTTCTGGATTCAACCGTTAATTCTGTTATCATTTGTTTTTCATTGGACACATAATTAATATCCAGAACCTGATTGTCATATTCATGCAAATTGTAGCGTTCAATATACGAAATCAATTTATCCGGATATTTAGGATCTGTGGCATATCCGGCGGCTTTTAAGCCTTTGGCCCAAGCTTTATAATCGCCTTTTGAGAATTCAAATAATCCAGCATAGCGGCTTCTTCCTGTTAAAAATAAAGCGTGATCTTTAAATGATTCTGATGGATTGTCATATTTTCTAAAACATTCCTGTGCAGCATCGTCATCATGCCTGATACTTTCACCTGTCCAGCCTACATGGCATTTTATTCCAAAATGATTGTTCGCATTTAAAGCCAAATTACCCTTCCCGGCACCAGACTCTAAAATGGCCTGCGCTAAAATAATACTTGCAGGAATACCATAATTCCTCATATTGCCCATTGCAATATCTTTGAATATGGAAACGTAGGTTACAATCACATCATTTGTAACTATTGTTTTTGAAGTTGAAACAATCTCTTCCGTTTCACTATTATTCAGCTCTTTACTTGATGATTTTCCTGCGGTGGCACGTACTGTTTTGGTTTTCTTTTCATATCCCTTTTTAGCCGTCGTAGCAATTTTTGATTTTGAAGGCGCTTTTTTGGTAGTAACAATAATTGGTTTAGTGGCATTACAACTCACCAAAGTTATTAGTATAAATAGCAGTAGGATTTTCTTAATCATTGATCTCAATTATTGGTAATTGTTTATTCCGAAGTTTCATATTCATTCCCTGAATTCCCTGAATTCCGCCCGTATGAATTAGTAAAATTTTTGATTGGGCAGGAAAATAGTTTTTTTGAATTAGATCTATAACACCAAAAACCATCTTTCCCGTGTAAATTGGATCTAAAGGAATCTTATTTTGCTTATAAAATGAATTGATAAACCCGATTAATGCTTCATTAACTTTTCCGTAGCCCCCAAAATGATAGTCTGTAATGAACTCCCAGTTTTCATTTTGTACAAAACTACGAATTTCTTCTTTCAAAAAGTCGCCTTTTAAGGCCGGAAACCCTAAAACTTTTTGATGCGGCAAAGCACTGTTTATGATACCGGAAATGGTACCGCCAGTTCCTATCGCACAACAAATATAATCAAATTGAGCATCTTCCTGAGTTAGAATTTCCTCACATCCCTTGATAGCAAGATCATTAGTCCCGCCTTCCGGCAGGAGATAAAAACGACCGAATTGTTGTTTTAATTTCTCCAAAAATGAGTCATCACTTTTTAACCGATACGCGTCTCTTGAAATAAATTCCAGTTGCATTCCACAATTTTGAGCGAAAATTAATGTTGGATTCTCTGAGATTTTACTTTCTAATTCCTCACCACGGATAATCCCGATGGTTTTAAATCCTTTTTCTTTTCCCGCATAAGCCACAGCTGCTATATGATTGGAAAAAGCACCTCCAAAAGTAAGCAATGTGGTCTGCTCGTTTTTTTTGGCTTCAAGCAAATTGTATTTCAGTTTTCTAAACTTATTTCCGGAAACAAAAGGATGAATCAAATCTTCTCGTTTGATGGTTACTGAAATAGAGTTCGGAAATGCTGTAATTACCTTTTGATTCAAACGAATATCTTTTGACACAAAGGTAAATTTATATATAAAAAAATACAACCTTTATAGATTGCATTTTGTATTAATTCTTTTCAAGTGGATTTAATTTTCAATTATAATTTTCTGACCACCTCTATTTTGTCTTTTGTAGCTAATTTTACAATGTAAATACCATCGCGAAGACCCGCAGTAGAAAACGCATAGCAGGTATTAACTCCCGAATTTTCTTTCTTAAAAAATCAATTTTCCGGCTACATCATATAAACCACAAGCAACAAGATCCAATAACAAGAGATTACTGATTTTAGATCTTTTGCAGAATTATTTTGATAAATTACAAAATTTTTACGCACTGCCTCTTCAACTCCTAAACGGGAATTGTTTTTAAAGGTAATTTCAAACTGGGTATTATTGACACCAGCTGGAAGTGACAACTCATGGAAATCGTTTTTCATCTCTAATCCATGATATCCTTTTGGAATTAAATATTTAGAAACAATCAGAAACATTCGCTATAAAATTATAAATTTGTACTACTAAAATGGTGCTTTTTAATGAAAAAGCGCAATCATTTGAATCCCAATTTAGCAATTGAACGAAATCGAATGACGCCTGCAATCGCACAATACCAAATATGATGGACCAAAGTACTGAAAATAAATTAATAGAAGGGGAAGATTTCTATTACACACCCGAAGGCTATAAATGTTTTACTGAAAAACACCATTTAAAACGGGGTTATTGCTGTAAAAGTGGCTGTCGCCATTGTCCGTATAAAAGCCCGCTAACCCCCAAAGGGGGAAAAAGAAGAGATTATGAATAATAAAAGCTTACATTACTATGACTAATTCACCTCACATAACTCCTACCACAATTCCGATTTCAGAAACCAGGACCCTTTTTCAAGAACAAATACAACAAGGAATCCCATCGGTTTTACCAAAACCAAAACCATACGATATAGACATCAATCACGCACCAAAGCGTAAAGAAATCCTTTCGAATGAAGAAAAAAAATTAGCCCTTCGTAATGCTTTGCGTTATTTTGAACCAAAACATCATAATGAGCTAATAAAAGAATTTCGACAAGAATTAGAAATATACGGCCGTATTTATATGTATCGCTTTCGTCCCGATTATGAAATGCGTGCGCGTCCAATAAATGAATATCCTGGAAAAAGCCAACAGGCCAAAGCAATTATGCTGATGATTCAAAACAATCTGGATTACGCCGTGGCACAACATCCGCACGAATTGATAACCTATGGTGGCAATGGAGCTGTATTCCAAAACTGGGCACAGTATTTATTGACGATGCAATACTTATCAGAAATGACCGATGAGCAAACATTGACGATGTATTCCGGGCATCCAATGGGATTATTTCCCTCGCATAAAGAAGCGCCACGAGTTGTAGTAACAAACGGCATGGTAATCCCTAATTATTCTAAACCGGATGATTGGGAAAAAATGAATGCTTTAGGCGTTTCTCAATACGGCCAAATGACCGCCGGAAGTTACATGTATATTGGCCCGCAAGGAATTGTACACGGAACAACTATCACGGTTTTGAATGGTTTTCGTAAAATAAAACGCAGTCCAAAGGGCGGATTATTTGTTACTTCTGGTTTGGGCGGAATGTCTGGCGCACAACCTAAAGCCGGAAATATTGCCGGTTGTATCACCGTTTGTGCCGAAGTAAACCCTAAAATTACACATATTCGCCACAGTCAAGGATGGATTAATGAAGTGATTGAAAATATTGATGCGCTGGTAAAAAGAGTCGCTTTGGCGCAAGCCAATAATGAAATTGTGTCCATCGGATATCTTGGAAATGTGGTTGAGGTTTGGGAAAAATTTGACCAGGAAAACATCCATATTGATTTAGGATCTGATCAAACTTCGCTACACAATCCTTGGGCAGGTGGCTATTATCCTGCTGACATTTCCTTTGAAGAAGCCAATGAAATGATGGCATCAACTCCTGATTTATTTAAAACAAAAGTACAAGAAACATTACGACGTCATACGACAGCAATCAATAAACACACTGCCAAAGGAACGTATTTCTTTGATTATGGAAATGCTTTCTTACTGGAAGCTTCCCGTGCCGGTGCAGATGTCATGGCAGAGAATCACATCGATTTCAGATATCCGAGTTATGTACAGGATATCATGGGACCCATGTGTTTTGATTACGGTTTTGGCCCTTTCCGATGGGTTTGTGCTTCGGGAAAACCAGAAGATTTAGCCAAAACAGATGTAATTGCTTGCCAGGTTTTGGAAGAAATGTCCAAAACAGCTCCCGAAGAAATTCAGCAACAAATACAAGACAATATTCATTGGATAAAAGGCGCACAAGAAAACAAATTGGTTGTAGGCTCACAAGCACGAATCCTTTATGCAGATGCTGAAGGACGCGTAAATATTGCCGAAGCTTTCAATCAGGCTATTGCCAATGGCGAAATAGAAACCGTAATTTTAGGTCGCGATCACCATGATGTTTCCGGCACCGATTCTCCATACAGAGAGACTTCTAACGTTTATGATGGCTCAAGATTTACCGCCGATATGGCGATACAAAACGTCATTGGAGACAGCTTTCGTGGCGCCACTTGGGTATCCATTCACAATGGCGGTGGCGTGGGCTGGGGAGAGGTAATAAACGGTGGATTTGGTATGGTTCTTGATGGTTCAAAGGAAGCGTCAAGACGTTTAGCATCAATGCTTTTCTGGGATGTCAACAACGGAATTTCCAGAAGAAGCTGGGCTAGAAATGAAGGAGCAGTATTTGCAATAAAAAGAGCGATGCAAACGGAACCTTTATTGAAAGTAACCATCCCTAATATAGTCGCTGACAATTTGTTGGATTTTTAAAAATTTGAACGTATCTTTAATAAACATTTAGTAATCAAAAAAACAGGTCATGAAAGCTATTAAACTCCTTCTCGCATTTCTACTTTTAGTATTTGCCTCTTGCGCTTCCGTAAAAGTATATTCTGATTATGATAATAATGTGGACTTTATTCAATACAAAACGTACGCTTTTCATAAAAAAGGCATCGATCGAGTTGAAATATCAGAATTGGACAAAAAAAGAATACTCAATGCCATAGATCGAGAATTAAGTAAAAAAGGAATGACCAAAAGTGAAAATCCAGATTTGCTGATTAATATATTAACTAAAGAAAGAGAACGCATTGACGTAAATCAGTTCAACGCAGGATGGGGTTACGGATGGGGTTGGGGATGGAATCCTTACTTTTGGGGAGGCCGCAGCAGTTTTGTTTCCTCATCAACGGAAGGGACATTGTATATTGATTTAATTGATGCCAAGAAAAAAGAATTGGTTTGGCAAGGCGAAGGAGTTGGTTATTTGACCGAAACCCGAAGTGAAAAAGAAAAACAAATTAATGAATTTGTGGCAAAAATTCTTGAACAATTTCCGCCCAAAGTAAAATAGTTTACCATCACATTTCAACATAAAAGCCTACCTTTGCGTAGGCTTTTTTATACCCAATCATGACACTACAAACTGACATTACTACGCTCGAAGATATCAAATTACTAGTGAATACTTTTTATTCTAAAGTTCAAAAAGACGAATTTATCGGACCCATATTCAACGAAAAAATAGGCAATCGCTGGCCGGAACATTTAGAAAAAATGTATCGCTTTTGGCAAACTATTTTACTTGAAGTGCATTCCTATTCCGGAAGTCCATTTCCACCACACAAACAATTACCGGTCGCCAAAGAACATTTTGACCGCTGGATGCAAATTTTCACTGAAACAACTGACAACTTATTTTCTGGTCCATTAGCCGACGAAGCTAAACTTCGGGCAAAAAATATGGCTGAAATGTTTAATTACAAAATTGACTACTTCCGCAATCTTGAGAAAAGTCAAACGGACAATTCATAGTTTTTAAAGTGGGTTTAATCCAAAATATGTTCCTTTTTGCAAACAGCAACAAATTATTATATGCGCAATTTATTATTACTTGTCGTTTTACAAGCTTTCCTCATTTCTTGTTCCAATTTAAAGCAAACAGCTGACAACAAGTCAACCCCAAGTTTAAAACTAATCAGTTCCATTGAAATTCCTTTTGAGGAAACGTTTCAAAACACAAAAGTGGGCGGATTGTCCGGAATCGATTATGATGCCAAGAATGATTTGTATTATTTGATCAGTGACGATAGATCCATGTTTAACAATTCAAGATTTTATACGGCAAAAATTCATTTGCTCGAAAATAAAGTTGAACGTATTGATTTCCAAAGTGTCACCACTTTAAAAAATGCAACTGGGAAAGCGTTTGGCAATTGGAACACCATGCCAACTACTTCAGCAGACCCGGAAGACATCCGATTCAATCCAAAAACGAACACTTTGGTTTGGAGTAGCGAAGGCGCTCGAGTGCTAACAGCAGATAAGGAAGTTTTACAAGATCCTTCTCTAAATTTCATGGATTTAAAAGGTGATTTTCTAGGCAATGTCACCTTACCGGAAAATTTAAAAATGCAGAAACTGGAAAAAGGTCCGCGAAACAACGGCACTTTAGAAGGAATTACTTTTGACAAAAACTATAAAAATGTCTATACCAATATTGAAGAACCATTATTTGAAGATGGCGACCAAGCCAATACTAGCAAAGGCGGTTTGATTCGGCTGTATCAATTTGATGCCAAAACAAAAAAGAACACCGCTCAATACGGCTATAAACTGGAACCTATTGCTCATGAACCTGTTCCGAAAGGTGCTTTTGGTGTAAATGGCGTTTCGGCAATTCAGTATTATGGTAAAAACCAATTGCTGGTTGTGGAACGCTCCTATTCTACCGGGACACAAGCCTGTACGGTTAAAGTATTTATGTGTGATTTAAAAAAAGCAACTAATATAAAAAACTACAGCTCTTTGCAAAATCAAAAATTCGAATTGGCTTCTAAAAAACTGGTCCTTAACATGGATGATTTGGGAATTTTTATTGATAATATCGAAGGACTTACTTTTGGTCCAAAATTGGCAAATGGTAATCAATCTATTATTTTCATTTCAGATAATAATTTTTCAGATAAACAAAAAACGCAGGTTTTGGTGTTTGAGTTGGTGAAGAAGTAAATCCAAAAAATAGCTATCAATCCTCTATCCAGTTCGCCAAAAAACATATTCAGTACCAACAAAAATGAGAATGCACAATGTTTAATTTAGCGGAAGTCAATGAAACATAATTGGAGAATGTTTGAAATTATACTATCTGGAATTCAGATTTGCCTCGGTATTTTAATATGGTTTTTTGTCTATTTAACTTGCAATCAATATTATACTTTTTTGTAGAAAAATCCATTAATAGACCATCATAGCATTGTTCAAATGGCTGTCAGAAAAAATATAACTTTAGTAATTCTATCACTTATTGCTATTTCATCAGCAATACTTTTAATCAAAAACCTATCTAAAGGCTGGGTGATGAGTGTTATAACTTGGATTATGCTTACAATAACATTGATAATCAACTCCTATCGATTAAACCAAAGCAATCCTAATGAGTTAGATTTAATTTCTATATTTATTATAGGAATAATTACATTTGTTTTTATAGCTATTGTATTCGCATTAAATAATATAGAATTCAAACGGAAATACAGCCCAACCATAAAAAACTGGATTTTCATAGCAATTTCTATTGTTGTACTGACAGCTTTAAAATTTTTATAAGCTTAAGCGAGAGTGTGACGAACTGAGCAGACTTTGTACGTGTAATGTATTGATGAGATTGCTTCGTTCCTCGCAATGACTGAACGCAACTAAATTATGTTGAATTATCTAATCTCAAATTAAACCTCAACTCCCCTAGCCCCGATTGCAATGAAAAGCTTTTTGTGAAAGCCGTTTTGATTTTTCTTGTTTATAAAAAGCGACTCCTCTCCCCAACCCTCTACAAAGGAAAGGGAGAAAAGAGGAATACCCCCCTTTTTATTTCTCCTGCCGGAACATTAGAAAAACAAACGGGTTTGCAAAAACTTGCAATGAAAAGCGGGAAATAGCTCCTGAAATTTGTACTTTTGCAGTTGAACTACAAGGTTTTCGATATGAACTCAACTATAGAAAGCAATCCGTTATTAGACCGATTGCCAAAGCACTTAAAACAATTCATTAAACCTCAGGATTACAGCGATTATACGCCCATAAATCAAGCGGTTTGGCGTTATGTGATGCGCAAAAATGTAGCTTATTTATCAAAAGTAGCGCATAGTTCCTACTTAGAAGGATTGAAAAAAACAGGAATCGAGATTGACAACATTCCGAGCATGTATGGAATGAACCGCATTCTGACTGAAATAGGTTGGGCAGCGGTTGCGGTGGATGGATTTATTCCGCCCAATGCTTTCATGGAATTTCAGGCCTATAATGTGCTTGTAATTGCTTCTGACATTCGCCAACTTGAACATATAGAATACACTCCTGCTCCGGATATTATTCACGAAGGTGCAGGTCATGCTCCCATTATTGCTAATCCGGAATATGCGGAATATTTACGCCGTTTTGGCGAAATAGGCTGTAAAGCGCTCTCTTCACATAAGGATTATGAAATGTATGAAGCCATCCGACTGCTTTCGATCGTAAAAGAAGCTGAGGGAACTCCCCAAGCTGTTATTGATGCTGCCGAAAAAGCGGTAGAAGATTTGCAAAACAATATGGGTGAATTATCAGAAATGGCGCAAATTAGAAACCTGCATTGGTGGACTGTCGAATACGGACTCATTGGAACCGTAGAAAATCCTAAAATTTATGGTGCCGGTTTGTTATCTTCAATAGGCGAAAGTGCGCACTGCATGACAAACGAGGTCAAGAAAATTCCGTATGACCTATCAGCAGCAAACCAGAGTTTTGACATCACAAAATTGCAACCGCAACTTTATGTCACACCAACATTTGCTTATTTAAACCTAGTTTTAGAGGAATTTGCGAATAAAATGGCACTCCGAACAGGCGGTTTATCCGGAATAGAAAAACTGATAGACTCAAATGCTCTGGGAACAATCGAACTGAGTACGGGCTTGCAAATTTCGGGCGTTTTTAGTACCGTAATTGCACACGAAGGCAAGCCTATTTATATACAAACCATCGGAAAAACGGCTTTAGCTTCTCGCCAAAAAGAACTGGTTGGTCATGGAACTTTGACACATCCTGAGGGTTTTGGGAGTCCTATTGGGAAGCTGGAAGGAATCAATCTGGCAATTGAAGACATGAGTCCAAAAGATTTGAATGCCTACGATATACTGGAATCTAAAACGGTCAAACTGGAGTTTGAAGGTGGCATCACTGTTGAAGGTGAAATCATAACCGGCTCCAGAAACTTACAAGGCGAAATTATTTTGATTCGCTTTAAAAACTGTACTGTGTCACACGGAGAAACGATTTTGTTTCAACCAGAATGGGGAATTTATGATATGGCTGTGGGCAAAAAAGTGATTTCGGCTTTTTCAGGCCCTGCTGATGTGAATAGTTTTGATTTGATTTCGCACCTTCCCTCGAGCAAAACCATTAAAGCGAAACATACCGCAGAACGTGATGACTTAGAGGTTTTGTACCAAACTGTTAGAAATAGTAGAGAAACCAAGGAGACAGAAACACCCTTGAAGCCTATATTCGAAAATTTACAAACCAATCACCCAAAGGATTGGTTATTAGCTGTTGAAATCACCGAGCTGCTAAAAGAAAGAAATGAAATGAAATTATTACAGGAAATATTGGTTTATCTCGATCAATTAAAACAAAAAAGACCTGAAGTAGCACATTTGATTACTGGTGGTTTGGATTTAATCTTTGACAAAGAGAAAGCTTAGTTTTCCAATTTAGGTTTATCAAATCGAGCGCAGTCGAGATTTTTCAATAGGCTTAAACAGCTATAAAAATGGTTTCGACTGCGCTCAACCTGACAAAAAAACTATTATAATTTTATTTTTTGTCCAAAATCTTTTTCGCTTTCGATTACTTTTCCTTCGTATTGTAATTTCCAGCCCATTGAATTACTCAAAATTAATATTTTGGACAATTCGCTGATTAATCGGTTTTGAGCATTGGTTTTCAGTGAAGACTTTTCTATTTTCTTGGCGAGATTTGCTTTGACCGATTTATTGATCTTATTATAATCATCTCCCGTAAACGGATTCAGCTTGCTTTGTTCTACGTTATAAAACTGAATATCCGGACTTATTTTTATTTCTTCTTTTGGAATACTAACAATAGTGATGGTTTTATTTTTTTCATCTATTTCATATTTCATTTGGCGCAAATCATAAGCAACTGTAACATCAGCATTGACTATTACCAATGCTTTTTTCTCAAAAGAAAGCATATCCAACAAATATTTTTGTTGATTTTTATAGGTAATCACTTCGGAGAAATGACCTTCAGTAACTACTAATTTTCCAACATTTAGAATTTGTTGCTGAATGAGATTTGTGTTGTACTGGATATCTTCATCGTCGTTTTTCTTAAAATCGCAGTATTTGAATAATAAAAATATTCCCCCGATAACTGCTATTGCAATACCTATTCTTCTTAACATAATTAAAATTTCATAAATGAATATTCTGATTCCAATTTAGTGATTTTTTCTCTGACTTTAGACTCAAATTTTAAATGACTTTCAGATTTCGGATTAAAAGGCTTGTGCGAAAGACTTTTTTGAATAGTTGAAACTTCATCCATTGTAGCAAAAGCAGTTTCAGAAATTGTAGTTTCCTTGAAACGTTTCCAAATATAATCGATTGCTACTGGATTGGGATGCAACATATCTTCAGTATAAAAACGGTAGTCCCGAAGTTCATCCATCATGATTTCGTAGCTGGGAAAGTAATTTATAGTCGAAAGTCGAAAGTCAAAAGTCCCATGAAGCGCACTAATTATATTGGCTTTGCTCCATTGATTTTCGACAAAACCATCTTTGATATGGCGTACTGGCGAAACAGTGAAAATAATGGTGCAACTAGGATTTACAACATGAATTAATTTCAGTGTCTTTACTATACTTTCTTCTATTTCTTCAACAGAAAGCAATTCTTTCTGAAACAGCTTTTGCGGCACTTTATGACAATTAGCCACAACACAATTGCTTTCTATATTTCGATATACCCACGAAGTTCCGTAAGTAATAATAATATGGGAAACATGCTGCAATTGCAGTTTTGTAGCTATCAGTATTGCATTTAAAGAAGCTAACAATTCCTCTTTACTAGAACTGCTCAAATCCGAATGCACATCAAAACAATGCCAGCGTTCATTGTAAAAAAAAATGTCGCTTTCTGTAAGTTGCTTTCCGGAAACAGCAAAATCAACTAGTTTTTCAATCGCTATAGGATGAAACAAAATGCCAAATGGATTACAACTATTTTGAAATTTAAAATAGTCCAGTTTCTGCGCCATATTTACCGCAAAACAAGAACCCAAAGACATGATTTTAGAAGTATAATCAATAGGAAACTTACTTTTAGGAATGGGAACTTGGGTTCTGAAATTCATATCTATTTCTCGCAAAGCCGCATAGGTTAAAGGTTATTTACAATTCTTGTAATTCCTGTTTTAATTAGTGGTTCGTTGAAATTAATTAACAAGCCAAATTTCATTCCTGTAATTTTCAGATACGTTTAAAGTTGTATTGGATGAACATTAGCAATTTGTTCAACTGATTTTATTTCTAAAATAACTTTATTTTCTATGATTAAGCCAGTTCTGAATCCAATATCTAATTTTACTTAATCCCAGACAACGGAAAGTGGTTTTTGACTTTCAACTAGTAGTCCTCTTTTCGTTAACTCATAAAACAAAACAACTTCATAAACTGATTCTAATAACCCTGGACCAAACTTAGTGTGCATCTTTTAACAAACATCAACAACAATTTTTGAAATCTCGTTTTCAGTCATTTTTTTATTTCTCGCCAATATATTAAAAAAATTACGATATAATTACTTTACAAACTCAATTGCTTTTTCTAAAGCTTGCTGAATTCCTGCGACATTCTTCCCTCCTGCTGTTGCAAAAAATGGTTGTCCTCCGCCTCCACCTTGGATAAATTTACCCAATTCACGAACCACTTGTCCTGCATTTAGGTTTTTCTCCGCAACTAATTCTTTAGAAATATAACAGGTCAACATTGGTTTTTCTCCCGAAGCTTCGGGATTCACTGTAGCCAAAACTAGAAATAAGTTATTTCCTAAATTTCCTAATTCGTACGCCAAATCTTTTGCTCCCTCCGGATTCAAATCGACTTGTTTTGCCAAGAATTGAACGCCATTAATTTCCTGTATCTCAGCGATTAAACTCGCTTTAAGATTTTTGACTTTATCTTTTACCAAAAACTCAATTTGCTTAGTCAATTTGACATTTTCTTCTTGCATAGAATGAACGGCTTTCAGAATATCCTGAGGATTTTTTAAGGCTATTTTTATTTCATTCAATGTGCTTTCATGCGAAGCAAAATGTGCTTTTACCGCATCACTTGTAATCGCTTCTACACGACGAATTCCTGCAGCAACCGCTCCTTCTGAAACGATTTTGAAATGCCAGATTTCAGCTGTATTTTTCACGTGGATTCCACCGCATAATTCCATGCTTTCGCCAAATTTAATCGCACGAACCTCATCTCCATATTTCTCTCCAAAAAGTGCTATCGCTCCTTCTTGAACTGCTTGCGCAAAAGGAATATTTCTTCTTTCAATTAGTGGTAATTGCTCTTGAATTCTTGCATTTACAAAATCTTCCACTTGCTGCAATTCGGTTTCCGTCATTTTAGCAAAATGAGAAAAGTCAAAACGCAAGTAGTTTGGATTTACTAGCGAACCTTTTTGTTCTACGTGTGTTCCAAGAATACTTCTCAAGGCTTGGTGCATTAGATGTGTCGCCGAGTGATTTCTGGAAGACAAACTTCTCAAATCTTGATTTACTTTGGCTACAAAACCAGCATTTATATTTTCCGGTAATTTTTTTGCAAGATGTAAAATCAGGTTGTTTTCTTTTTTCGTATCGATGATTTCGATAGTTTCATTTGCAGACCCGAGCGTTAGCGAACTGGCGGAGCAAACTAACGTTCCTTTATCACCCACCTGTCCTCCACCCTCTGGATAGAAAGGGGTCTTATCTAAAACGATTTGGTATAAAACACCATCTTTTTTACTGTCTACTTTACGAATGCGAGTGATTTTTACGTCACTTTCTGATTGGTCGTAGCCTACGAATGTTTCTACATTTCCTGGAACTAATAGCAACCAGTCTTCGGTAGAAACTTCTGATGCGGCACGGGAACGTTTTTTTTGTTCTTGCATGGCGGCGTTAAAACCAGCTTCGTCCAGTTCGAATCCTTTTTCTCTAAGAATTAATGCGGTCAAGTCAATTGGAAATCCAAACGTATCATACAATTCAAACGCTTTTGTTCCAGAAACTGTTGAACCTTTAGTTTCGGCAACCACATTTTCTAATAATTGCAATCCTTGGTCTAATGTTCTCAAGAAAGAAGATTCTTCTTCACGAATTACGTTCGTAACCAATTGTTGTTGCGATTTGATTTCCGGGAAAAACTCTCCCATTTGATTCGCTAAAACAGTAACTAATTGATTGATGAACGGTTCTTTTATATTAAGAAACGTAAATCCGTACCGAATGGCACGACGCAAAATTCTACGAATTACGTAACCAGCACCTGTGTTTGATGGCAATTGTCCATCGGCAATAGCAAAAGCAACCGCACGAACGTGATCGACTACTACCCGAATAGCGATATTTATTTTTTCCTCATCTGCATTCGGTACGGACAAGTCTCGACTTGTACCTACGGAATTTGATGTGTATTTTAATCCTGTAATTTGCTCTACTTTTTCGATAAGTGGCATAAACACATCCGTATCATAATTGGATGTTTTTCCTTGTAATGCCATACACAAACGCTCAAATCCCATTCCGGTATCAACGTGTTTTGCTGGTAATTTTTCCAGAGAACCATCGGCTTTACGGTTGAACTCCATGAATACATTGTTCCAGATTTCCACTACTTGGGGATGATCATTGTTAACCAAACTTTTTCCTGAAACTAAGGCTTTTTCTGCTGCAGAACGAATGTCAACGTGAATTTCTGAACACGGCCCGCAAGGTCCTTGGTCTCCCATTTCCCAGAAATTGTCTTTCTTGTTTCCAAGAATGATACGGTCTTCGTCAATTAATGCCGCCCAAATATCCCAAGCTTCCTGATCGAATGGTACGTTTTCACTTGGATTACCTTCAAAAACGGATACGTATAAGTTTTCTTTTGGAATTTTATAGACTTCTGTCAAAAGTTCCCATGCCCAGTTGATAGCTTCTTTCTTGAAATAATCTCCAAAAGACCAGTTTCCCAGCATTTCAAACATGGTGTGATGGTAGGTGTCAAAACCTACATCTTCCAGATCATTATGTTTTCCTGAAACACGAAGGCATTTTTGCGTATCAGCAATTCTGTTGCTTTTTGGAGTTCCGTTACCTAGAAAATATTCTTTGAACTGGGCCATCCCTGAATTGTTGAACATTAGTGTTGGATCATCCTTGAGAACTATGGGTGCCGATGGAACGATTAAGTGTCCCTTTGATGCGAAAAAATCTAGAAATTGTTTGCGTACGTCTTGTGATTTCATTTTTTTATTTAAATATTTAAAGATTCAAAAATTTAAAGATTAGTTAGAATTGAATTTTTCAATCTTTTAATCATTAAATCTTTTAATTTCTTTTGCCCCAGATAGTAGTGAAAAGCTTCGAGATTTATACATTTATTTTTTCTTGAGGTGGCAGAGCGACCGAAGGAAGCTCCTGCTAGCTCATTAGAAAAAAAATTTATAAACGAGAACTTGCAACAAATAGCTGGAATAGGCACATTATTTTATTTATTATTGAAAAAAGGGTGTAACAAATGAAACATTTCTTAAATTTGTTCGTCTAACCTTTTACAGTGTGCAAAAATAGGGTATTTTAAAATATGTCGAAAGTAAAATATTATTACGATTCTGAAAATTTAGCGTATAGGAAAATAAAAACTCGAAAAAGAAGAAAATTTGGTGTTATCATTCTGTTTTTGCTGGCCTCGATATTATTTGGTTTTTTGAGTTTTATTGTATTATTGAACACCCCTTATTTTGAAACGCCTAAAGATCGGTTGCAGGCTCGTGAAATTGAAAATTTAAGATTGAATTATGCGATTTTAAATAAAAAAATGGATCAGGTAAATAGCGTAGTTGAGGCTCTTGAAGACAGAGATAATAATTTGTATCGGGTATATTTCAATAAAACAGCAATTCCTGACTCTGTCCGGAAAGCGGGATTACCGGGAATAAACAGGTATAAAGTACTAGAGGGATATGACAATTCCCAGTTGGTACTGAATACCACCAAAAGAATTGATGTATTAAGTAAGGAACTCGCCATTCAATCCAAATCACTGGATGTTATTTTGAAAATGGCAGATGCTAAAAGTGATTTTTTGTCTGCCATTCCTGCCATTCAGCCAGTGCGAAATGAAAATTTAAAACGACTGGCATCTGGTTTTGGTTATCGAACAGATCCGTTTACAAAAGTAAGAAAAATGCATGAGGGAATGGACTTTACCGCCAAAACAGGAACTCCAATTTATGCCACTGGAGACGGAATTGTAATAACCGCCGACAATAGGGCCTCTGGATATGGAAATCATATTGTAATTCGGCATGGATTTGGATACGTAACATTATACGCGCATTTGAGTAAATATAAAATACGAGCTGGACAGCGTGTAAAACGCGGAGATGTAATAGGATATGTGGGAAGTACCGGAAGATCTGAAGCACCGCACTTGCATTATGAAGTTCATAAAGATAACAAAGTGGTAAATCCGCTTAATTTTTATTATGGAAACATTTCGGCAGTAGAGTATGTTGCTATAGCACAATTAGCGAATCAAGAGAATCAATCGCTAGATTAATCCTTTAACAAAGTGTTCAGTATTCAGTCGTAACAGTTTATAAAAGAAGTGTTCAGAAAAGATTAAAATAAAAAATATGCACATTGAACTTTCTAAAGATAAAAGATATTACAGCATTGGCGAAGTAGCCAAAGCATTTGACGTGAACGCCTCGCTGATACGTTTTTGGGACAATGAATTTGATATTTTGAAACCAAAAAAAAATGCCAAGGGCAATCGCATGTTTACACCCGAGGATATCACTAATTTGCAATTGATTTATCATTTAGTCAAGGAAAGAGGTTTTACGCTGGAAGGGGCTAAAACCCATTTGAAGGAAGGACAAAAGAAGGCTTTGGACAAGTTTGAAATAATCAGGAAATTAGAAACGATACGCACACAATTAACAAATATTAAAAACGAATTGTAATCCCAAAACAAAACAGGGATCCTACTATTTACAATTAAAATTAAACAACAAACATTAAATTAAACAAAGATGAAAAGATTTTTGCCTTGGATTATCGTAGGAGTTATTATTATTGGTATGTACAGCTGGATCAAAGGGATTAATAATACTGCGGTAACAATGAACCAAACAGTAGAACAATCGTGGGGAGATGTACAAACGGCGTACCAAAGAAGAAATGACCTGATTGGAAATCTAGTAAATACTGTAAAAGGTGCTGCTGATTTTGAAAAAAGTACCTTGACTGCTGTTATTGAGGCACGTGCCAAAGCTACCTCAACTACTATTGACCCAACGAACATTACACCGGAAAAATTAGCTGAATTCAACAAAGCACAAAGTGGTGTAAGTAGTTCTTTGTCTCGATTGTTAGTATCAGTAGAGCGCTATCCTGAGCTGAAAGCCAACCAGAATTTCTTGAAATTACAAGATGAATTAGCTAGCACAGAAAATCAAATTTTAACGTCAAGAACGCGTTTTAACGAAGCAGTTAAACCTTATAATTCACACATTAAAACGTTTCCAAACAGCTTATTTGCAGGAATGTTTGGATTCAAAGACAAAGCATATTTTACTGCTGTTGAGGGAGCGGATGCACCTGTTGAAGTAAAATTCTAAAGTTAGATTATTAGACTTTTTATCTTTTTAGAAGTCAAAATAAAATAAATTTAAATTAAAGAAAAAACCTTTAAAAATTAACAATTTTTGATTTCAGGTTCAACAATTCTGAAATCAAAAATCGTTAATCTTAACTCAAAAATATTTCAATGTCAAAAGTAGCAGAATTATTAACCCCGGAAAACGAACAGGAGATTGTTGAAGCTATTCGCATGGCTGAAAAAAACACTTCTGGTGAGATTAGAGTTCACATAGAAAAAACAACTTCCATGGATGCGTATGAACGAGCCAGAGACGTTTTTCATGAACTTAAAATGGATGAAACCGAACTTAAAAATGGTGTTTTAATATATTTAGCTGTTGATGATCACCAATTTGTAATTTGTGGAGACCAAGGCATCAATGATGTTGTTCAAGATGACTTTTGGAATTGTACACGGGATCTAATGGTCGTTCAGTTTAAAACCGGGAATTTCAAGCAAGGACTTATTGACGGAATCACCAGAGCCGGTGAACAATTACAAAGTTATTTTCCTTGGCAAGAGGGAGACACGAATGAATTATCAAACGAAATATCTAAAGGATAATGCTATTACAAAAAAAGAATACCCTAATTTGCCTAAAGTTGTTTGTTTATCTGTTATTTACACAAGTTAGTTTTGCGCAATTTACCATACCTGAAAAACCAACGTTACAAACCTCTGTTTACGATTATGCCAAGGTTTTAAGTGCCACAGAAAAAGCACAATTAGAAGAAAAACTGATTAAATACTCTGATTCTACCACAACTCAAATTGTAGTGATCACTATAGAAAGCCTAAAAGGGGAAGATGTAAGTCAATTAGCTACCCGGTGGGCACAAACTTGGGGAATTGGAGGAACTGCAAAAGAAGACAATGGTGTCATTATTTTACTCTCTAAAACCGAAAGAAAAATTGCAATAAACCCTGGTTATGGTCTAGAAGACAGGCTTACCGCAGGAACTGGTGGAGAAATAATCCGGAATATAATCATTCCAGAATTTAAAAAAGGAACCTATTACAGTGGATTAGACAAAGGAACAGATGCCTTAATTGATGTTTTTAAAGGCAAATACAAAGGTGTTCGCAAACAAACACCAAAAGAAAAAGAATTCCCGATCCTTCCTATTATAGTTATTGTGATCGTGATACTGGTATTAATATCCCGAAATAAAGGGGGTGGAAATTCAGGAAATTCCGGTGGCGGAGGTCCAAGTCTACTCGATGTCATTATTTTAAGCAGTCTTGCCGGTGGCAGAGGTGGCGGCGGTTTTGGCGGTGGAGGCTCTTCTGGAGGTGGTTTTGGTGGCGGTTTTGGTGGCGGGGGATTCTCTGGTGGCGGATCAAGTGGTAGTTGGTAACTTAGGGCTGGGATGTGTTTCCGCATTAAAACCTTGTTTATTAAACAAATACAACCGTGATTGATACCCAACCCAAAAAAGTAGATTTCTTTTTAAATACTAATAATTTAGCTCATTTTTTTGAAACCTATTTACAGAATAGCAATAATCCAAATTAGTAGCCAAATTAATCAATCAATGACATTACATGCTTTCACATAAAGCCAAATATGCGCTAAAAGCACTGCTGTTTTTAGCGCAACAAGAAGAAACCCATATTTCTCGAACTATCGAAATTGCCGAGGCAGCCTCTATTCCAAAAAAGTTTTTGGAACAGATTCTATTGGATTTAAAGCGTGGCCATTTCGTAGGGAGCAAACAAGGGAAATTTGGCGGTTATTATCTTTTAAAATCTAAAAATGACATTACTTTAGCCGATATTCACAGGCTTTTTGATGGTGCAATTGCCCTGCTACCTTGTGCCTCATTGAATTTTTACGAACGTTGTTCTGATTGCGTTAATGAATCGGAATGCCTACTAAGACACGGATTGATTAGTATTAGAGAAGAAACTTTAAAGGCTATGGAAGGCATCACTATTGCTTCATTGGTAAAAAAATAAAAAATATTATTTAAACTCTACTAATTTTATAGAATTAATTATATATTTGCCTCGAATTTAATATATCATTAACAATACAAATTTAAAAGTATGAAAACGTACCGAAGTAAGTTTGCTTTTTTGAATAGAAAATCCCGCAAAAATCAACTAATTATAATTACAAAAAAGAGCTCTCAAATGATGTGTATGTGTTAGTAAAAAAAATTTAAATTAAATTCTACTAATTACATATACTTACTTTAAATGAAAAATTATATAAATAATACCCTTGTAATACTATCCGTTTTAATGTTCACAATATCATTTGCGCAAAACATTGAAGGTGTAATTACAACAAACCTAAACATACCATTAGAAGCCGCAAATATTGTACTAAAAGAAACAGATTCTAACACAATTACAGATTCTAGCGGAAAATTTACGATTGACTCGAAAGGAAAATTCCCTTTAACTCTTTTAGTTCAATATGTGGGATATAAAACCGCAGAAATAGAAATTACTTCCTTACCGATATCTACATTACAAATAAATCTTACTGAAGAAAATGTATTGGTCGAGGTGGTCGTTTCTTCAAGACGCCGGATAGAGAAAGTACAAGATGTGCCAATTGCAATCTCCGTAATAACGGGAAAACAGGCAGAACAATCTGGAGCTTTTAACGTTAATCGCATAAAAGAACTTGTCCCATCCGTTCAATTGTATTCATCAAACCCCAGGAATACGGGAATTAATATTCGAAGCCTAGGTTCTCCTTTTGGACTTACAAATGACGGAATCGATCCGGGTGTTGGTTTCTACGTTGATGGCGTTTATTATGCACGTCCAGCTGCAACCACTTTAGATTTTATCGATGTCGAACAAATTGAGGTATTGCGTGGTCCACAAGGATCATTGTTTGGTAAAAACACCACTTCGGGTGCCTTTAACATTACTACACGTAAACCAAGTTTTATATCAGATGCTACCTTTGAAGTAACCTACGGAAATTACAACTTTTTGCAAGCTAAAGCTTCGGTTACTGGAGCTTTGAGTTCAAAAATCGCCGGTCGAATCTCATTTTCCGGTACGCAACGTGACGGTTTAATCCATAATGTTGTTACTGAAAAACCTACAAACACATTAAACAATCAAGGAATTAGAGGACAATTACTTTATACTCCTTTTGAAAGAACAAATATCATATTAGCTGCAGATATCACAATACAACGTCCAGATGGATATGCTCAGGTAGTTGCGGGTGTCGCACCAACAGAAAGAGCGGCTTACCGTCAATTTGATGCTATTATTGCTGATTTGAATTATCAATTGCCAAGTTTAAACGCGTTTGACCGTAAAATTGATCACGATACGGCATGGCGTTCAGGACAAGATATGGGAGGAATATCTCTTAATGTAGATACAAAAATTGGCAACGGTACACTAACGGCAACAACAGCTTGGCGTTTTTGGATTTGGGATCCATCAAACGATAGGGATTTTACAGGATTACAAGTATTAGCCAAATCGCAAAACCCAACCAGACAGACACAAATAACACAAGAAGTACGCTATGCAGGTCAGCTTACCTCAAAATTAAGCGGTGTAGTAGGTTTATTTTTTATTGACCAAACATCACAAACAGATGGTACAGAAGAATCCGGTAATGCACAATGGCGATTTGCGCAAAGTACTACCAGTAATTTATGGAAGACACCTGGCCTATTTGAAGGATATGGGATCAAAACCGATGCCCGCATTAGAGCTTCCAGTGCGGCAGTATTTAGTCAGTTAGACTGGGTAATAACAGAACGTTTACATGTATTACCAGGTTTACGTTATAATTTTGACAAAAAAGACGCTACTTACAACCGTATCACATATGGAGGACTTCAAACGAATGATCCAGCCTTAATTGCCTTGAAAAAATTAGTTTATACGGATCAGTCTTTTTTATCTAATACTAATAATATTAATTTTTCTGGAAATATAACCGTTTCTTTTAAAGCAACTGACAAGATTAATGTGTATGCGACTTTTGCAAAAAGCTACAAACCCGTTGGAGTAAACGTAGCTGGATTACCTACTCTTGCCGGGCAACCAATTCTTGAACTTGCAGTAATTAAACCGGAAGAAGTAAATCATTATGAAATTGGAGTAAAAACAGCACCGTTTAAAAACTCAATATTCAATTTTACCTTCTTTAATACCGATATCAAAGATTTTCAAACCAATGTACAGGCCGCTGAATTAGGTATAAACCGTGGCTATCTTGCCAATGCAGATAAAGTAGAGGTAAAAGGGGTAGAATTAGACGCCAGTTTTGTAATCAACAAACATTTAACCATCAATGGAGCAGCGACCTATACAGACGGTAAATATGTCAAATTTATAAATGCACCCCTTCCGTTAGAACAAACAGGAGCAGCAGTATCCTTTAAAGATGTTTCCGGAACTGCTTTACCTGGTGCTTCAAAATGGGCAGGATCTTTAGGAGGTGAACTTTCAGATAATGCCAAATTTTTTGGAAATACAGGAAAAATATTCTTTGGAATCGATTCTTATGCCCGTTCTGAATTCTCTTCTAGTCCATCAGCTTCAAAATATTTAGTCGTTCAGGGTTATGCCTTATTTAATGCTCGTGTAGGTTTCCGGGCAACAGATGGTTTGTCGGTACAATTCTGGGGACGTAACCTTTTAGACAAAGAGTACTACGAACAACTATTACCGGCGGGTGGAAATTCAGGACAATATGCAGGGGTATTAGGCGATCAAAGAACGTATGGTATTACACTTCGTTATTCGTTATAGTAGCACTAAATATAAACAAGCACAACAGCACCAGTAAAACTGAGTTTTGATTGTGCTAGATATGCAAATAAAACTAACCGTATTAATTATTTTACATTTTTAAACCTTTAATGTTGAACTATTTTGTCCTCTAAAGCAGCATATACTCTGTTTTTTTTGTGCGGCATTTGTTATACAAAAAAACTGCCCCAAAAAAGCGACTAACTTTTTGAGGGCAGTTCAATATACATAGGCTCATTGAAAAAACCATTGAAGGTTCTTATTTTTTAATTAACTTCTGACTGTAGCTTGTACCATCTTCTAATTTTATAGTGACAATATAAACCCCTTGAACCAGATTACCCGTGTCTACCCTAGATTGGAAACCTAAGTCCATTTTAGACTCTATTAATTGTCTTCCGTTCATATCAAATATAGAGACTACAGCCTTCCCCGCATTTTTATTTGATCTGATAAACAGCTCAGAACTCATTGGATTAGGATAAATGCTGAATAAAATTTCTGTGTTGTCCAAAAGGGTTAAATTACCACAAACCCCTATTAAAGGAACGTTAACAGTAAAATCTTCCACCTGATCATTCCTTCTTTCTGAGGTTCCTTGTTGCGCTAAAGCCCCAACCCCTCGTCGGGCAAATACCGCACGTATCAAGCATTCATTTGCACCACCATAGAGCACAGCATCAGCCTGTATAATTGAATTTCTTCCCTCTACAAATCCAACATTACCACATGTAATTAATTTTAAACCATCCATTACTAATTGGATAGCCATATTATTTCCACCTGTACCATAATAAATATCCGGATCAAAACCATACTTACCGATAAAAGCCCAATACATATCCCAAATCATAGTTGACCAAACAAATCCTACACCATGAGGTACGCTTATTGCAGGATTCGCAATATCAGCATAAGTATAATCATTGATTGACATATCAGTAGAATATGGAGAAGGACGTATACCAGGCCCTTCGATACCCTGAAACTGTACATAGGTTCCAATCCCTCTTTTTTGTTCGGGGGTATCGTTTATTTTTTGGGTCATTATAAGTCCAAAAAAGTCAGACCAACCTTCTCCCATTTGCTCTTCATAAGCTTGACTCAATAAACAATCAAAACGATTTCGACCTCCAACTAACCGTGTTGATATTCCATGCCCATATTCATGAGCAATTATTCCTTGATCCAAATCACCATCTCTATTGATCAAATTAGCAAGAGGACCTCTGTCAACTAACCGACCGAAAACAGGTTCTGTTGCCATTTTGTCTAGTAATATCTTTCCGTCCTCAAAAGACAAACCTACTGTGGGGATTGTAATCGTTTTGTATGGTACACCGCCTCCATTTACTGGACCAGCGTTTGGAGCGTTGTTAATGATTATGACACCAATAGCACCATTGTCCTGCGCTATTGTAATTTTATCAACAAATGGACAATTACCACGGATGATAACAGCAATTTTACCTTTAACTGCAACCGCACCAGCAGCTGTATAAGCTGTACATCCATCCCTAGGATCAGGACTCTGCGCTGGTGTACCGGGGGGAGTGGAGTTAGTTGAAACCCATGGAGTCCCGTCATCTTCTACAAGAACTAATCTGCTGTCAATAGAAGGATCCCCTTCTCTAGGAATAGCTACAAATGGAAAGCGCACGGAAGCATATGATTTCCGAAGTTCAGTTGCACTTGGAGGAATGACATCAAGAAACTCCCCAAAAGGAGATGCGCCCCATAAAAACATTTGCATTGTTGGCTCAAATCCATCAATCAAAGTACCAAAATTAGCATTATTAAGCCCACTACCGTCCTGAGCTTCAGCCTGTACTTCATCTCCATCCCAATCATTAATGGTTGCGCTGGTAGGTCCAGCAAAACGATCGTAATCACCCTCCTGGAAATTCCCATTCGTTTCGTCAAAACCATAGGCATAGGAAACATCATGCATGTAGTTGTTCCAAACAAATAAATTGACAATTGCAGCTTTTTGATAGGCTATCGGAGCCTTGCCTAAATCTAAAGGGTAGTCAAAACTCAGCGTACCTATACTGCTGGGCGCAGCAAAAGAATCTTCGGTCGCTGGCCCGTTAATCTTGCCCCCATCTTCATAGGACTGGACGTTATTACCAACCGTCTTGGATTCTATTTTTCCACCAAATTCATGCCAGCCTTCCGGTGAAGGGACAGCACTTCCTGTTTTTTGTGTACCGATACGTGCTGGATTATTAATCATAGTCCTGCTGCCATGATTGGGAGTCTCAACACCCAAAGGAAAAGCATTGTATTTAGATCCATCCGTAGCAGAAAGTGCTGCATTAGATTTCGAATCGAGTACAATAACATTTTTACTATCTTTTTTAAAATTAAAAAAAAGATTGTCTTTTTCATAGCTATGGCTGTGATTCTTGTGACTCCTTTGATTCACAGGTTTCTCATCAGTTACAACAGGTATATCAAAATTACAACTGATCATTAAATCGGATTTCTCTAAAAGTGTCCCATTAGAAGCATTGATCTTTGTTTGCCACCAATGCGAGGCTGGATCTTTAACAATAATCTCATAGGACAATACGAAAGTACCGGTAGAATTCTTAAAATAATTTAATGGAGCTTCAAAATTGCTTGTCTCTAGCTCCGAAGGCTTAAGATCTGATTTAGTAGCATAATTCACTACACTAACTCCGGCAGTATTGCTCAATCCTAACTCACTGATCGCCTTTCGTGCGGACTGAGCTGCGGTCAAACTAGCATTGCTACTACTGATGTTTCCGTATATATTTTTCACAAAAGTATGCTTAAAACTAGTAACCACATTGTTTTTTAAAAGCACTGTGGCTGCTGTATTTGCAATTTTAACCCCTCCTACCTCTTGTTGCAGATACGCAATTAGATAATCCGGGTTTTTAAGCGTCCCATAACTGGTTATGGTAAATTGATTGGCATCTGTAGCAGATAAATTTAAACTTGCAAAATTCACAAGCAGATAGTTTTTTATAATATCTTTTTTATCTTGACCATGACCTATGGTGCTCAGTGTTAAAAAATAACAAAACAAAAAAACAGAGTAAAGGTTTTTCATAATTAGCAGATTTTTAATTACTTAATTCAAATCTAAAACGAATGTAAATTATGAAATTTGATTTAATAAATTTTAGCGTATAATTTGAAATAAAAAACTAATAATTTATATTTAAACGTAAAAAATCAGGTAAATAGCAATTTATTACACTAAAATAAAAGAAAAAAATATTTTTTAGCAATGCCAAAAACATATTTGTACACGTTTATAAAAGGCAATTTTAGGCTATTCAAAATTCTAGCGATTAAAACTAAAGTCTAAACTTACCTATCAGTTTTATTTCTTTTAAAAACAAACTGATTTATACTGTTTTGAAGACTACAAAATGCTATCCACATCTAATGCAACAGTGTTAAACAGCTATATACTTGGCCTCAATGAGTACAAATGACATAAAACCACTAGGTTCTACACCCAAGTTTTCATAAGTTTTACCTGCACTATAACGAAGTAAAAAAGTATTGATGAATTACTTATAAAAACATTAACGCACTTAATTATAACCAGATTGTTAGTACCTTATTTTGAATGCATACCAGTTTTAAAATATTTCATAAAATATTTCATAAAATAAAATAAAATATCTCCTATAGAAATACTAGACTTTGTTTAAATTTGCCTTAATTGAAATAAAATTTAGTGAAAACCATTAGAATTATCTTGTTTTTATTTGTGTCACTGGGCTGCCAAGGACAAAGCAGCAAAATAGTGGATCATCAAAGTATTCTTTGGACACGCTATTACAACCAATTATCGTTAAACGAGAAGTGGTCTCTGCATTCTGAATTTGACAATCGTCTTTTTGTAAAGCCTATTGCTGAAAATTTATATGTTATTCGTGTTCAAGGACGTTATAAAATTAATGATCATCTGGAAACTGGAGTCGGTTTTGCTTATTTCTCTGTTGACACGCAGGTTCCTGAAATTAATTTTGATTTTGAAATCCCGGAATATAGAGGGCAACAAGACATTACATGGAAAAAAATCATAGGTAAAGTAACTTTCCATCAACGTTTTCAATTAGAAGAACGTTTTATTCATAACGCTAGCAAGACTGATTTATCGCCGGGAACCTCGTTTTCATGGAGGTTCAGATATAGACTTCAAGGGGATTATACCTTTTGGAAAAAAGAAAAACACTTTGTCAAAGCAATATTATCTGATGAAGTAATGGTTAATTTTGGAAAAAAAATCATCAAAAATACGTTTGACCAAAACCGAATTTACATCGCTCTGCAATATGGTTTTAATCCGAATATTGCTTTAGAATTGGGCTATTTAAACAGTTTTCAGCAGCGATCCAACGGAATTGATTATTTCAATAGAAATATTATCCGATTCAGTATATTGCATAAAATAAGACTCCAAAAAAAGAACCGAAAGAACTATTAGTACGTATATATTTTTACAAAAATACTAAATAATTATATTTTAAGTATTGATTACAAGTATATTAACTAAATATTTAGAATTTAAGATGTGTCTTTAATTAAAAGATATAGCCGTGAAAAATTTCGCAATTAAACTCGTGTGGTTTACCACCATTTACGTTTTTGTATTTGCCGGTTTATGTCAAACCACTATTCCTCTGCCAATTTTAATGATCCGACATTGCGTAAGTATACCATTAATCCTATTTATGGTTTATACCGTTCTAACTGACGATTAAAACTACAAAAACATTCAAAGATTGGTACAGTGACCATCCTACGGAAACTTTTGAAGAAGAAAAACGTTAATTGCTCAAATCCATTTTATGCAAAAAAAATCCCGATTTTATCGGGATTTTTTTTATTTTTCTCTAATATAAATATCGATTGGAACGCCTGAAAAGTCCCAGTTTTCTCTAATTTTATTCTCCAGATAACGTTTGTATGGTTCTTTTACATATTGTGGCATATTAGCAAAAAATACAAATTGTGGTGTAGGTGTTGGCAACTGCATGCAGTATTTAATTTTTACATACTTCCCTTTTGTTGCCGGTGGCGGGTAGGCTTCAATCACTTTCAACATAAATTCGTTGAATTTTGAAGTTGCAATATGCTGTTTTCTGTTTTCAAATACTTTGACGGTTGCTTCTAATGCTTTTAACAAACGCTGTTTGGTCAAAGCCGAAACAAAAAGAATAGGCACATCCGTAAATGGCATCAATTCTTCTCTGATTTTAGCTTCATAATCCCGAGTTGACATCGTTTCTTTTTCGACTAAATCCCATTTGTTTACTAATATTACAACTCCTTTACGGTTTTTCTCAGCCAACCAGAATATACTTTGATCCTGACCTTCAAATCCACGCGTGGCATCAATAATCAAAATGCAAATATCCGCATGCTCAATCGCACGAACCGAACGCATTACTGAGTAAAACTCTAAATCTTCCTTCACTTTCGCTTTACGACGAATACCCGCAGTATCCACTAAGTTAAATTCGAAACCAAAACGGTCAAATTTTGTATCAATTGCATCCCGAGTTGTTCCCGCAATATCTGTAACAATATACCTGTCTTTACCAATTAAAGCATTTATAAAGCTTGATTTTCCAGCATTAGGACGTCCAACCACTGCAAAACGAGGCAATACAACTTCTTCCTGAGTTGGCTCTGGTTTTATAGGAAAAGCATCAATTAATGCATCTAATAAATCACCAGTTCCACTTCCTGAAATACTGGCAAATGTATAATATTCTCCTAAACCAAGGTTGTAAAACTCAATCGCATCTTTCTCACGCATGGAATTATCTACCTTGTTTACAGCCAGTAAAACTGGTTTTGTCACCTTACGCAACAATCGTGCAACGGCATCATCCATTGGAGTAATTCCTTCCTCTACATCTACCACAAAAATGATAACATCAGCCTCATCTATTGCAAGTTCGACTTGTTTACGGATTTCTCCTTCAAAAACATCATCAGAACCACGCACGTATCCGCCGGTATCAATTACAGAAAACTCTTTTCCGTTCCATTCGCTTTTTCCGTAGTTTCTGTCACGGGTCACTCCCGAAACAGAATCTACAATAGCTTCTCTTCTTTGTATCAGCCTATTGAAAAGGGTTGATTTCCCTACATTAGGTCTTCCTACTATCGCAACAATGTTATTCATAATCCTATTTTCAAATATTTTGCAAAGGTATGCTTTTTTTAGTTTGTAGTGACCAGTTTTGAGTATTCAGCAAAAAAGCACACTAACTGCACGCCTTCAAACTAAATTTCAATGCCTTTTTAGGAGCTATTTCCAGCTGTCCACTCTATCTTTTATGTTTTAAAGAAAAACATAAAAGGATGCCGTTCCCATCTGGGCTAGGGCATTTCGAATTCTAATATTATTTATCGGAAAGTTTTTAGAGCTGAGCGCTAATAAACTGAACACTGAACTTATTGATTATACCCAAATCGTTTCAACATATTAACGTTGCTACGCCAGTTTTTGTTGACTTTTACGTACAATTCAATATGGATTTGTTTTCCGAAAAACTTCTCCAAGTCGGCACGAGCTTCCATTCCTACTTTCTTCAAAGCAGCTCCTTTATGTCCGATGATGATTCCTTTTTGAGTTTCGCGCTCCACCATAATCAAAGAACGGATTCTGATGATGTTTTCATCCTCAAAAAACTCTTCGGTAACAATTTCTACAGCGTATGGAATTTCTTTACTATAATTCAATAATATTTTCTCCCGGATGGTTTCATTCACAAAGAAACGTTCTGGTTTGTCTGTCAATTGATCTTTCGGGTAATACGCCGGTGATTCCGGTAATAACTCAATGATACGTCCAAAAACTTCCGGCACATTAAAATTCTGCAAAGCAGATATTGGAAAAATTTCTGCGTTTGGAACTTTCGCTGCCCAAAAAGCAACTTGCTCTTCTAGCTGTACTTGGTTTGAAGTATCAATTTTATTCAATAAAAGCAGAACCGGGATTGTGGCGTGAATAATTTTATTAAAGAAAGCTTCATCTTTCAAATCCTGCTCTCCAATTTCGACCATATAAATCAAGATATCAGCATCTTCAAAAGCAGACTTCACAAAATTCATCATAGATGCCTGCATTTCATAGGCAGGCTTTATAATTCCTGGCGTATCTGACAAGATCAATTGAAAATCTTCCCCGTTTACAATTCCAAGAATTCTATGGCGTGTTGTTTGTGCTTTTGAAGTAATTATGGACAATCGTTCTCCAACAAAGGCATTCATTAATGTTGATTTCCCAACATTTGGATTTCCTATGATGTTTACAAAACCTGCTTTATGTGACATTTCTAATATAATTTATTGTGCAAAGGTAGACATATCAAGTCAATAGACGAAATAAAACATTTTTTAAAATTTATGTTTGAATTTATTAAATTTGGTTGTACATTTGCACTCGAAACAACGCGGGATAGAGCAGTAGGCAGCTCGTCGGGCTCATAACCCGAAGGTCACAGGTTCGAGTCCTGTTCCCGCTACTAAGTTAATCGTATTGAGATTACAAACGCACATCGCGGGATAGAGCAGTAGGCAGCTCGTCGGGCTCATAACCCGAAGGTCACTGGTTCGAGTCCAGTTCCCGCTACTAAGAGAAACCCATCAACATTTTGATGGGTTTTTTCATTTTTAAACCCTTCCTCAACTCCTATAAAAACTGAGATTAACTCAAATATGGCAAGCCCTACAAGGAAAGTTCCTCTATTGACAGCAATCAGACCTTGCACGAAAGGCTCTATTATAAAGAGATTTTATTCCTTGGTCGATGGTATGAAGTAAATGTCAATTTGCATTTAGAGAACTCCTTATTTAAATCACTAGAACAAGGCGAGGAACAATTACTGGATAAAGAGCGCCAGGTAATTGTTAGATAAAGACACACGGGGAAAATTAAAAAAGGTCATTTGAAAATACAGACTGGCTTTTGTCTTAAGAATATGCTTTTTTTAGTTTTTAATTTATTTTTTGGAATGCTACTTTTTGAACTTCAAAACAGAACCTCATGGAGTAAGAAACCTATCCACTAAAGAAATAAGTCTAAGCTAACTAATGGAGAACTCATTTTGAAATGGAAACATCAAGAAAGGTGTTGACCGATTTGTTTTTTCATTAGAATAACCAAAAACAACTAAGAAATTCAAACAATAGAGATCCAAAAAACTTCCCAAATATTTAAAAGGAATAGATCAAAACAGACAACTAATACACGAATCCGTAAAGCATTTTAAAACTAAAAAAAACCTGCGTGATAAGTCACACAGGTTTTTTACCAACTACGTTTACTAAAATCAACCTATCCAAAATCAACTAAATTCAATTTATTAAAAGATACTAAGCGGTTATTTTATTTAAAATTAATCCTCCGAAACAATAGCTGAGTTTCTATTGGTCGTAACTTCTAATAGCACTGCAACGCCTTTGTCATTCAACATTGTCATATTTAACACATCTAAAACTGCTAAATCTTTAGACACTACTCCATTAAATCTATTGTATGAAATATTCATTTCTTTAAGATTTTCTAATTTTTCTAATTCTATTGGCACTTGACCGTTCATTTTGTTGTCAAATAAACTAAGATTTTCAAGTGCTGTCATGTTTACCACTTCACTACTTAATACTCCCGAAAGTTTATTACTATTTAAGAGCAATATTTTTAACGTTTTTAAATCATATAAAGAATTTGGAATTTCCCCTATAATTTCGTTGTTAAATAATGATAGTATTTCTAACTGTTTCAAGGATCCTATTTGCATGGGCAATTCCCCTGAAAGCGCATTCATATACAACTCTAAGTCTTTCAAATTACTCATTTCACAAATAGAGGAAGGAATTGTTCCTGACAACTTATTAAAAGAAAGGTTCAATACTTTCATTTCTTTTAATTTTCCAATAAAAAAAGGAATCGAACCTGATATTTGGTTCTTGTGTAAATCCAACTCTTGAAGACCTACGAGATTAACAATTTCAGCTGGAATTTCACCCACTAAATTATTATCAGCTAGATGTACTGCAATCACTTTTTCGTCTTGTACTTTTATGCCATACCAAGTGGTAACAGGTGATGATAAATCCCACTTGACATGCCACTGACTTCCACTAGTGGACTGGTACAGTTTTACTAAGGCATCTTTCTCCTGATCAGATACATCGGCCAACATTGAACATGAAAAAAAAATGATTAAAAACAGAGTAGTTACACTTTTCATCCCTTTAAATTTAGTCTTTTACATTCCTAAAATAGATGGTTTCTAGTTAATCAGCAAATAAAACCGATGAAATACATGTTTTATAATTTTAAATAGAGATATCTCTTACAGCAAAATATTTTTTAGAGTGCGTTCTATAAATACTCTGTCAATGATTGAACTTCCTTTTTCTTAGAACAATTCTAATTAAATTTAGCTTCATCAGGACAAAATAAATTACAAAACACCTGACTGGCAGTATATTTTGGATGGATATTTCACAAATATAGGAGTAGTAATTTACCTCAAAATTCAACAACAACAACAACAACAACAACAATAAAACTACATTCCCTAAAGCTCTTCGATGGCTTTTGCCAAATCAAGATCCTTATCCGTTACACCATCTGCATCATGAGTAGTCAGTCGAATGGTTACTTTATTATACACGTTGCATAATTCCGGATGATGATTTTTTTTCTCCGCTTTTATTCCTACTTGAACTATAAAACCTAAGGCTTGAGTAAAATCCAGGAACATATACTTTTTCTCAATTCCATTATTAATATACTGCCAGTCTTTCAATTTTTTCAACTCTGATTGAATGGATTGTTCGGTGTACCTTTTCATACTTTTATTTATTTATGGATTGATCTGCCTGTAACTTGCTGATGTAAAACAATATTCAGATTAAAACAATTATGAAGATCCAAATTTCAGGAATATAAAGTTAGTAAATTTTGATATATTGAAAAATAATTTAACTTTATTAACTAATTTTGGCGAAAAATATTTCTTTTTAATTTGAATTCAGCATACTCCTTTAAAATTTATACTACTACTGCGCAGCTCCATTCAAACTGGGATGACATGGCGATTTCGACTGTTTTTTTATCCAAAAAATATCTGGATGTTTTAGAAAGATCATCCCCTGAGAACATGATTTGTCATTATATTGGACTCTTTGAAAATGACACTTTAGTAGGGATTGCGCTTTCCCAATTTCTGGATTTAAACAAACTGGAATCTTTTGGAGAACGCGATAAGTGTATCAAGACAGCGGTACGAAATTTTGTTTTCAGGAACTTTGGATCTCATGTACTGGTTATTGGCAACAATATGTTAACCGGACAAAATTCTTTTGCTTTGTTAGACACCATTGATAAAAAGAGAGCTTTACAAGTATTGAATACTGCTGTAACTGAATTAAAACAACGCTTTAAATCCAAAGGCAAAAAAATTCACATTACCACCTACAAAGATTTCAATTGCGAGGAAATCAAAACCTTCCGTATTCCGGAATTCAAAAATGAATATCCGTTTTCGACACAGCCTAATATGGTTTTCACCATTAATGAAGCCTGGAAAACAGAACAAAATTATATTGACTCTCTTTCAAAAAAATACCGGGATCAATATAAAAGAGCAAGAAAGAAGGCAGATCAGATTGAAAAAAGAAAATTACACCTGGAAGACATCATTGCCTTGGAAGAAACGATTTATGATTTGTACCTTCATGTGGCTAAAAATGCTCCCTTTAATACTTTTTTTCTTCCAAAAAATCATTTTAGGATTTTTAAAGAAATTTTCAAAGACAAATTTCTTTTTTATGGTTATTTTTCAAAGGACAGACTGATAGGTTTCAATACTTTGATTAAAAACGGTTCCATAATGGATACCTACTTTCTGGGATATGATGAAAGTGTTCAGCGCGAGAAAATGCTGTACCTGAATATGTTATATGACATGATTGCCTATTCAATTAATAAAGGCTTTCAGGAAATTATCTTTGCAAGAACTGCTTTGGAAATCAAAAGTTCTGTTGGCGCTAAGCCCATAAAAATGTATGGATTAATAGGCCACAGCAATAGGGTTGCCAATCATTTTATGCCAAAGATATTCAAACATTTAGAACCTAAAATCAAATGGCAAGAACGCAATCCGTTCAAATAAATCCATAATCTGGATCAGTATATGGTACGGCAACTTTCATGTGTTTGGGTAAAATTTCGACATTTAGCTTAGTTTCGGATCCACAATATTCACCGTCAACTTGAAAGCTAACCGGCACACTAGTCGTGATTAAAGCATTTTTTACTGATATTATTTCTATATCTTCTGCATCATCTGTTGTTATATTTCCGGTAATAATTTTCCCAAGCACTACTAAATCTAAATTTTTCAAGATCACTAATTCAAATTTCCCATCGTCCATTAGTCCGTTAGGATTAATAGAAACTCCTGTTCCATATTTTTTTGAATTGGCAATAACAATCATTCTCGCTACACATTCAATAGTGGGAAAATCACCTGTTATTGTGGCAAAAAAAGGCTCATCTAAATCAATCAGAGTAGACACCGCTTGCAAAGCATACCCCAGTTTTCCCCGAATCGTACTTTTTTCATAGTTCTTAATCAATTCTGCATTAAGTCCAATATCACTTAGGTGAACACTTTTTTTTCCATTAATAGAAATCATATCAATCATCATGTACTCATTGTGAAAAGCAATTTCTAAGTTTTCCTCAAGTGTGGCAGGTAAATTCAAGTCTACTGCCAATCCATTAGCTGATCCGGCGGGTAAAATTCCTAAAATTACATCTTGATTTTCCATTGCTTCGGCTACCATTTTTATGGTTCCGTCACCCCCTGTAATAATAATTCGTTGTGGTTTGTAGGTTTGATACAGCAACTTTATTTTATCAATATCATTTACTCCCGAGGTATTATAAATTACCGGATTAAAATTTTCTTTTTCAGCAAAAAGTGCCACAGCATCAATAAATTCAGATTTATCAATGTCACCGGAAATAGGATTAACAACAACAATAATGTTATTTCTCAAACTTTATCTTCTTTTATTAATTAAAATTAATTAAATTCATCTCCAATCAAAAGTACTACAATAAATGAAACCAATTTTAAAATTATATCGTGGCTACGCTAATGAGCAAGAATTAATTGTCATGGGGCATGTGTTCAAACCAACAACAGTTAAAGAATATAATTTTCAAAAAAAGAACTTTAAAAATGCTACTTCAGTAATCAAAATGTTTCAAATAAAGACACAAGCAAATGCTGATGTGTATTTAGAACAAAACAATTCCAAAATCCATACCAGAACACTAAATGATGGTTATTTTAAGTTTTGCGTGCCACTAGATCAGGATTCTAAGTATGGCTGGATTGATTATAAAGTGAGTATTACTCATAATAACGAAACCATTACGGCCAAAGACAGTTATATTCGTCCACACAAAGGAAATCTGGGAATCATCTCTGACATTGATGATACTTTTTTAGTTTCTCACACGCTGAATCCTTTAAAAAAATTATATGTTTTATTGTTTAAAAACATATATAAAAGAAAAACTTTTGATGATGTAGTTACCCATTATCAAGCCTTGAGTTCGGCAGGAAGAACAAACAAACACGAGTTAAATGCGTTCTTTTATGTTTCCAGCAGTGAATGGAATTTGTATCGTTTTGTCATACAATTCACTGAAATTCATAAGCTTCCAAAAGCCGTTTTATTACTGAAAGACATCAAGACGAGCCTGGCTGATTTTTTCATCACCGGAAGTGGGGATCACAACCACAAGTTTGACAAAATAAAACACATTCTAGAGTTTTATCCCAATTTAGAGTATGTACTTCTAGGGGATGATTCACAACATGACCCCTATTTATACGAAGCTATTTGTAAAATTTTCCCAGTTACCGTAAAAGCAGTTTATATCCGACAAACTGGGACTTCTAAAAAAGAAAAAATAATTACAATTATGGAAAATTTAGAAACCTTAAAAGTTTCTATTTGTTATTTCAAAAACAGTAGTGAAGCTATTGCACATTCAAAATCTATTGGGATTATTAAATAAAAAAAGAGCTCCAAAACCGGAGGGCACTGAAAAACTTCACTTATTTTGATTAGCATCCTTTTTTAGACAATAAAAAAACGCTTATAACAGGATTT
>NZ_RYDP01000018.1:0-45495 GCF_003970395.1 Flavobacterium sp. GSP27 | reverse complement strand
ATGCATAATCATATTTTACTTTTTTTTCCATAAAAAATGCCCCAAATAGTGTCTAACTTTTTGGGGCATGTCCAAAAATGAAATCTGGCTTTTTTATCTAATATGTTTTTAAAACTCCGCCTGTTTGAGTCATCAAAATTAATAACTTTCTATAAAAAAACTTGCATTAGTATTTTGATTTCCGAAAGAAAATCAGGAAACTTTTGTTTATTTTTACAACGTTTCAAAAAGAAATTCTATGTCAGATATGTTTCCGTTTTTATTGATTTTTATTGTTGCGCTCGCGATTGGTGTTTTCATTGGCAAGCTCATTTTCTCTGCTCGATTTCAATCGGAAAAAATTAGTTTAGAAGAAAAACTGATTGCATTTTCCACCCAATTCAATCAACTGAAAGAACAACTAATTGTAGACAAAATAACTTTTGAAAAGCAACTGGAAAACACCCATTCCCAAAAAGAAAGCATCAGGAACGAAAAAGACAGTTTAGCCATTCAGCTTTCAAAAAAAGAAGTTGATTTTGAGAATCTTTGGGAACGCAACAAAGAACAAAAAGAAGAAGTGGAAAAACTACAAGAAAAATTCACCAAGGAATTTGAGAATCTTGCCAATAAAATATTAGAAGAAAAGTCCAATAAATTCACGGAACAGAACAAGGAAAACATGAAAAATATCCTGACACCATTACAGGATAAAATTCAATTGTTTGAAAAAAAAGTTGAAGACACCCACAAAGAAAGTATTGATTATCATGCGGCATTACGCCAACAAATTCTGGGCTTACGCGAAATGAATATCCAGATGAGCAGGGAAACTATTAATCTAACTAAGGCTTTGAAAGGAGACAGTAAGATGCAGGGAAATTGGGGCGAATTAGTATTAGAACGCGTTCTTGAAAAATCAGGTTTGGAGAAAGGCCGTGAATATGAGGTGCAACAAGCCTTTACAACCGAAGATGGAAATCGTGTTTTTCCTGATGTTGTGATCAATCTGCCGGAGGGTAAAAAAATGATAGTTGACTCTAAAGTTTCTTTGACGGCGTATGAAAAATATATCAATGAAGAAGATGATCTACTGAAAATTGCCTATCTAAAAGAGCATGTCAGTTCCATCAAACGCCACGTAGAGCAACTTGGCAATAAGAACTACCATGATTTGTACCAAATAGAAAGTCCTGATTTTGTGTTGTTATTTATTCCTATTGAACCTGCTTTTGCCATGGCACTCAATGAGGATACGTCTTTATACAACAAAGCGTTCGAGAAAAACATTGTCATTGTTACTCCAGCAACTCTTCTGGCTACCCTGCGAACAATTGACAGCATGTGGACCAATCAAAAACAACAGGAAAACGCACTCGAAATTGCACGTCAAGCTGGCGCATTGTATGATAAATTTGAAGGTTTTGTGGCAGACCTAATCAAAATTGGAAAAAAAATAGACGAGAGCAAAATAGAATACAGCGGTGCGATGAATAAACTTGTAGAAGGAAAAGGAAATCTAATTGTGAGTGTCGAAAAATTAAAAAAAATGGGAGCTAAAGCGAAAAAATCACTTCCCGAAAGCATTATAAACCGAGCCGAAAAAAACGAAAATTAACTTTAAACTAAATCCTAATGAAAAAATTTATACTAATCCTTTCTGTATTGCTTGTAGTAACTGTTGCGGGTTATTTCACTTTTATATACAATGCTACGTACAGTGAAGGAGTTCGCTCCGGCGAATTAATAAAAGTGAGTCGCAAGGGCGTTGTATTCAAAACTTGGGAGGGCGAAATTAGTCAAGGCATTTCCGGTGCGCAAATTTTTTCTTTTTCGGTAATGGACAGTGAGGAAAAAGTAATAACGGATTTAAAGAAATTTGAAGGACAATACGTCCAAGTAACTTATATGGAACGATACAGAACTTACCCATGGTGGGGCGATTCACACTATTTTATTACTAATGTCAAGAAAGTTAATTCTCCCTTTAAAATCAAATAAATGAACAGCATTTTTAAAACAGTAGCATCATCTGACATTAGTATTTCAGAATTGATGTTACCCTCAAACACTAATTTCAGTGGCAAGATTCATGGTGGGTATATCTTATCCCTAATGGATCAAATTGCTTTTGCCTGTGCTTCAAAATTTTCAGGAAATTACTGCGTAACGGCATCGGTAGATACGGTTAACTTTCTTAAACCTATTGAAGTGGGTGAATTGGTAACCATGAAAGCCAACGTGAATTATGTAGGGAAAAGCTCTATGATTATTGGCATTCGGGTAGAAGCCGAAAACATTCAAACCGGAAAAATTAAACATTGTAATTCCTCCTATTTCACAATGGTTGCCAAAGATAAGGAAGGCAACAGTACCCTTGTTCCCAGATTGATCCTCACGAATCTCAATGAAGTACGCCGTTTTTATAATTGCATCAAACTAATAGCGTTAAAAGAAGAAAAAAATCTCCATAAAGAAGCGTTTGATTACCGTTCAGAAAAAGCACTAGAAAATATAAAAAAATATAATGTTCGAGTAGAATTATAATGTTGCAAACACTTATTATCCAAAAGACCAGCTGTTCTTTTGGACAATAAACCTCTAATTTCTTATTAAAAAAGAACAGATAAATTAACTTATCCAGTTGTTATTTCAAGCAAACAATAATTTTATATTTACTGCTTATTTTGTAACTTTAAGTAATTTAATTCATAAATCATTATGAAAAAAATTATACAAATAATGCTGCTCTTTACTGTAATAGCAACCACTGCTCAAGAAAAAATGGTATCCTATTCCGGAATCATTACTTTTGAGGCTTCAATCCCATTATTTGAAGAAGTGAACGCAATCAACGAGAAAACAACCTGTATTTTAATCACTAAGACAGGTCAGATCATTTGTTGGATTAGCATCAAAGATTTTAAGTTCAAAAAAAAAATGATGCAAGAACATTTTAACAATAATTATATGGAGAGCAACCGTTTTCCAACAGCCATTTTTAAGGGAAAAATTGCGAAATTCGATTTAAAAAACATAAATACTACTGTAGGAGAATATCAAATAAATGGAAAGATAACCATTCGTGGAAGAACTAAAAGGCTCCTTTTTAACGGAACCTTAAAAAAAGTAGATCAGGGAATTCAGCTATATGCCACATTTCCCCTAAATACGGATGATTTCAAGATTAAAATTCCGTTCATTGTTCGCAGCAAAATATCCAAAAATGTGAACACAAAAATCATTTGTGTCTTATATTAAATCTATTTTGTTAAACAATTTCTCAAAGCTCCTTCTAAATTTTTAAATTTAAATTTAAACCCAGTTTGAGTTATTTTATCCGAAGAAACCCTTCGTCCCGTTAGTACAATTACCGCCATTTTCCCCATCGCTAATTTCAATACAAAAGCAGGTACATTTGGCAACCATATTGAATATCCAAAAACACATGCCAAGGTTTTAGAAAAAACGGTGTTTGTAGTATTATCAGTAATCGCTGCATTATACGGCCCAGCCATATTGGGATTGACAATTGCCTGAAAGTAGATCGCACACAAATCATCGATATGAATCCAAGGCATGTACTGCTCTCCAGATCCCAATGCAGAACCTAACCGATACTTGAATAAAGGAGTGAGTTTCATTAAAAAACCATCATTTTTTCCTAACACTAATCCGGTGCGAATTTTTACGGTACGTATATTTAAATTTTCTATAAAATCTATGGAATCTTCCCATTTCTGGCAGGTATATCCTAGAAAATCATTCGCAGGAGCCATGGTTTCTGAACAAATTTCTTCGCCATTGACAGCACCATAAATGCCTACTGCCGAAGCGGAAATAAACGCTTCTACTTTTTTATCATGCTTTTTTAGAACCGTATAAAGCAACTGAACAGATTGCTCCCTGCTATCAATAATGGCCGCTTTTTGTTTGGCCGTCCAGCGCCTCTCCCCAATATTCTCGCCAGCTAAATGTACAATATAATCGGCGTTCAAAACTGCCGCTTCATCAATAGTGTGATTTGCTACATCCCACTTATAATAAAACACAGCTTCTGTATTACGCTTTTCACTTCTACTCAGAATGGAAACTGTATACCCTTTTGCGACCAACAAAGCAGTTAAATTTTTTCCGATAAATCCCGAACCTCCGCTTATTAAAACATTCTTTTTCATAATACTGTAAAGCTACTGATTTATATTGATACTAAAATTATATTAAATTTTGTTTAACTTTATTGATATATGTTTAAACATTCACTACCTTTATACTCTAATTTGAAACATCGTAAAAAATGGCAACTAAAAAAACAACCGTAACAAAAGACAAAATAGTTTCGCTCTACATGAATTATGTTCTTGAACACAGCGAGAAACCAAAATCAGTATATCATTTTACAAAAATAAATGATTTTACAGAAACTGAATTCTATGCTTTTTTTGGTACAATTGAAAGTATTGAGAAAGAAATTTTTAAAATGTTTGTAGAAAAAACTACTGACTTACTGAACAAAAATAAGGAATACGAAATGTATGACATGAAAAGTAAAATGTTAAGTTTTTACTTTACTTTTTTCGAGATCTTGACTGCTAACAGGAGTTATGTTGTTCTTGTATTGAAAGAGCACAACAATCAGTTGAAAAAACTAATGCAACTCTCTGGGCTCAGAAACAGTTTCAGAAATTATTTATCTGAAATAATCTCAGATGAATTTAGAACACAACAGGAAAAACTGCAAAACTTTCAAGAGAAATCCTTTCAGGAAGCATCCTGGATTCAACTTTTGTTAACGCTAAAGTTTTGGTTGGATGATGCCTCAGCTGCTTTTGAGAAAACAGACATTTACATTGAAAAATCTGTTAAAGTAACTTTTGAATTAATGAATATCGCACCGATAGACAGCTTAATCGACTTTGGAAAATTCATTTTCAAAGAAAAAATATACAACAAGTAATGAAAACTATAGATTATATTCCAACATCAAAAATTGAAAGAGCAACTAAGCTGGTACAAACCGGTGCTAAAGTTGGCGTAAATTACCTAAAATATTACGGTGAAAAAATAGTGAATTCTGATTTGACCCGTGAAAAATTAAACGAGGACAATGCCGAGGATATTTACGACGGACTCAAAAGCCTTAAAGGAAGTGCGCTCAAAGTAGCACAAATGTTGAGTATGGATAAAAGTTTTTTGCCTCAGGCTTATGTAGAAAAATTTTCACTATCCCAATTTTCTGTTCCACCACTTTCAGCTCCGCTAGTACTGAAAACCTTCAAAACAAATTTTGGGAAAACACCTCATGAAATATTTGATGAATTCAATGCTACATCTAAAAATGCAGCAAGTATTGGGCAAGTGCATGTTGCCATGAAAGACGGTAAAAAACTAGCTGTAAAAATTCAATATCCCGGAGTGGCTAACAGCATCTCCTCTGACTTATCGATGGTGAAACCTATTGCCATCAGAATGTTTAACCTTCAAGGAAAAGATTCTGATAAATATTTTAAGGAAGTTGAGGACAAATTGATTGAGGAAACTAATTATATATTGGAATTAAAACAAAGTCAAGAAGTAGTTGACGCCTGCAAAAAAATAGAAAATCTGGTTTTTCCGGAATATTACCCTGACTTTTCAACAGACAAAATCATCACAATGGACTGGATGAATGGCAAACATCTCTCTGAATTTACAAAAACAAATACCAATCAGGAAGTAGCAGACAATGTTGGTCAGGCTTTATGGAACTTTTATATGTACCAAATTCATATTTTAAGAAAAGTACACGCTGATCCACATCCTGGAAATTTCTTAGTCAACGATGCAAACCAATTAGTAGCATTAGATTTTGGTTGTATGAAACAAATTCCAACAGAATTTTACACCCCCTATTTTGAGCTGGTAAGTAAAGATGTAATTAACGATACTAAAATATTCAATTCAAAATTATTTGAATTAGAAATTTTACGTGCTGATGATTCTGATGCAGAAATAGCCTATTTCACAGAATTGTTTCATGATTTATTATCGTTGTTTACCAAACCTTTTCAAGAGAAAATATTCGATTTCTCGGATGAAAGTTTTTTTGAAAGTATCGCACAATTGGGGGAACGCTTTTCAAAAGACACTAATCTTCGAAAAATGAACGGGAATAGAGGTTCTAAACATTTTATTTACATGAACAGAACTTTTTTTGGATTGTACAATTTAATGTTTGATTTGAAAGCGAAAATAGTTGTCAATGAATTTGAAAAATACAAGTAGTGAAAAAAGAAAATCTGCCTTCAAAAATGTGTATGGTCTGCAACCGGCCATTCAGCTGGCGGAAAAAATGGGAAAAAGTTTGGAACGAAGTTAAATATTGTAGTGAAAAATGCAAAAGAAACAAAAAGGGTTAGTTTGGTTTAGGAATGATCTTAGAGTTCATGATAATGAGTCTCTATCTACTGCGATGGAAGAAAATGACAATGTAATTGCAATTTATTGCTTTGACCCACGACATTTTGAAGAAAAAGAATATGGTTTCAAAAAAACAGAAAAATTCCGTGCTAAATTTCTATTGGAATCGGTAGCGGCTTTAAAACAAAATCTAAAAAATTTGAATGTTTCTTTATTGGTTTATCACCAAAAGCCAGAAGACTGTATTCCAGCGATTGTCATTCAAAACGAAATTAGTTCGATCTATTTTCAAGAAGAATGGACTTCTGAGGAAATGATAGTTTCCGATAACATAAAAACTCAGGTTCCAAATTCAGTAGCGTTTAAAAGTAGTTATAATCAGTTCTTATTTCATCCGGAAGAAATACCGTTTGCAATTGAAGCGGTTCCAAATGTTTTTACACAATTCCGAAATAAATGTGAAAAAACGACAAAAGTCAGACCTGAGTTTTCAGTTCAACCGTTGTCAATTGATAATTACACCATAGACCAAACTGTTATTCCTACGATAAAAAATTTAGGTTTTACTGATTTTGAAATAGATTCCAGAACGGCATTTCCTTTTGGTGGTGGTGAAGATGAAGCAATGAAACGTTTGCAAAATTATTTTTGGAAAACCAAAAAACTGAGCGTTTATAAAGTAACTCGAAACGGATTAATTGGAACTGATTTTAGTTCGAAATTTTCACCTTGGTTGTCTAATGGATCAATTTCTGCAAAAACTATTTATTGGGAAATTTTGAAATATGAACAACAAATCGAGAAGAATGACTCAACATATTGGTTGGTTTTTGAACTAATTTGGAGAGATTATTTTAAATATATTTCGTTAAAAAATGGAAATTCAATTTTTAAGATTGGCGGAATTTTAAACAAAAAATACGATTGGAAAAGAAACAAATATGCCATCAATAAATGGATAAATGGTGCAACTGAAGAACCTTTTATAAATGCAAATATGCTTGAATTACAACAAACAGGTTGGATGAGCAATCGCGGCAGACAAAATGTAGCGTCGTATTTTGCAAAAGATCTGTTATTGGACTGGCGTATAGGAGCGGCATACTTTGAAGCAATGCTTATTGATTACGATGTTCACAACAATTATGGAAACTGGATGTATGTTTCAGGAGTAGGCAACGATCCCAGAGATCGAAAATTTAATATTAAATTACAAGCCACGAATTACGACGGACAATCAAAATTTCAAAAATTATGGCTGCAACAACAATTATTATAAAAAATAAATGAATACAAATAAAAAAAATATCAATGTAGTTTGGTTCAAAAGAGATCTTCGTTTGCAGGATAACGAAGCAATTTTTAATGCCACAAAAACAGATACGCCTACTTTGTTGCTTTATGTGTTCGAGAAATCTTTAGAAAATGATTCGCATTACAGTTCTAGACACTGGAATTTCATCAAGCAGTCCCTTGTTGATATCAATAAGCAGCTGGAGCAATCGAACACGCAGGTTTTAGCAGTCTCCTCAGAAGTGCTTCAGGTATTTAATATCCTTGAGGAAACATACAAAATTGATACTGTTTTTTCGCATCAGGAAACAGGGTTAAAAATTACTTACGAAAGAGATAAAACCTTCAAACGATTTTGTAAAAATAATCAGATCAATTGGGTAGAAAATATTAATAATGGCATTTTCAGGGCATTGAGAAACAGAGCAAACTGGGTTTCTAAATGGGAAGAATATATGAATGAATCATTATTTATTTTCGATTCGAAAGCAGAGAATTTCCTTAATATGGCAGCAATTAATGAGCTTGAAAAAGCACTAGAAAAAACCAATCTGGAAACCATTCCCGATACTATTTTCCAAAAAGGAGGTAGCAGTATGGCTGGAAAGTATTTACAAACATTTTTTGAGGAACGGTATCACAATTACAGTTCTCATATTTCAAAACCATTACTAGCTCGAAAAAGTTGCAGCAGATTATCCCCTTACATTGCTTGGGGAAATCTATCTTCCAGACAGGTTTTACAAAAAGCAGCGACATTCAGACTCAACTGCAGCGACAAAAAACAAATTGATTCGTTTGTATCCAGACTGACTTGGCAGGCACATTTCATTCAAAAATTTGAAATGGAAGAAGTCATGGAGTTTGAAAGTGAGAATAAAGGATTCCATTCGTTGCAAAAGAAAGTGAATGAAAATTATATTAAAGCTTGGAAAACGGGATACACCGGATTTCCATTAGTCGATGCTTCCATGCGTTGTTTGAACGAAACAGGGTATTTGAACTTTAGAATGCGTGCGATGTTAGTTTCCTTTTTTACTCATAATTTATGGCAACCTTGGCAGAACGCTACACAACATTTATCGCAAATGTTCCTTGATTTTGAACCCGGAATTCATTTTCCTCAATTGCAAATGCAGGCTGGCGAGACCGGAATCAATATGTTGCGTATTTATAATCCCATAAAAAATAGCTATGAGCACGATCCTGATGGTGAGTTTATAAAAAAATGGGTTCCAGAATTGCGAAACTTACCTAGGGCATTTGTGCACGAACCAAATAAAATGACCTATTTAGATCAAAAATTTAATGAGTTTGAAGTGGGCATTCACTATCCAAAACAAATTGTAAACATGGAACGAACAAGAAAATATGCTAGCGATTTATTATGGAAAATGAAGAAAAATCCATTAGTAAAAGAGGAAATTTCCCGGATATTAAAACTGCATACCATGGCTGATATTGGCGATATCGAATAATTTTTCAGCGATAAGCACAAAGAAATCAATACCACTTTTAAATAACATATTGTGAATATAAAAAAAGAACTTACCGATTTAGACAAAGACCGAATCATAGAAATGGCTTGGGAAGACCGCACGACTTTTGATGCAATTTTATTGCAATTTAGATTAAAAGAACAAGAAGTAATTGACCTGATGCGCACCGAGATGAAACCATCCAGTTTTAGAATGTGGCGCGAAAGAGTGCAAGGTCGTAAAACAAAACATGAAAAATTAAGAGATTTTCGCGAAGGCCGCTTTAAATGTACCATGCAAAGACAGATTAATAACAATAAGATTTCCAAACGATAAATTGGATCCAATAAACGACAAAATCAAAATAGAATTTAAATAACTGACCAAATAACATGAAAAATATCGTAATCATTGGCGGAAGCAAAGGAATTGGAAATGCCATTTTGTTGCAGCAATTAGAGACAAACATGGTGTATAACATCAGCCGAAATGCACCAGAGATCACACATCCCAATCTGAAACATTTTTCAGTAAATGTGTTACAAGATACACTTCCGGAAATTGAAGTGATAGATACATTAATTTATTGTCCGGGTTCTATCAACTTGAAACCCATAGGAAGTCTTAGTATTGACGATTTCAGAACAGATTTTGAAATTAATGTTATTGGTGCCGTAAAAGCGATCCAAAAATATTTGCCTGTTTTGAAAAAAGGAACCAATCCATCCATTATTTTGTTCAGTACGGTTGCTGCAAAATTAGGAATGCCGTTTCATGCGAGCATTGCTACTGCAAAAGCGGGTGTGGAAGGATTAGTGAAATCATTAGGAGCAGAACTAGCTTCAGTAGTGCGCATCAATGCCATTGCTCCCACAATTACGGAAACGACACTAGCCGCAGGAATTTTGAGAAATGACCGTATGAAAGAGAATATGATAGAACGCCACCCGATGAAAGGCTATTTGAAACCTCAAGAAGTAGCACACATGGCAGACTTCCTGATATCTGAAAATGCAAAATCAATTTCAGGTCAGGTATTCGAAATGGATTACGGAATAGTGACTTTTAAAATCTAAACAAGTTATTGTTAACCACACAAAAAAGAAAAATTAACCATTAAGAAATTAAGCTTATATATAAAGAATGATTGTTTTTTTTAAATCTATAAATGGTTTGTTTAAACAAGAATCCAAAAAAAATAATTAGCCAAAATCAAAATTGAAAATCAGCATACCATGATAAAAGAAATGAGAAGTTACGAGAAAGTTGAGCAATATGATTCGGAAACTACCGAGGCGTTAGCTGAAAATTATAAAACTATTATTAGTAATTTAGGAGAGGATGTGACCAGAGAAGGACTTGAAAAAACTCCAGAACGTGTAGCCAAAGCCATGCAATATTTGACGCACGGTTACGGCTTAGATCCATTAGAAATATTAAAATCGGCATTATTTAGTGAAGACCACCATCAAATGATTGTGGTAAAAGATATTGAAGTATATTCGATGTGTGAACACCACATGTTGCCGTTTTTTGGAAAAGCGCATGTTGCTTATATCCCTAATGGTAAAATTGTTGGTTTGAGTAAAATACCAAGAGTGGTGGATGCTTTCGCCAGAAGGATGCAAGTGCAGGAACGATTGACAGATCAGATAAAAAATTGCATTCAGGAAGCTCTGAATCCGCTTGGAGTAGCGGTAGTAATTGAAGCGCAACACATGTGTATGCAGATGAGAGGGATTCAAAAACAAAACTCAGTTACCACCACTTCCTCTTTTACAGGTGCGTTCGAAAAAAATAAAACCAGAAGAGAATTTATTAGTTTGATTTCTACTAAACTGAGTTAAATTTAATTTTTACAACTAATTAAACATATTAAAAGTGGCTAAAAAAGTGCAAAAACCCAAAATAAACTACCTCGGTGCATAGCCCCAGAGGTATTAACTAAATAACTGTCACAGATTTTAAAAAATCTTTTTAATCTGTGAATCTGTGGCAAAAAAAATAGAAGTAGAGCTTCGAGGAATTAAACCTGAAAAGATTAAAATGGGATCAATTAAAGCGGTAAGGTAGTATCTTTACGATATGATGGCAAAATATAAAAACTTATGAAAATTCTCTTAACAGGCGCAACAGGTTACATCGGGAAACGACTCTTACCCCTATTATCAGGACAAGGGCACGATATAATCTGTTGTGTAAGAGATAAAAACAGATTTAATTGCCCGGTCGAATATCAAAAAAATGTTACCATAATTGAGGTAGATTTCCTAAATCAAGAAACATTGACAGTTATTCCAGAAACTATTGATGCGGCGTATTATCTGATTCATTCCATGTCAGGTTCAGCTGCTAATTTTGATGAATTGGAAAGTGAATCGGCTCTAAATTTTGTGCATCGCTTGAATAAAACCAAAGCCAAACAAGTAATTTATTTGAGTGGAATTATCAACGATAAATCATTATCCAAACATTTATCGTCGCGAAAAAAAGTAGAAGAAATTTTGAATACCGGCACTTTTCCCACTACTACTCTAAGAGCAGGAATTATTGTAGGTTCTGGAAGTGCTTCCTTCGAAATAATTCGGGATTTAATCAATAAACTGCCTGTAATGATTACCCCAAAATGGCTGAATACTAAATGCCAGCCCATTGCAATTCCGGATGTTCTTGAATTTTTATCCAAATCATTATTAAACCCCGTTACTTATAATCAAAGTTTTGATATTGGCGGACCTGATATTTTAACGTATAAAGAGATGCTTTTGGGTTTTGCAGAAGCCAAAAAGCTAAAACGATGGATCTTTACTGTTCCTATAATGACGCCAAAATTATCTTCCTATTGGTTGTATTTTGTAACCTCAACATCTTATCGACTGGCTTCAGCACTGGTCAGCAGCATGAAAGTAGAAGTTGTTTGCAGTGATAATAAAATCAATGAGTTATTGCATGTTACTCCAATGACCTACAAACAGGCACTTTCCCGTGCTTTGATAAAAGTAGATGAAGACAAAGTAGCTTCGAGCTGGAAAGATTCTCTCATTAGCGGCCGTTTCAACAGTAACATGTCAGAATATTTGAAGGTTCCAAAAAAAGATTGCTTTATAGACCGACGCAAAATGGAAATCATAGACCGAGAATACACTATAAATAAAATCTGGTCCATTGGTGGAGATTCCGGTTGGTATTATGGCGATTGGCTTTGGAGTTTACGAGGTTTTATTGATAAATTATACGGAGGTGTAGGTAGTAGAAGAGGAAGAACCAACAGACACGAGATTCATTCTGGTGATGCTTTGGATTTTTGGCGCGTACTATATGCCAATAAACAAGAAGGAAAACTAATCTTATTTGCCGAAATGAAGCTACCTGGTGAAGCGTGGCTGGAATTCAAAATAATAGGAAATACGCTGTACCAATCGGCTACTTTCCTCCCAAAAGGGATTTGGGGAAATTTATATTGGTATTCTGTTTTGCCGTTTCACGGGTTTATATTTAATGGCATGCTGAACAAATTAATAAAATAATTTATAACATATAAATTCTATACATTTTTTTCCCTGTATAAAACCTACATCATTTATATGCTAAAATAAATCACTTCAAAATTCCGGCTTTGTACGTCGCAATAGCTCTGTCTCTAGCCATCGCATGTTCTACCATTGGCTGTTTGTATCCTAAATCGAATTCTTTAATCCATTTGCGGATATAGGTTCCTTTTTCATCGAATTTTTTTAGCTGGATCTCCGGATTGAAAACTCGGAAATATGGCGCGGCATCACAACCTGTTCCCGCAGCCCATTGCCAATTGCCAACATTGGCAGACATCTCATAATCCAATAATTTTTCGGCAAAATAGGCTTCACCCCATTGCCATTGAATCAATAAATGCTTGCAGAGAAAACTCGCGACAACCATGCGAACCCTGTTGTGCATATACCCGGTTTCATTGAGTTGCCGCATTCCGGCATCAACCATTGGATAGCCCGTTGTTCCGGTACACCAACGTTTGAAATCTTCTTCATTATTTCTCCATTGAATCCCATTATAGGCTGATTTGAAGTTTTGCGTACCGACTTTTGGAAAACTAAATAAGATTTGCATGAAAAATTCTCTCCAAATTAGTTCACTTAAAAAGATATCATTTTTATTAAATGTCCAATTGACTAATTTCCGGATACTTACGGTTCCAAAACGCAGATGTGGCGAAAGATAAGAAGTTTTATCTAAGGCTGGGAAATCTCTTATATCTTGGTAATTTGCAATGAATTTAAGGTTATGTGGTTTTACTTTGATAAGACTTTCTACGAAACCTATTTGTTCCAAAGTGGGAAAAGCAAAACTGTTTTTATAGAAATTAGCAAAATAAGCAGCAGTATCATATTCTTGAACTGGAGTCATTGACTTGTATTTCTCCAGCCATTTATTTTTAAACGGTGTATACACCGTGTAGGGCAATCCATCTGCTTTAGTAACTTCTTTTTCTTCAAAAATGACTTGGTCTTTAAAAGAATAAGAAATGGTTTTATTAGTTTCTAAAAATTCACAAATTGCAGAGTCACGTTGTATCGCGTACGGTTCGTAATCTTTGTTGAAGAAGACTTCTTTGACATCAAATTCTTTTAATAAAGATTGCCAAACAGCGATAGTTTTTCCTTTTTTAACCAAAAGTGAACTTTCAATTTCCTGTAATTGTCTATTTATTTTAGAAAGTGATTCGTGAATAAAACCGACTCGAGCGTCGTTTTTAGGTAAAGTATCTAAGATGGAATCATCAAAAATAAACAACGGAATAACCGGATATTCAGACTTCAAAGCATGAAATAATCCAACGTTATCTTCCAGACGCAAATCGCGTCTAAACCAAAAAACAGAAATTTCTTGCTTGCTCATTACTTTGAATTAAACATTTGATCCACTTTTGCAACACGATACGCAAAAATGGATTTCAATTTATTTTTCACGACTAAGGTGTTCATGATTCGTCCCAATATACCAAGTGGCAAACCGTAATGGACCACATCGGTCATTTTTGTTCCATTTGGTGTGGTCTCAAAGAAATGTTTGTGGTGCCAGAAACTATAGGGACCAAAACGCTGCTCATCAATAAAATAATCATTTTCCTTTACTTGTGTAATTACCGTCATCCACGACAAGGTAATCCCAAAAAGTGGCGTTACTTTATATTGAATGATTTGCCCGGGATACATAGATTTATTATCGAAATCTGTGATTTGGAAACCCATTCCTTCTGGTGTGATTTTTTGAAGATTTTTTGGATTGGAAAAAAAAGTCCAACATTCTTGAACAGTTGCATTCACGTGCTGTACGGTTTCTTGTTTGTATATTTTCATGGTTGTGTTTTAAAGATAAATGCCTTCATAGAACACTGTGTTCGCGTGAGGGATAGTAGTGGAGCTCTTTTTATACCTGGCTTTTTTGCCTGGTATAAAAAAGCGGGAACGGATAGCCTGACCCCGCTGTAACACTAGTGAAAGCGGGGTCACGCCCAAATTAAATTTATATTTTGTAGTATTTTAAAGGAACGAACAGCATGCCAAAACATTCTCCATGCTCTTTGCCTAAGTGTTTGTGATGTACTTTATGGGCTTTTCGCAATCCTATTAAATACTTGTTGTTCGTGTTTTTGAACCATTTGAATCGTTGGTGAATTAGGACGTCATGGATCATGAAATAGCAAAGGCCGTAAAACATAATTCCCAGTCCGAGAAAAAATTTATAATTCAGTCCTCCTTCGACACCATAATAGAAAAGCAGGATGCTTGGGATGGCAAAAATGATAAAAAAAATATCGTTTCGTTCAAAAACATTAGTGTATTTTGGTTGGTGATGATCGGCATGAAAGTACCACATTGAGCCGTGCATAACGAATTTGTGGGTACACCAGGTGACACATTCCATTATTAAAAAAGTACCTATAAATATCAAAAAAAATATCATTTTATTCTATGTTTAATTAAAAAATATTTAAAAACAAGCTGTAACTTAAACTAACTTCAATTTATAAGAGACAAAAGATTTTGCCAGTAATCCGGCTTTGGTGTAGTTAGAAACTCGGATTCTTGCACTTCCAATTTCATGACACGGAGTGTTTTCTAGCTTTTTTAATAGTTTTTTGTAGTACACAAAAGCGGTGTATACGCCAAACTTAGCTTCAATAGGAAGTTTTACAATTCCTTCATAGGCTACTTTAAAATCTGCTTCAATTTCATTAATGATAGCCGCTTTAGCATTTTCATCGAAGGAATTTAAATCGACTCCTGGGAAATAATTCCGGTTCAGGACAAGATTATCGTCTTTTAAATCCCGAAGAAAATTCACTTTCTGGAACGCAGATCCCAGTCGCATGGCTTCGTTTTTCAGTTGCTCATATCGTTTGTGATCTCCGGCAACAAAAACCTTGAGACACATAAGACCTACCACATCAGCCGATCCATAAATGTAATCATCATACTCTGCTTTACTGTGATAATCCGATTTGATTAAATCTAATTTCATGCTTTTTAAAAATGCCTGAATGAGATCATCAGAGATGTTGTATTTGTTTACCGTTTGCTGAAAAGAATTTAATATAGGATTTAAACTAATCCCTCTGTCAATGGCTTTGTAGTACTCATCTTCAAACTCAGTGATCAGATTTTCTTTGTCAAAACCATGAAAAGTGTCTACAATTTCATCCGCAAAACGGACAAAACCATAAATACTATAAATGGCATCCCTAATACTGGGCGAGAGCATATAAACCGCCATAGAGAAAGAGGTACTGTAGTTTTTAGTGACTAATTTGCTACATTTAAAAGATACATCATCAAATAATTGTTTCATAATTGTTGTGCTAAAAATTGTTTGTTAATTAACTCAGACACTAATTTTCCGGAAATCAATGCTGGTGGAACACCTGGTCCGGGCACGGTCAATTGACCGGTAAAATATAAATTTTTCACTTTCTTGCTCTTTAACTTAGGTCTCAAAAAGGCAGTTTGCAATAATGTATTTGCCATTCCATAGGCATTTCCTTTGTATGAATTGTATTCTGATACAAAATCATTTTTACAAAAGGATTGTTTAAATAGTATAGTATTGCGTACTTTTTGTTGTGTTAAAGTTTCGAAACGATCCATTATTTTTTCAAAGTATTCTTCTCGGAGTGCTTCAGTATCGTTGATTCCGGGAGCTAAAGGTATTAGAAAAAACCCTGATTCCATTCCTTCCGGAGCTGCAGTTTCATCTGTCACTGATGGAAAATTAGCATAAAATAAGGGTTCTTTTGGCCACTGTGGTTCATCATAAATGTCTTTGGCATGCTGATAAAAATCAACATCAAAGAATAAGGCATGATGTGAAATGTTTTTTATTTTTTTATTGAAACCAACATAAAACAATAATGATGATGGTGCAAAAACGCGACTGTCCCAATATTTTTCAGAATAAGTACGGTGCTCCATATCCAACAATGTTTCCGTGTGATGGTAATCGGCTCCGCTTAGAATTACATCAGAGGTAATGATTTCTCCATTTACCTGAATTGAATTGGCTGTTTTATGCACTACGATGATTTTTTCGATGTTGGAATTCATTTGAAATTTCACTCCCAACTCTCTTGCTAAACTTTCTATACCCCGAACTACATCAAACATTCCTGTTTTAGGATGCCAAGTTCCCAGACCAAAATCAGCATAATTCATGAAACTGTAAAATGACGGGGTATCAGATGGCTTAGCACCAAGAAATAAAACCGGAAATTCCAGAATTTGAATCAATCTTTCGTTTTTGAATTTCTTGCGAACATCTTTACTGATAGTACTAAAAAACTGACCCACTTTCATGGCGGTTTCTGCCGTTATTAATTCTAGTGGAGAAATCCCGGGGCGATACACTAGATCTTTGATGGCGATGTCGTAATTACTTTTGGCCTCAGCCATAAATTCGTTTAACAGGCTGCCGCTTCCTTTTTCGATGGCTTCAAAAGCGATTGTAATATCCTTTAAATTATCTGCTATGGTAATAAAATCATCAACTCCATAGTACACGCGATAGGCTGGTGCTAATTTTATTAATTCGTAATAATCAGTGGTTTTCTTTCCAAAATCAGCAAAGAAGCGATCGAATACGTCTGGCATCCAATACCAACTTGGGCCCATATCAAAGGTGAAACCTTCTTTTTTTAATTGTCGTGCTCTCCCTCCAATTGTTTCATTTTTCTCATACACCGTCACATCGTGACCACTTTTTGCCAGATAACAAGCAGCAGCTAGAGCCGAGAATCCAGAACCTATAATTGTAATTTTTTTCATATCCTTCATTTGTTTAGCAAATATACGAAATGTTTAAACAAAAACAACTAGATCCAATCTACCAATTCAGTAATTGAACTAAAAAGAGTAATTCGATCTGAAAGTTCCTCTCTTTTTATAAACTCAATCATACGACCAATATACCATAATTCAGTCGTATCATCCACCAACTCATTGGACATTTTTTGAATGTATCCATCGAGTTGACATCTTTCTGGTTGTACTGTAAGGTAGGAAACAAAAATAATGGAATCAAAATGTTTTTTCAAGTCTTTCAGATTTTCAATAGGCATACTTTCTCCTAAATAAATAGTTTTGTAGCCATGCAATAAAATCTCATAATTCAGGTACATCAGACCTAATTCATGAATTTCATTCATAGGAAGTGACAGGACAAAAACTTTATCTACTTTTGTTTGCTTTAAAACTTGAAGTTTTTCGGTGTTAACTAATAATTTTTGTTTAATTAAGTAGCTGATAAAATGCTCGTGGGCTGGAGTTATCGTGTCCGATTGCCATAATAATCCCAGTTCATTCATCAGTGGTATAAAGACTTGATGAAATACTTCCTTAAATGATTTTTCTGCAATTAACCAATTATAGGTATTAAAAAACAGCTCTTGATCAAAATTCATCATGGCCATTTTAAATTCACTTATGGCATGACTTTTTGCTGTTTTGTTCGAAATTATTTCACGTACTAAAGAGGGTATTTTTTCTTGAGGGTAAGTTGCTATTTTTGAAATTTTATAGCCATAATCGTGCAACAATGTAATATTTAGCAGTTTTTGCAAACTCACTAAATCATACAATCTGATATTAGTGTCGGTACGCATGGGTTGCAGAATATTGTATCTTTTTTCCCAGATTCGTATGGTGTGCGCTTTTATCCCTGAAAGATTTTCAAGATCTTTTATACTGAACATATTTTTTACATTGTTTATCATTTATCGAAATTTAATGAACAAATGTAAAATAAATTTAATTATAAACTCTTATGATCACACCGAAACTTTTTTTAAACTCAAAACACCCCAAGATTCTATAAAACGGTACACTGCTGAAACTGATTATTTCTTGAACGCTACTAGCTGATTATAAAACTAATACACTTTTTTTTTTGAATTAAACATTGAATAGCAAATAATCAATCCCTTTTAATAATAATAAGCCGCAGTTTCCTTCTTATTAAATGGCTGCACTTAAAATTACTTTCTGATTTTCAACTATTTTCAAAAGAAAAACAGCACTAAAAAAAAGCTTTAGAAAAACTACTGCTCCATTTTATTCTCTTAAACATAAGAAAAGCCGTGTGAAAATCTGACCTTTTTCGCAACTTTTCTTAATAATGATTCCTATTATTTATTAAATTTATTTTTTTATGATTGTTCGGGTGATGTCGTCCTGATTATAGACCGTAATAAAATACATCTCACTAGAATAAGAACTTAAAACCATACTTGCCGCTTCCAAAGTTACTTTGATCTCTTGAACTAAAGCGCCTAACATATTAATACTTTAATGCCTCTGATGGGAGTAATACTCTGAATCTTCAAAATAGTAGTGATAGGATTGAGTTAAGAGCCCGTCAGCGGTGGCAGCTACCCAACTTGAAGCTAAATTATTATCCAGAGTGGTACTTATTAATTCGAGGTAACTTCCTCGACCTTCAGGAGCTAATGGACAAGACACGGAATCAAAATATTCTACTGAATCAATTTTAAATAAGTAATAACCATGGTATAATGTCGTATTTTAAAATCATGTAAAAATCATGTAAAAATCTGATTTAAAGCTGTTTTACTTAAAGTTAATTCTTTTGACTTTACGACTTTTAAACTTTCGACTTACTTACATGACAAAAAGCGGTTATAAATAAACAAATAAGCTTGACCCTGACCCTAACTAGATCGAGTTTGACTTTAAAATGAATTTGCAAAACTGAAATTAACGCTGTATCTTTACTCTCAAGACCGATGTTTCTCATTAGAAATATTATCTGGTAATAATTCTTTAATATACTAAATTTCAGTGTTTTTACTGATTAATTATTATTTATTGTATCGATTTTTATTAAAATATATTTTTGTCATGTACTAAAAAATAATAGCTACAATTTAATATCGTATTTTATTAAAACTCTAAATTTCTTTACTACCGATTTCACAGATTAACACAAATTAATTCGTCATTTAGCTTTAAAAATCGTTTTAAACCTTCAAATCTATGACAAAACTCTTTTTAATAATTGCGACAATATATCTTTCATGCTGCTTATTTCAGTATAAAATAACAATCGGACAGGTGAATAAAGAGTAATCTTACGCAAATTTATTTAACACTAGAGTAGCGATATCCTTTTTCAAACCGTTCCGGTGCATTCGTATTTTTTCTTAGTAAACCTATTGCATTTTAAAACTTAAAAATGATTGTTTATTCGTTTTAAAAAGTATAAACAACTAATCTTAAAATACTTATACACCTAAAAACAACTAATTTAAAACACAAAATCATGAGCATACTCACTGACAATGTAATTCCAGGAAATCATGGTAAAATTTTTGGTACCAATGCGATCAAAGATTTAGATTTATTAGAAATTAAAGCAAGTCTGCTGAAGTTAGACGGAATAATAGACGTCCTTTTGAATACTGATCTTTTCCCTAGAGAATTTACAATACACACCTCCAAGATGATTCCTGTAAGTGTTATTCAAGATCAAGTACGATCAGTGGGGTTTCACGCCATCCCAAAAGAAGTATTTGAACTTTAATTTTTAAAGGCAACTTTTAAAAATCAACACTATCTTTAAAAAAATCAATATCATTTGTTTATTTCAAATCTATATCGTAATATTGCAATATAAATATATAACGATGGGAATTACTAAATCAGACCATTTCACAGACGAGCAAAACGAATTGGCAACTTTAGCCAAAGCCATAGGCCATCCTGCACGTATTGCTATTATTCAACACCTCATCAAGGTAGATAGTTGTGTGTGCGGTGATATTGTAAACGAACTGCCTCTAGCCCAGCCTACGGTTTCGCAGCACCTGAAGGAACTTAAAAATGCCGGACTCATAAAAGGCAATTTTGAAGGAAATGCAATTTGTTATTGCCTAAACGAAGAAGGCTTTAATAAAATAAAAGGCTTTTTTCAGCACATCAATACTTATTTAGAAAACAAGAAAAATCAATGCTGTTAATTTTTAAATTACAAAAATAATGAAACTATCCGAAATTAAAAAAGAGTTGATCACATTAGACAATGTTGCTTTTGTATTACCAAACGGAACCTTTGTTCCTGAACATTTCCATGTAACTGAAGTGGGTTTGATCACTAAAAATTTTATTGACTGCGGTGGAAAAGTTAGAAAAGAAACTGTGGTAAATTTTCAATTATGGGATGCCAATGACTTTGAACACCGCCTAAAACCAAAAAAACTTTTAGAAATTATTGCGCTTTCAGAAAAAATACTGGGTATTGAAGATTATGAAGTAGAAGTCGAATTCCAATCAGAAACTATTGGGAAATACGACATTCGTTTCAACGGAACAGCATTTACCTTAATCAACAAGCAAACGGCTTGTTTGGCAGAGGATCAATGCGGAATTCCTTCCGAGAAACAAAAAGTAAAATTATCCGAAATTCCAAGTCAAACCAATACTTGCACCCCTGGTGGTGGCTGTTGTTAATTTTAAAACTAAGATATGACATTAATCAAAACAAACTTGTTTCCAGAAATAGAAACACAAATAACTGCCTTTGGTTTTGAAGATATTTCAGTTGAACGCAAAATTATTTTGCAACCGCTAATTGACTTTATTCAGACAAAAGTAGCCCATCAACAAGAGATCAGATTGAATTTGATTTGCACACACAATTCCAGAAGAAGTCATCTGGCACAAGTTTGGGCACAAACAGCCGCAGCACATTTCAATGTAAAAAATGTATTTTGCTATTCTGGTGGGACCGAAGCAACTGCTTTATTTCCTATGGTTGCCCAAACTTTAGTACAATCAGGATTCAAAATCAAAGCAATCACAGCAGGAAATAATCCCATTTACAGCATAAAATATGGAGAAAATGAGCCTCCTATTATTGGTTTTTCCAAGACCTACGATGATGATTTTAATCCGAAAAATGAATTTGCAGCGATTATGACTTGCTCTCAAGCAGATGGAGGCTGTCCTTTTATCGCTGGTGCTGAAAAACGTATCCCAATTACTTTTGAAGATCCAAAAGCATTTGACAACACTCCGCAACAAGCCGAAAAATATCAGGAGCGAAGTTTACAGATTGCCACCGAAATGTTTTATGTCTTCTCCCAAATAAAATTATAAATATGTCAGCATCTACTTGTTTTCCCGCAGCAGAAAGAAAAAAACTAGGTTTCCTAGATCGATTTTTAACCCTTTGGATCTTCCTTGCAATGGCACTTGGTGTTGCTGTAGGGTATTTCATCCCTTCCAGTGGAAATTTTATCAACTCTTTTTCCAGCGGAACAACTAATATCCCACTCGCCATTGGTTTAATCTTAATGATGTATCCGCCATTAGCCAAAGTGAATTATAGTAAAATGGGGGACGTATTCCAAAACACCAAAGTATTGGGTGCTTCCCTGTTCCTGAATTGGGTGGTAGGCCCAATCCTCATGTTTTCATTAGCCTTACTTTTCCTAAATGGATATCCGGAATACATGATTGGAGTCATCTTGATCGGATTAGCCCGATGCATTGCGATGGTAGTGGTTTGGAATGATCTGGCCGACGGTAATAGAGAATATGCCGCTGGATTAATCGCTTTGAATAGTATTTTTCAGGTATTGCTTTACAGCGTATATGCGTATGTTTTCATAACCATTTTGCCACCGTATTTTGGCTATACCGGTTTTGATGTGACGATAGGTATTGGTCAAATTGCAGAAAGCGTAGGTATTTATTTAGGAATTCCATTTGCTTTGGGAATAATCAGCCGGTATGGTCTTATAAAACTCAAAGGCGAAACTTGGTTTCAAAACAAGTATATACCTTTTATTTCTCCTATTACTTTAGTGGCCTTGTTATTTACCATCATATTAATGTTTAGTCTGAAGGGCGCATTAATTGTGCAAATCCCCCTGGATGTAGTTCGGATAGCTATTCCTTTAGTTATTTATTTCACCTTAATGTTTGTGATCAGTTTTTTTCTCGGAAAGTATTTTGGTGCTGATTATTCTAAATCTACCGCAATCGCTTTTACGGCAACCGGAAACAATTTTGAATTGGCTATTGCAGTTGCAATTGGCGTTTTTGGAATCAACAGCGGACAAGCATTTGCCGGCGTTATTGGCCCACTGGTCGAAGTTCCGGCGCTAATTGCATTGGTAAACGTCGCTTTTTGGTTTAGAAAAAAATATTATACAAAACCCGAATTAGACCCAAAAACTGGAACCTCTTAAATGTTCCGCTACTAGAGAACTCAACTATTTTATCACAGACTCTCTTTTGTTTTAAACTTGTTTTAAAACAGTGAATCTGTGGTAATCTAAAAAACTAAAATAGAATTTAATCCAGATTCAAAACAGAATGAATGAAATTAAAAATGTCATTATCATTGGTGGCGGACAAAGCGGATTGGCTTGCGGATATTATTTAAAACGCAATAAATTAAACGTTTCTCTCCTGGATAAAGAAGAAAAATGCGGTGGTACCTGGCAACATGTTGGGGATAGCCTAACGCTTTTTTCTCCTGCCGAACACAATTCATTGCCCGGCTGGTTGATGCCAAAAAATCTAAAACTGATTTCGGGCTTTTTTATACACGCTAAAAAAAATTATTCTGCAGGAATAACCAGTTCTGAGGTAATGGCTTCTAAAACTTCAAAAGCAGTTTCTGCCATTTTATTTCCTTTGGTGTCTAATAATGGGTTAATCTCGACAAATTCGATACAAACTACTTTTTTGGTTTGAACAATTTGTTTGATGATCGCTATTACTTCATACTGATCAAAACCTTTGGAAACCGGTGTTCCAGTCCCGTAAGAAATCATATCACAATCCATAGAATCCACATCAAAAGAAACATATAGCACTTCACAATGCGATAGTTTAGTTAATGCTTCCGCGACACACTTTCGTAAACCGCGATACCGCACTTCATCAACTTTATAATTTTTGATTTGCAATTTTTCAATTTGCTTATCCTCCTCTTCTTCGGTATCCCGAACGCCAAAATATACCAGGTTTTCTGCCAAAACTTTCGGTCCCTTACAACCTATATTTTTCATGTCTTCCCAGTGCTGTTGGGTTTCCGGAGGCACTTCGTTATTCTGGCAACTCAAATTATCATCCGCAAGAGCCGCAGATAGTGGCATTCCATGAATATTACCGGATGGCGAAGTGTAAGGTGAATGCAAATCCGCATGGGCATCAATCCAAAACACCCCGATATTTTGTTCCGGAAAAGCTGCTTTTATACCACTTAATGTTCCTAATGCCGAAGAATGATCACCTGATAAAACAATTGGAAAATAATTTCCTGCTAAATTTTTCTGTACTGCATTACAAACTCTGGTGCATTGCTCCACTACATGCTCAATTCGTTTAGCCGAAGAACTTCGGTTTTTATCATATATGGATTCGTTGTGCGTTTTGACATCTTCAAACTCAAACTGATTAAAATAATCACTGTTTTGATTGATTGCCGCAATTTCGATAGCATCAATCCCTAAGTCGGATCCTCGTGTACCAGCACCTATATCGGATCTGTTCTTTATTAATTTTATAGATTTTCCCATTGTACTTAAAATTATTTGAAATCGTTTAGAGCTCGCTCAATTATACCCAAACATTCCTGTATTTGAGGTTCTGAAATTACTAATGGTGGTGCAAATCGAATTTTGTTGCCGTGTGTTGGTTTTGCCAATAATCCATAATCTCTAAATTTCATACAAATATTCCAGGCTAAATCAGATTCTTCACCACTGTTGATAACTATGGCGTTCAGTAATCCTTTTCCTCTGACCAACGTAATTAATGGGTTTCTGGAAGCAATTTCGTTAAGTCCTGTTCTTAAAACTTCGCCTAAGTACGCCGCATTTTGTGCTAAATTTTCCTCTTTCACTACTTCCAGTGCAGCAATAGCCACAGCCGCTGCAACAGGATTTCCTCCAAAAGTGGAACCGTGTTGTCCTGGTTTAATCACATTCATAATGGGATCATTCGCTAAAACTGCCGAAACTGGGTACACACCGCCCGAAATAGCTTTTCCTAGAATAAGGATATCTGGTTTTACTTCCGGTCTGCCTTCACATCCTTTTTTACAGTCACAATTTCCGCAAGTTGCTAATAATCTTCCCGTGCGTGCAATTCCTGTTTGCACTTCATCCGCGATAAATAGAACGTTATGTGCTTCACAAAGCGCTTTTGTTTTTGCTAAATATCCTTCGGCAGGAACATACACTCCCGCTTCTCCTTGAATTGGTTCCACTAAAAATCCAGCAATATTTGGGGTTGATTTTAATACGTTTTCTAGGGCGTCAACATCATCGTACGGAATTTTAATAAATCCAGCAGTGAATGGTCCAAAGTTTTTACGGGCACTCTCATCATTCGAAAATGAAATGATTGTTGTTGTTCTTCCGTGAAAATTGTTTTCACAAACAATGATTTGTGCTTGATTTTCAGGAATTCCTTTTACCTCATAGGCCCATTTTCTACACAATTTCAAAGCAGTTTCCACTGCTTCAGCACCTGTATTCATGGGCAACACTTTATCAAAACCAAAATACTTAGTCACATATTCCTCAAAAGGTCCTAGTTGATCATTATGAAAAGCACGTGAAGTTAAGGTCAATGTTTGTGCTTGTTTTATCATTGCATCCACAATTTTTGGATGACAATGCCCTTGGTTTACGGCAGAATAGGCCGATAAAAAATCATAATATTTTTTTCCGTCTACATCCCAGACATAAACCCCTTCGCCTCTTTCTAAAACCACAGGTAAAGGATGGTAATTGTGTGCTCCGTATTGATTTTCTTTAGCTATTAACGCTTCCGATTTTGAAGAAAGGTTTTGTTCTGTGTGTGTCATGATATTCCTATTTTGATATTACAAAGTACAAAACTACAGATTTTTTTTAAATTGACAATAAAAATAAATATTTTGACTTTTTTAAAAGTATTATTTTAAATAAATTACTTAATTTACATTAAAAAAAGTCATTTTTTAAATATAAAATTCAAATAATAGAACTATTCCAATATAAATAAAAATAAGTACTTTTATACAAACACAAAAAGCATCATTTATAAGTAAACCAACATGGATATACTAGACGAGTTTGATATCAACATTATCAAAGAATTAGAGAAAGACGGAAGAATGGCGTATTCTGCTATTGCAGCCAATCTAAAAATATCAAATACAATGGTGCATCAGCGCATGAACAGATTAACAGAACAAGGAATACTTATCGGAATAAAACCGGTCATCAATGAAAAGAAAATTGGATATGATTGGGGATCATTCACAGGAATTACCTTGAATAAAGACCAAGATTCTGACCGGATTATTGAGGAACTGAAAAACATTCCAGAAATAACGGAATGCTATTATATCACCGGATCTTTTACCCTTTATATAAAAATAATTGCCAAAAATCATGAGCACATGCGTAAAGTTCTGTATGAAAAAATAGACACTATTCCGGGTATTGCCAAAACAGATTCCATAATCGAACTGGGGTGTGCATTTAAACGAAACGTAAGTCTCTAATTTAAAATTCAATAATAATGACGTATTTCAAGAACCATTTACCCCTTGCAGTTTTAATTTTTTGTTTTAGTTGTTCCCTGTTTTCACAAAAGATATCAAACCAAGAACTAGAAAGACTAAAAAAAATGTCGCAACAAGTCACTATTATCAGAGACAATTGGGGAATTGCGCATGTGTATGGCAAAACGGATGCAGATGCCGTTTTTGGAATGCTGTACGCACAATGTGAAGACGATTTCAAACGGGTAGAAATGAATTACATTGAAAAACTGGGCCGTCTTTCCGAAATCAAAGGACAGTCCGTTTTGTACAATGATTTAGAAATTAAACTTTTAATCGATACCGAAGATGCTAAAAACGATTATAAAAAAGCAGCGCCTTGGTTGAAAAAATTATTAAACAGTTATGCGGACGGGATCAACTTTTATCTATACAATCACCCCGAAGTAAAACCCGCTTTATTAACTCATTTTGAGCCTTGGTTTCCATTGCTTTGGACTGACGGAAGTATTGGAGCCATAAGCACAGCTGATCTTTCTACTGGAGAATTGAAAGCTTTTTATTCGGGAAACACCGATAAAGTAGCCTATATAGAACGAGAAAAAGACGTACAAACGGGTTCTAACGGATTTGCAATTGCACCTTCAAAAACAGCGTCTGGGAATGCCATTTTATACATTAATCCGCATACCACTTTTTATTTCAGGCCAGAAATACAGATGAGCAGTCAAGAAGGGCTGAATGCGTATGGAGCCGTTACTTGGGGACAATTTTTTATTTACCAAGGATTTAACGAAAACTGTGGCTGGATGCATACCTCCTCAAGTGTTGATGTTGCGGATATGTATGCCGAGAAAATCGTGACCAAAAACAACAAACTATTTTACGAATACGATACCAAATTAGTTCCAGTTGTCGAGAAAAAAATAACCATCAAGTATCTGGAAAATGGAAAATTGATTCCTAAAACATTCAATACTTATTATACCAATCACGGTCCAATCATGGCCAAAAGAGACGGGAAATGGATTAGCTTAAAATCCAATAACCGTTCGATGAAAAGTCTGGAACAAAGTTGGATACGAACAAAATCAAAAAGTTTTGAAGACTACAAAACTGCAATGGATTTGAAAGCCAATACCTCAAACAATACTGTTTATGCCGATAAAGAAGGAAACATTGCCTACTGGCATGGGAACTTTGTTCCCATTCGGGACAAAAACCTAAATTGGTCAAAAATAATGGACGGTACGACACCGGCTACACAATGGAAAGGATTACATGAAGTTTCAGAAACAGTACATTCTTATAATCCTATAAACGGCTGGTTACAAAACTGTAATTCTACACCATATACCGTGGCAGGAGATTATAGTCCAAAAGAAGAAAATTACTTGCCTTATATGGCTCCAGACGGAGAAAGTTTCAGAGGATTAAATGCTGTACGATTATTGAACAAAGGCAATAAATATACACTAGACAAAGTGATTGCTGACGGTTACGACACGAAACTAACGGCCCTCGAAGTGTTAATTCCATCCTTAATTTCCAGTTTTGAGAAAAACATCAGTCCCGAAGATCCGCTTTATACAGAACTGTCAGAACCGATAACCTTATTGAAAAACTGGGATTATTACGCCCGGGAAAATTCTGTGGCTACCACCTTAGCTGTGGAATGGGCTTATAAATTAGACCCCATTATTCAAAAAGTATATATTGATCAGGGCCAAAAGGACCAAGTAGAAAATACTCGTGATTTTGCTAAAAATGCGTTTCCAGATCAACTGATTCCACAATTGCAAATGGTGATAAACGAATTGAAAATAAAATTTGGTACTTGGCAAATTCCTTGGGGCGAAATCAATCGTTTCCAGAGAACATCAGGCGACATAAATCTGGTTTATAGTGATGCTTTGGAAAGTTTACCTATTAGTTATGGACCAGCGCTTTGGGGAAGTTTACCTGCTTTTAAAAGCAATTATCAAAAAGATACCAAAAAACGCTACGGATTTAACGGAAATAGTTTTGTGTGTGCGGTGGAATTTGGACCAAAAATAAAAGCCAAATCGTTACTTGCGGGAGGAAATAGCGGTGATTCAAAATCGAAACATTTTTACGATCAAGCTGAAATGTACCGAAAAGGACAATTCAAAGACGTATTGTTTTATAAAGAGGATGTCCAGAAAAATGCCGAAAAAACATATCATCCCGGCGAGTAATCGCTTGTCTGTACGCCATAAGAATTAAAAATTACATCATCAATTAAAAAATCAAAGTCTTAGTTTTAGGATAAATTGATTGAGACATTTGTAAAAATAAAAATATCTAATATGAAAAATATTTTCTTTGTCTTTTTAGGATTCTTTTTGTTTTCCAATGACACATTTGCACAATTAAAATCCGTCAAATACACGGATGGAAACCAACAATTAAATGGCTTGTCTATTGCACCTAAAAAAGGAAGCAAAACAAAACCCGGAATTCTAATCCTTCCCGCTTGGAAAGGAATCGATACACATTCAAAACAATCTGCTGAGAGACTTTCAAGCATGGGCTATTATGCATTTGTAGCAGATATTTATGGACAAGGGAATTATCCCGTAACCACACAAGAAGCCGGAAAGCAAGCTGGTTTTTACAAAAAAAATGTAGCTGATTATCAAAGACGCATTCAACTTGCTTTAGACCAATTAGTAAAAGCAGGCGCAAATCCTGCCAATATCGTAGTAATAGGCTATTGTTTTGGCGGAACAGGAGCACTGGAAGCCGCAAGAGCGGGAATGAAAATTCAAGGTGCAGTTTCTTTTCACGGAGGTTTAGGACATGATGCCGCAAGGGTAAATAATCCAATCACGGCTGAAATCCTGGTTTTACATGGTGCTGACGACACCTATGTGCCAGCAACGGAAGTATCGTCCTTTCAACAAGAAATGAGAGATACAAAAGCAGAATGGGAAATGATTTATTATGCAAATTCCGTACATGCCTTTACTGAAATTGAAGCTGGTAATGATAATTCAAAAGGAGCAGCGTATAACGAAAAAGCTGCTATACGTTCTTGGGAGCGCATGAATTCTTTCTTAAAAGAAGTTTTAAAATAATTTAGAATTTTTTTTTTCAAAAAAAGTATACGTTCCAATTTTTTGTTAATTTTATAAATTAAAATGTACCTGACCGCGCTAATATACCACAATCGTTAGCGCAGTTTTACAAACTGTGCCCACAACAGAGAGCAAACAATGCAAAAAACTATGAGCAATTCAGGGCTTTTTGCTGTTTTTAAAACAAAAAATGTCTGCTAAGAATAAAGCCCTAAAAACCGAAGACCGGATTAGAAAATGAATTAGAATTGGTTTTATTAGATTTATTTTAGTGGCTAATTGGAATTGATACGGTTTTCAAAACTGCGTCAACGATTCTCTGTAAATACTAATGATCTAGTGAACGCTTTTCCTCACTGGCGCTCGTTTATCCATGTTCTTTGGTGCTCGTTTGCAACGAGTACATACTTAAATTAAGACACAAATTATAATATTTATAATGCGGATCATTAAAAATTTCTTTAAGATTTTTTACAGAATAGATTATATAACTGTGTTACAAAAACTTTATAGTTCACATTAGTGACTAGGCACTAAAGTTTAACGGCACTTTGAAAAGGGTACGAAGCCGGAAAATCTCGCACGGCCGTACACGCTTTTTTATTATAATCCTACACTAAAATTTTACTTCATGAAAACGATTTCGTTAAATAGTAACAATCCTTTCATAATTTTGCGATATAATTTCTAATTTTTAAAATTTATCCTTATTTTTTTTTTAATTTGCAATCAAATCCAATATTTTCTATAATGACAAATATCACCCGCCTTTTTGATTTCCCTTATTATCAGCAAGAAAAATACAATTCCATTCCGGATGCTTTAACAACAAAGCAAAATGGAGTTTGGATCAAAACATCTACACAGGAATATATCGCTAAAGCCAATGCCGTTTCGAGAGCACTACTCCGAATGGGTGTTCAAAAAGACGATAAAATTGCTATCATCTCTTCTAATAACAGAACCGAATGGAATATTATGGATATTGGTGTGTTGCAAACCGGCGCACAAACCGTTCCCATTTATCCTACCATTTCAGAAGAAGATTACGAATATATTCTGAACCATTCCGGTTCTATGTACTGTTTCGTATCGGATGCCGAAGTGCTTCGAAAAGTAAACCTCATCAAACATAAAGTTCCTACACTCAAAGAAGTATATTCCTTCAACGAAATAGAAGGTTGCACCAACTGGAATGAATTACTGATTCTTGGCGTAGACAACGGAAACCAAAACGAAGTGGAACAACGCAAAAATAACGTAAAAACTGAAGATTTAGCCACAATAATCTATACTTCCGGAACAACGGGAAGACCAAAAGGAGTCATGCTTTCGCATAAAAACATTGTATCGAATGTTTTAGACAGTGCTTCGAGAATTCCGTTTGAAGCCGGAAAAAGCCGTGCTTTAAGCTTCCTTCCTATTTGCCATATTTTTGAAAGAATGATTTTGTATTTATACCAATATTACGGAGTTTCAGTATATTTTGGCGAATCAATTGATAAAATTAGTGACAATCTAAAAGAAGTAAGACCAACAGTAATTACTGCCGTTCCGAGACTTTTAGAGAAAGTATACGATAAAATATACGCTAAAGGAACGGAGTTAACCGGTGTCAAAAAGAAACTATTTTTTTGGGCGATTGACTTAGGTTTAATCTATGAGCCGTATGGCAAAAATGGTTTTTGGTATGAATTACAACTCAAAATTGCCCGCAAACTGATTTTTAGTAAATGGAAGGAAGGTTTGGGTGGAAACCTCGATTTAATGGTTTCCGGAAGCGCTGCTTTGCAACCAAGACTAGCCCGCATTTTTGCCGCTGCCGAAATCCCAGTTATGGAAGGCTACGGATTGACCGAGACCTCTCCGGTAATCTCTGTAAATGATATTAGAAATGGTGGTTTCAGAGTGGGAACGGTGGGTAAAGTAATTGATAATGTGGAAGTGTTAATTGCTGAAGACGGAGAAATCCTTTGTAAAGGACCAAACGTAATGATGGGCTATTACAAAGATGAGAAATTGACCAATGAAGTAATAACTGACGGCTATTTTCACACTGGTGATATTGGAATTTTTGACGAAGACGGATTCTTAAAAATCACGGATCGTAAGAAAGAAATGTTCAAAACCTCAGGTGGTAAATATATTGCCCCACAATTAATCGAAAATACGATGAAACAATCGCGTTTCATTGAACAAATTATGGTTATTGGTGACGGTCAAAAAATGCCGGCTGCCTTTATTCAGCCGAGTTTTGATTTCATCAAAGAATGGGCCGTTATCCACGGAATCAACATAGGAAAAAGCAATGAAGAAATAATTGCCAACGAAAAAGTAATCGAAAGAATCCAATTGGAAATTGACAATCTGAACGAAAAATTTGGAAATTGGGAGAAGATAAAACGTTTTGAGCTAACGCCGGATTTATGGTCTGTGGAAGGTGGACAGCTTACGCCAACCCTGAAACTAAAACGAAAAATAGTAATGGAAAAATACATTGATTTATTCCATAAAATCTACAACTAGCCGTTATGAAACTAAAAGTCTTGATTTACTCCGTTGTCAGTGTGTTCTTTTTTTCTAATTGTCAGGAAAAACCAAAGGAAGATTCCATAAAAGCAAATTATTTAGATTTCTCCAAACGGGACGACCAACTCACAGGCGGCATCAAAATGATTCCGATTCATACGCCAAAAGGCACGTTTAAAGTCTGGACCAAACGAGTGGGCAATAATCCTAAAATAAAGGTGTTGTTGCTACACGGCGGTCCAGGTTTGACCCATGAATTATACGAGGCCTTTGACGGTTATTTTCCCAACGAAAGCATTGAATACATTTATTACGATCAGTTAGGCTCGTATTACAGCGACCAACCCAACGACAACAGTTTGTGGACCAATGAACGTTTTGTGGAGGAAGTCGAGCAAGTGCGCATCGCATTAGGCTTGGACAGTTCTAATTTTTACCTGATGGGACAATCTTGGGGCGGAATCCTAGCAATGGAATACGCTTTGAAATACCAAAAAAACCTGAAAGGATTAATTATCTCAAATATGATGGCGAGTGCTCAGGAATATAACGCTTACGCAAAAGACGTTCTGGCACCGCAAATGGATTCTAAAATCCTAAAGCAATTACAGGATATCGAAAAAAACAATGATTTTGATAATCCAAAATACAGCGAATTACTGTTCAAACATTACTACACGGAACATATTTTGAGAATGCCACTCGAAAAATGGCCAGAATCCATCAACAGATGTTTCAAGCACATTAATCCTAATGTATATGTTTTTATGCAAGGCCACAGTGAATTTGGCATCACTGGAAATGCCTCCCTTAAAAATTGGGATGTCAAAGCCAGACTAAAAACCCTTACTGTTCCAACCTTGAGTATTGGTTCTAAATACGATACTATGGATCCCGAACACATGAAATGGATTGCTAACGAAGTCCAAAACGGACGTTTCTTGTTTTGTCCTAACGGAAGTCACCTTTCACAATACGATGACCCAAAAACCTATTTTCCGGGCGTGATTAAGTTCCTGAAAGATGTGGATAATGGGGAGTTTAGGAAGGGTTAGAAAAAATATTTAGTATACAAAAAACCACGAATTAATTTTCGTGGTTTTTTTGGTTTTTAGTCGAGAACAATAAACTCAAAAATCAAATTTAACGATAGTAAACTACTTATTACGTAAACCCATAATCCCAACAATTAAATTAAAATCCCCAATCATTCTCCTCAGCAGGATTTGCGTAAGGGATGGAAGTGGCATCCCACGCTTTTTAGCGTGGATACAACGTACAGCCCGACCCGGAGTTTTTACGCAGGGATACGACCAAAAAATTAATTACTCTTAAAAAAAGAGTATAATCTCCTCTATTTCAGTGGAGATTTTTTATATTTAATGCTTTTTAACAAAAAAATGTTTTAATATATTATGCGTGCATAGTATTTTTTATTATATTTGAAAACGATATAGTTACTTATGAAAGATAAAACGATAGATTATATTTTACGTGCCACCTGGCAAGCAGTGGCCAGAATGTATAATGAAGAAGCTTCGAAATACGATGCGAGCATGGCTACTGGGTTCGCTTTATTGAGTATTGATAAGGATGGTGGGACGCCATCGACCTCATTAGGTCCAAAAATGGGAATGGAAGCTACCAGCCTGACCAGAACCCTTAAATCTATGGAGGAAAAAGGCTTGATTATTCGCAAGAAAAATCCAGTGGATGGCCGTGGAGTATTGATTTACCTCACGGATTTTGGTAAAGAAAAAAGAGAATTGTCAAAAAATACGGTGTTGAAATTTAATGAAACGGTAAAAAAAACGATCTCGGAAGAGAAGCTGCAGCACTTTATTGAAGTTGCAGAAGCCATCAATGAATTAATTCAAGAGAAAAATATATTTACGCACACGAGCGCCAGCGAACTGGCGGAACAAACTGAAAAAACAGCGAATGACACCGCCAAAATTGAAATCCTTCAATAAAAATAGCGCTGTCATTTTCTAATGAAAATCAAATATTATTTATATGAAACGCACAATTAAAAAAGTTGCAGTGGTTGGATCCGGAATTATGGGTTCAGGAATTGCTTGTCATTTTGCTAACATTGGAGTTGAAGTTCTGTTATTAGATATTGTTCCAAGAGAACTTACCGAAGCGGAAGCTAAAAAAGGACTGACTTTAGAAAGCAAAATCGTTAGAAACCGATTGGTAAATGAGCATTTGGCCAATTCCCTGAAATCGAAACCCTCTCCTATTTACAATCCAAAATTTGCCAGCAGAATTACTACTGGAAATACCACAGATGACATGGCGAAAATCGCTACTGTGGATTGGATTATTGAAGTTGTTGTAGAACGGTTAGACATCAAGAAAATGGTTTTTGAACAAATTGAAAAATTCAGAAAACCGGGAACTCTAGTAACTTCAAACACATCTGGAATTCCAATTCACTTTATGAGTAAAGGACGAAGCGACGATTTCCAAAAGCATTTCTGCGGGACACACTTTTTTAACCCTGCGCGTTATTTGAAATTATTCGAAATTATTCCTGGCCCGCACACAGCATCGGAAGTTTTGGATTTTCTTACGGATTATGGATCCAAATTCTTGGGTAAAACTTCGGTCGTGGCCAAAGATACTCCAGCGTTTATTGGAAACCGAATCGGGATTTATGGGATTCAAAGTTTGTTTCATTTAGTTAAAGAAATGGGATTGACGATTGAAGAAGTGGATAAATTGACCGGTCCAGTTATTGGAAGACCAAAATCAGCTACTTTCAGAACTGTTGACGTAGTTGGATTGGATACTTTGGTGCACGTTGCCAACGGAATCTACGAAAATTGTCCGAATGACGAGCAACACGATTTGTTTAAATTGCCGGATTTTGTCAACAAAATGATGGAGAACAAATGGTTGGGAAGCAAAACTGGTCAAGGTTTTTATAAAAAAGTAGACAAGGATATTTTATCATTGGATTTAGATACTTTAGAATATCGTCCGGCTAAAAGAGCGTCTTTCGCCACTTTAGAACTGACAAAAACGATTGATAAACCTATTGACCGTTTTAAAGTTTTGGTAAAAGGAAAAGATAAAGCAGGCGAATTTTACCGTAAAAGTTTTGCGGGAATGTTTGCTTACGTTTCCAACAGAATTCCTGAAATTTCAGATGAATTATACAAGATTGACGATGCCATGAAAGCCGGTTTTGGATGGGAAAATGGTCCTTTCGAAATTTGGGACGCCATTGGTGTTGCCAAAGGAATCGAAATGATGAAAGCGGAAGGCCTTGAACCAGCTGCTTGGGTAACTGATATGCTTGCTAATGGAACTAAAAGTTTCTATTCAATAAAAGAAGGTGCTACTTATTTTTATGATATTCCAACAAAATCTGCAACTAAGGTTCCTGGTCAGGATGCCTTTATTATCCTGAACAACATACGCGAAAGCAAAAAAGTGTGGAGCAATAGCGGCGCCATTATTCAAGATTTAGGAGATGGAATTTTGAACTTAGAATTCCAGTCTAAAATGAATACGATTGGTGGCGATGTTTTACAGGCGATCAACAAAGCGATTGACTTATCTGAAAAAGAATATCAAGGATTGGTTATTGGAAATCAGGCAGCGAATTTCTCTGTGGGTGCTAACATAGGAATGATTTTCATGATGGCCGTCGAGCAAGAATACGACGAGCTGAATATGGCCATCAAAATGTTCCAAGACACAATGATGCGCGTGCGCTACTCCGGAATTCCAGTTGTGGTTGCGCCACACGGAATGACTTTTGGCGGTGGTTGCGAAATGAGCTTACACGCTGATAAAGTTGTTGCTACAGCCGAAACGTATATGGGATTAGTAGAATTTGGCGTTGGAGTTATTCCTGGCGGTGGCGGATCTAAAGAGATGGCATTGCGTGCTGCAGATTTATTCCATAAAAATGATGTGGAGTTGAACGTATTGCAAGAATATTTCTTGACGATCGCTATGGCAAAAGTATCTACTTCAGGTTACGAAGCTTTTGATACCGGACTTTTACAACACGGAAAAGATATCATCGTTGTGAATAAAGACCGTCAGATTGCTGAAGCAAAGAAACACGCTTTATTAATGGCAGAAGCAGGTTACACACAACCAATTCGCAGAAGCGACGTAAAAGTTCTTGGAAAACAAGCTTTGGGAATGTTCTTAGTAGGAACAGACCAAATGGAAGCCGGAAAATACATCTCGGAACACGACAAGAAAATCGCTAACAAACTAGCTTATGTTATGGCTGGTGGAGATTTATCAGAACCAACTTTAGTAACCGAACAATATTTATTGGATCTGGAACGTGAAGCATTCTTATCTCTTTGTACAGAAAGAAAAACATTAGAAAGAATCCAGTTTATGTTAACCAAAGGAAAACCGTTACGCAATTAGAAAATAGAACAAGGAGAATAGAATATAGATTAAAAACAAAATTTAAAGTCTATTATTTATTCTCTATATTCTCAACTCTTAAAAAAAAAAAATGAAAACAGCCTATATAGTAAAAGCATACAGAACAGCCGTGGGGAAAGCCCCAAAAGGCGTGTTTAGATTTAAACGTCCTGATGAATTGGCAGCAGAAACCATTCAGTTTATGATGAATGAGTTGCCTGATTTTGACAAAAAACGTATCGATGACGTGATGGTAGGAAATGCCATGCCAGAAGCAGAACAAGGACTAAACGTGGGACGATTAATTTCCTTAATGGGATTGAAAATTGAAGATGTACCAGGTGTAACCGTAAACCGTTATTGCGCGTCAGGATTAGAAACAATTGGTATGGCTACAGCCAAAATTCAATCGGGAATGGCAGATTGTATTATTGCCGGTGGTGCCGAGAGCATGAGTTTTATTCCAATGGGAGGGTACAAACCAACTCCGGATTATGCTGTTGCAAAAGCGGGGAACGAAGATTACTATTGGGGAATGGGGCTAACTGCAGAAGCTGTTGCCAAACAATTCAATGTGTCTCGTGCAGACCAAGATGAGTTTGCTTACAACTCACACTTGAAAGCTCTTAAAGCACAAGCCGAAGGCAAATTTGACAAACAAATTGTTCCTATTACGGTAGAACAAACATTTATCAATGAAAATGGTAAAAAAGAAACCAAATCCTATATCGTAAATAAAGATGAAGGCCCGAGAGCTGGAACTTCAGTAGAAGCTTTGGCTGGTTTACGTCCTGTTTTTGAAGAAGGCGGAAGTGTAACTGCCGGGAATTCTTCTCAAATGAGTGACGGAGCCGCTTTTGTTCTAATCATGAGCGAAGAAATGGTTAAGGAATTGAACCTTACTCCTATTGCTCGTTTGGTGAACTTCGCTTCGGCAGGAGTAGAACCAAGATTAATGGGAATTGGCCCGGTAAAAGCGATTCCAAAAGCATTGAAACAAGCAGGATTAACATTAAATGATGTTGATTTAATTGAATTAAACGAAGCTTTTGCATCACAATCGTTAGCCGTAATTCGTGAATTAGGATTGAATCCTGATATCGTAAACGTCAACGGTGGAGCAATTGCAATGGGACATCCACTGGGCTGTACCGGAGCAAAACTGTCTGTTCAACTCTTCGACGAAATGAAAAAAAGAGGCAACAAATACGGAATTGTGAGTATGTGTGTGGGAACTGGACAAGGAACTGCTGGGGTTTACGAACTTTTGTAGTCAAAGATTTCCATCCGTTTGTCATTCCGACAAAGAAGGAATCTTTACTATTAATGCAGAATTAGCTACTGAGATTCCTCCTTGTTTGGAATGACAATATTGACAATTCAATTTATAAATAAAATTCATCATTTAAAATAACAAGAAATGGCAGATACAATTGAAAAAAACGTAACCCGTGGCGGTCAGTTTTTAGTTAAACAAACAAAGTGCGAAGATATCTTTACACCAGAAGATTTTTCAGAAGAGCAATTAATGATGCGTGACTCTGTAAAAGAATTTGTAGATAAAGAATTGTGGGCACACAAAGATCGTTTTGAGAAAAAGGATTATGCGTATACACAAGAAACCATGAAAAAAGCTGGGGACTTAGGACTTTTAGGAGTTGCTGTACCTGAAGCTTATGGTGGATTAGGAATGGGATTTGTATCAACAATGTTGGTTTGTGATTATATTTCGGGAGCAACAGGTTCATTCTCAACTGCTTTTGGAGCACATACCGGAATTGGGACTATGCCAATAACTTTGTACGGAACAGAAGAACAAAAACAAAAATACGTTCCAAAATTAGCTTCTGGCGAATGGTTTGGAGCCTATTGTTTGACAGAACCAGGCGCAGGATCTGATGCTAATTCTGGAAAAACAAAAGCTGTTTTATCAGAAGATGGTACACATTACAAAATCACAGGACAAAAAATGTGGATTTCAAACGCTGGATTTTGTTCATTGTTTATCGTTTTTGCCCGTATTGGTGATGATAAAAATATCACTGGTTTTATCCTAGAAAACACAGCTGATAACGGAATATCAATGGGCGAAGAAGAGCATAAATTAGGAATACGTGCTTCCTCTACGCGTCAGGTTTTCTTTAATGAAACAAAAGTTCCTGTAGAAAACATGTTGTCCGAAAGAGGAAACGGTTTCAAAATTGCCATGAACGCTTTGAATGTAGGTCGCATCAAATTAGCAGCTGCTTGTTTGGATGCACAGCGCAGAGTTATTTCAGGTTCAGTGAAATATGCTAATGAAAGAATCCAGTTCAATACTGCAATTTCTCAGTTTGGTGCTATCCGTGCAAAACTAGCAGAAATGGCTACAAGTTGTTACGCTGGAGAAAGCGCTTCCTACCGCGCTGCAAAAGATATTGAAGACAGAATTATAGCTCGTGAAGCCGAAGGAGTTTCACATCAGGAAGCAGAATTGAAAGGCGTTGAAGAATATGCTATTGAATGTTCAATCCTTAAAGTAGCCGTTTCTGAAGATGTACAAAATTGTGCTGATGAAGGAATTCAAATTTTTGGCGGAATGGGATTCTCTGAGGACACTCCGATGGAAAGTGCTTGGAGAGATGCCAGAATTGCCCGTATTTACGAAGGAACTAACGAAATCAACAGAATGCTTTCAGTAGGGATGCTGATTAAAAAAGCGATGAAAGGTCACGTTGATTTACTTGGACCTGCATCAAAAGTACAAGAAGAATTAATGGGAATTCCTTCTTTTGAAACCCCTGATTATTCTGAATTGTTTGCAGAAGAAAAAGAAATGATTGGCAAATTAAAAAAAGCATTCTTAATGGTAGCCGGTGGAGCTGTTCAAAAATACGGTCCGGATTTAGATGCACACCAACAGTTATTGATGGCCGCTTCAGATATTTTAATCGAAATCTATATGGCTGAAAGCACAATCCTTAGAACGGAGAAGTTAGCCAAAAAAGAAGGAGAAACTAAAGTACAAGAGCAAATTGCAATGGCCAAATTATACTTGTATAAAGCCGTAGATATTGTTACTCAAAAAGGAAAAGAAAGTGTTATTTCCTTTGCTGAAGGCGATGAACAACGTATGATGTTGATGGGACTACGTCGTTTTACTAAATATACAAATATGCCAAATGTTGTAGGATTAAGAGAAACAATAACGGTTAAATTAGTAGCTGAAAATGAATATTGTTTTTAATTACAAAAAAAAATACTGCTTTAATTGATACAAAAACCACTCGCAACTGCGGGTGGTTTTTTGCTTTTATAGCAATAAGATATAAATAGAAATACAAACTACTTCATTTTATTACCTATATTTATCCTCTATCACTATTTAATTTCTTTTTAATGAATAAAAAAACAAGCTTATTTCTACTCGCATTTTCTTTTATTTCCACCATTTATGGACAGGAAAAGCCGAAATGGGATGTCGCAAAACCTGGAAAAGAATTCAATTACAAGGCCCATAAATTTACCACATCCGAAGGAACTTGGATGAACCTCGATGTGAGTCCAGACGGGAAAACTATCGTTTTTGATCTCTTGGGAGATATTTACCAGATGGCTATAACAGGCGGAACAGCAAAAATACTTCGTTCCGGTATTCCTTTTGAAGTACAACCCAGATTCAGCCCTGACGGAAAACACATTTCGTTCACTAGCGATGCTGGTGGTGGCGATAATATTTGGTTCATGAAAGCCGATGGAAGTGAAGTGAAACAAATCACTAAGGAAAATTTTCAACTACTGAACAATGCGACTTGGATGCCCAACGGCAATTATCTGGTAGCAAGAAAACACTTTACATCAAGCCGTTCTCTTGGCGCTGGTGAAATGTGGCAATACCACATTAGCGGTGGTAGTGGCGTACAATTGACCAAACGAAAAAACGACCAGCAAGATGTTAACGAACCTGTAATTTCTCCTGATGGCAAATACATGTATTACAGTGAAGACGTTTCTCCCGGTGGTTATTTCAAATACAATAAAGATCCTAACAGTGAAATCTATGCTATCAATCGCTATGATTTTGAAACGGGAGAAACAGAAAAAATTACGGGTGGTCCGGGAGGCGCCGCTCGACCACAAATTTCAAGAGATGGTAAACTGTTAGCGTATGTAAAACGAGTGCGTACCGCAACGGTTTTGTATGTTCATAATTTAGAAACAGGTGAAGAAGGTCCCGTTTATGATAAACTTAACAAAGATCAACAAGCCGCTTGGGCTTTGTTTGGTGTGTATCCTAATTTCAATTGGATGCCCAACAATGAGGATATTATAATTTGGACCGGAGGTAAAATTCAAAAAATAAATACAAAAACAAATCAGGTAACACTGATTCCTTTCACAGCCGATGTCGCTATTGACATTGCAGATCGGGTACATTCTGATACTCCAATAACTGACAATGACTTTACAGTAAAAATGATCCGTGATGCTGTAACCGCTCCCGATGGAAAAACAGTAGTCTTTAGAGCTTTAGGATATTTATGGACTAAAAGCTTGCCTAATGGAAGTCCAAAACGATTGACTACAGATACTGATTTTGAAGCAGAACCTACTTTTACCGCTAATGGTAAAGAGATAATTTATGTTAGTTGGAACGACACAAATTTAGGCGCTATCAGAAAAATTAATTTAGAAAGTAAAAAATCTGTTAAATTAACCTCTGAAAAAGGAATTTACAGAACACCAAGTCTCTCTCCTGACCAAAAAACAATTGTCTACGTCAAGGAAGGCGGAAATATGGATCAAGGTTTTGCTTTTTCAAAAAAACCAGGGATTTACACCATGAATGTTACAGGTGGCAAATCAAAATTTATTACCTCAAAAGGAGAATATCCTGTGTTTACTAAAGAAGGAAATCGTATTTTCTTCCAAACTGGGGGAGTCTTTTTTGGGGATTTAACCAAAGAACTCAAAAGTGTTGACCTTAACGGAAAAGAAGAACGCACCCATATTAAATCCAAATATGCTAACCGATTGGTGCCAAGTCCAGACAATCAGTGGATCGCTTTCACCCATTTACACAAAGCTTATGTGGCTCCATTAAACATCAACGGCCAAGAAGTAGATTTGGACGAAAAAACTACGAATGTACCTGTGTCAGAATTGTCAAAAGAGGCTGGAATTAATTTACATTGGTCACCCAATAGCAAAAACGTGATGTGGATGTTAGGCAATACTTATTTTTCGAATGCCGTAAAAAACAGATTTACTTTTTTACCGGATTCACCTGAAAAAGTTGAAAAACCATCTGATATAGGTATTAAAATAGATTTAAAATCAAAAGTTGATAAACCAAAAGGCAGAATTGCCCTGACGAATGCTCGTATCATCACTATGGACGGCGACAAAGTGATTGAAAACGGTAGTATAATAATCAATGAAAATCGGATTGAGGCCATTGGTAATGCAAGTGACATTCGTATTCCTGAAACGGCTATGGTTTATGACCTGACTGGTAAAACTATTATGCCCGGAATGGTAGATGCTCATGCCCATGTAGGTGCTTTTCGTTATGGATTAACCACCCAACAAAATTGGCCTTTCTATGCAAATTTAGCCTTTGGAGTAACGACATCGCATGATCCGTCTTCTAACACGGAATCTATTTTTACCCTTTCGGAAATGGTAAAAAGTGGTGCCATTGTAGGACCCCGAATATATTCAACCGGATTTATTTTGTACGGTGCTGAAGGAGACTTTAAAGCAATTGTCAATACTATTGATGACGCTCGTTTTGCAGTAAAACGGACCAAAGTTTTTGGAGCACTTTCTGTAAAAAGCTATAATCAACCAAGACGTGACCAACGTCAACAGGTATTGCAAGCGGCCAGAGAAGAAGAAATTAATGTGGTACCAGAAGGCGGCTCGACCTTCTTTACTAACATGACCATGGTGATTGACGGTCATACCGGAGTGGAACACAATATACCGGTGGCACCAGTTTATAAAGATGTACTCGAACTTTGGGGTACAAGTAAAGTAGGATATACTCCTACCCTAATCGTAAATTATGGCGGATTGAATGCCGAATATTATTGGTATCAAAAAACGAATGTTTGGGAAAACAAAAAACTACTCCAATTCACCCCAAGGGCCGTAATTGATTCCCGCTCAAGATACCGCATGATGGCTCCTGATGAAGAGTATGAAAACGATCATATTTTGACATCTAAAACCGTAAAAACGCTTGCTGACAATGGCGTAAAAGTCAATATGGGAGCACACGGACAGTTGCAAGGAATGGGAGCACACTGGGAATTATGGAGTATACAGCAAGGTGGAATGAGCAATTTAGAAAGTTTGAAAACAGCCACCATTAATGCAGCCAATTATATCGGAGCCGGAAAAGACATTGGTTCATTAGAAACCGGAAAATTGGCTGACATTTTAGTTTTGGATAAAAACCCATTAGAAAATATCCAAAACTCCAATACGTTATTGTATACCATCGCAAATGGCCGAATGTACGAATCCGAAACAATGAATGAAATAGGTAACGAACCTAAAAAAAGAGAAAATTTTTATTGGGAAAACAACGCATACAATGCTAATTTCCCATGGCATGAGGAGTCCAATAGCTTTATGCATCAACAATGTTGTAGTTCTGGCTTTAGCCACAACTAAGAATTAATTTTAAACTAAAAAAACCATTCGCAAAACGAATGGTTTTTTTGTTTAAATTCAACTTGTTAAAAAAGCAACTAATTACTTCATTTTTAAATACTTGTTAATTTCAGGATATGCCAATTCAAAATGAAATTTATATAATTTCCGTAAAAAAAATAGATATTCAAAATATCATTGTAGGTAAAACAAATCAAATTTTAAGTCTTTATTAACCCAAGTCGGTCTATTAATGATTATTTTTATACAAATATTTAATCCCTATTTAAGACTAACAAATAAATTATGGAAAATAATAATACACGAAGAAATTTTTTAAAAAAAACGGCCCTATTGTCTACAGGTACAATTATTGGCTCTGGATTATTCAATGCTGCATTTGCTGCCCAGCCAGTACTGCAAATTGACAATCAACCCTATGAAGCAGCTTTCACAGATACTCCTGGAACCTACAGTCTTCCTAAATTAGGTTATAGCTATAATGAATTAGAGCCTCATATTGATAAAGCTACAATGGAAATTCACTACAGCAAACACCATCAAGCTTATGTGACAAATTTGAATAAAGCCATTGATACTTTGGATAAAAACTTAATTGATTATTCAAAATCTTTAGAAAGTATCTTTGAAAAAATGTCTAAATTCCCAGAAGCCATTCGGAATAACGGAGGCGGACATTACAATCACAGCTTGTTTTGGAGTTTAATGAAACCTAATGGTGGTGGTATTCCAAAAGGCAAATTGGCAGCAGCCATAACCACAACTTTTGGTTCTTTTGATGAATTCAAGAAACAATTTAGTGATGCATCTATGAAAAGATTTGGTTCCGGTTGGGCCTGGTTAGTGGTGCAAGACGGAAAATTAGTAATAGGTTCTACGGCAAACCAAGACAATCCTTTGATGCGATTACGAGGGAAGGGACTTAAAGGAAAACCCGTTTTAGCTTTAGATGTCTGGGAACATGCGTATTATCTTAAAAATCAAAACCGAAGAGCTGATTATATAAACTCTTTTTGGAATGTAGTTGATTGGGATGCCGCCGAAAACTTATTTAATTCTTAAAAAACAATAAAAACCCTGAATTAAAAAGTAGGATTCCGGGTTTTTTATTTAAAAAAAAGGGGCCTCTGAGACTTCATTTTTTAATAATTATTCGTTAGAAATCCGTACTGTTCAAAATTAAAAAAACCAATACTAATTAAAAGTAATATCTGTGTTAAACTAAAAAACAGAAGTTAAAATTACGAAAAAAAGTATAGCTTTGTACCTTCAAATTAAAGCAATGATTAACCCTTCAGCATCAGGTTGGATAGATAAATTTTTTATTGAACAAAAGTTTTCAAAAGAAACGGTTTCAAAAACTACCGATATATTTTATCAAAAAGTTAGAGAAACAGGTTTTATATATGGCCATATCATTGCATTTGAAACTGTAGCACCTATTGAAACTAAGGGTTGGTTCAAAGAAGAGATTTCAAAAGTCGCACTTTTAAATACTTTGCATGCAGTTTTTTGTTTAACAAATGAAAATATCAGCCCTGATAATTTCATTAAACAAGCCGTTACTTTTTACAATCAAATGAATCCTCAAGGCTTTAACCTATTTAAAAAAATACTGCCAAAGAATTCTCCTGCTTTAACTTTAGAAAAAATAATTGATGAGCGTGTTCAAACAAATGATAGCATCATCAGTAAAAATTTTTCTCACCTAGTAACTAATGCCTTACTGTTTATTGATGTCTTGGCCTTTCGCCAATACTTAATTCATGGTGAAATTCCGGAAAAGTATTTAAAAAAGATCGAGGAAACTATTGTAAATGTGGTCACACTTGCTTTAAAAATTAAAACAAAAAAATCTCAATACGATGATTTATTAATCAAGCTTTTTGAAGCTTCTATTCGCTACAGTAAATTCTCTAAGGTGTCAGTACAAAGCTTAGAGACACTTGAACTAGATTATTTTTCAAATGACTTAGAAAAATACTATTTGATAGATCTTGCAGGAATGGCTTTATGGAGTGATGGAGAAATTGAAGATAATGAAGCTTATTTTTTGCATTCACTGGCTAAAACGGTTTCGATCCTGGATGGTTTTTCGGATGAAAGTATCCGCAATACGAATGCCTTTATTACGAAACATAAAAAGGAAATTCCTTATTTTAATTATTCAAATCCAGTAAAACATTTTTATGCCCAAACGACTCAAAGTGTGGTCACACTGATTAGTCGTAATAAGAACAGATTGTCTAAGGAAATCGCACAAAGTAAGGAGTTAATGGTACTATTAGCCTACTCTACTCGCAGGGATTTAGACGAGAAAGAGAAGAAAAAAGTCAAGAAACAATTACTGGAAATTTGCAAAACCATTCCGTCGTTGACTATATTCCTTCTTCCTGGCGGTAGCTTATTGCTGCCTATTTTAATTAAATTTATACCTCAACTACTACCCTCCGCTTTTAACGAAAATCTTGATGACGAATAATAAAAGCCGCTAAATAGACTGCACCCAAAAGTTTAGACAAATTTATAATTAATTTTGATAATAATGAGCTCGATATTTTATCGGGCTC
>NZ_RYDP01000017.1:0-71702 GCF_003970395.1 Flavobacterium sp. GSP27 | reverse complement strand
AATGAGCCCGATAAAATATCGAGCTCATTATTATCAAAATTAATTATAAATTTGTCTAAACTTTTGGGTGCAGTCTACTGATTAGCTAGGCTTTAGGTTAAAAAATTACTTTAGTTTCAACAATATAGAGAGTTATAACTTGATTATTTTTTTTGTAGTAGTACCTCCTGATGTGTATATTTTTAAGAAATAATGACCACTAGCTAGGTTTTGAAGTGAAATGGTACTTTTAGTATACTGTCCCAAAAATTGTCCTAAACTATTATACATTTCTATTTTTTCTAAAACATATTCCTTTGGTATTACGACGGTCACAATATCATTTGTTGGATTTGGAAAGGCTGTTACTAAAAAATATTTGTCAAACGATGTAGTTGATAAGCCTTTTGAAGTTATTTCAAACTTATTAGTCGCCGAAAATTCCGAACCTGAGTATGAGGCATCTATTGCTTGTACAGACCAATAGTAAGTTCCGACAGGCAGACTTAAACGCCACTTTTTATTGTGTTCCACATTTCCTTTTTCAGAAACTTTACGTTTTCCGGATGTATTTGCATTGGCACCCATAATGTTTTCCGCGCCTAGGGTTGTCCCTATTTTAATGGCATAAGTTAGACCAGCGCTTGGCGTATGATCATCTGATGCGGCCAGCCATGAAAGCTCTACCGGATATGTTCCCGTTTTGCTGCTCACGTCATTTAAAAACTTCACAGGAGTGCTCGGTAACGCAGGCACTGACGGCTTCTCATTTATAGTATAAGTGGCTGATTTTGGGCTAAACGTTTTTTTAGTAGCAGATTGTTTTCCAGAAGATGCTAAAATTTTAGCAGAATCATTACGAACATTAATATAGGTTCTAAAAATAAAGGGCTTGCTTATTCCATTAATATTATTAGCGTCATTTGGATTGTAATTTTTATTTTTTCCTACAATCACAAAATCCAAATCGTTGTCCCCATCTATATCCCCAAATACCACTTCGGCATTAAGAATGTCACTTACATCAAATGCACTGTCTGTATATTTTGAAGTACTGGGGTTATATTCACTCAACTTGGTCACGTTTCCAGCGCCACCCCCTGTTATACCCGAATACAACAAGTCACTGTACCCATCTCCATTAAAATCTCCTAAACTGATTTTACTTTGCCTCATAGGTTCTAAACCACTTGAAAATCTCGACCAGGTCGTTATGCCTTCATTCAACTTATTGATATATATATCGAAAATATCATTAGTAGCACTTGTTCCCGTAAATACTGCATCTAGATCTCCATCTCCATCAAAATCAATAAAATCAGTTGTTCCGTCCTTGATAGCGACCAAATTATTATCTGTTGCTTTCAAGGTGAAGCTACCGGCCAGTTCCGTGACATTTTCATAAATAATACACTTCAAGCCGTCTGAAGCACTGAACCCCGTGATTATTAAATCAATATCCTGATCTTTGTCAATGTCCCCTAAATCGAAAGAGGCATTTGCAAGGGGAGCTATCTGGGCAGAAGCATCTGTCTTTTTGAAGCTTGGCGGATTGGTAGATTTATCATATTCGTAAATCCATAATTTTGGCAGACCTGATATGGTATTTGTAGACATTCCCAATACTACAATGTCGGATTGGCCATCATTGTTCATATCTACAATTTTGATTTTGGACTTGAATAAGCCGGCACCTAAAGGAATGGAAGTATAATCAGTGCCGTTACTTAAATTTAGAACTAAATTATTTATTGAATTGAAATCATTTCTAACCAGGTCAGCAATACCGTCCCCGTTAATATCGCCAACTGCTAAACTATTAATATTATTTATGTAGTTAATGGTATATACAAAACTGTTAATATTAGAAACATTATTATCGGCAAGCAATCGTTTACCATCAAATCGTAAAATTTGAGAACCAGAGCCATTAGCATTGGCATAAATTAGATCCAAATCGTTATCATTGTCCAAGTCGGCTAATTTAATGACCGGAGCCTCTATTCCGGATATAGATCGATCAATAATTCCACCTTGGTTCAAAATTTTCCAATCATAGGTTAAGGTAAAGGAATCCTCTGCTGAAAAAAACCCGCCTTTCAATCCCGTGTCAACAGCTTGTACAGACCAATAGTATTTTCCGGGATTAAGTTGCATTTCGTAAAACCCAGTATAGATAGCAGCCGGTTTTGTAATCAATCTTGCACCGGTAGTCAGGTTACTTTCCGTATTAGAAAGCTCGGTCCCGCCGGGAGTCGTACCAAGCTTAATGACATAACCTAAATTAGTGCTATAATCATCCTTTGGAGCATTCCATTTGAATTTTATTTTTCCATTACCTAAATCTTCTGCAATTAAACCGCTTACTATTACTGGAGCCGTATTTTTCTTATTGGCGATATCCGACACATACAATAATGATTTTGCTCCACCAGCTGCGCTAATCCCAGTCAAAAAGAGATCTAAATCTCCGTCCCCATCATAATCTACCCAATTGGCTGTTGAGTTACGCAATCCTTCTATGGCTATTGGCGAGGGTTTATAATTTCCATCAGTATTTTGAAAATATAATTTAGAAATTGGAACTCCAGAAGCATCTTCTCCAGTAAAAAAGATGTCATTGATTCCATCATTATTATAATCGGAAACAGCAATGTCTCCCTTTTTTAATTTTGGAAATTGACTTTCACTCCCAGCTCCACCATTCCCAGCTAAAATAGTAGAAGCGTAAAACTGATTAACCCCATTAGAATCAACTCCGCTGGATAAGACGGTCAAATTACCTTGCGAAGAATTCATTTTGGCCACTTCAATTACCGAATTTTTTAAATTTAGGGGTTGACTGAAATTATAATTATTAGGAATGACCGTTTTTATATAAGAATTATAAATGGTATTACTAATTGGTTGGCCGGAAGAGTTTTCACCATTATAGATGATGTCATTATCACCATCTAAATCAATATCAACTATTTTTAAATCGCCATTAATAAACCCTTGATAATTATTAGACATCATAGTGTTATTAATTGTTGCACTTGTTTTGGGCTCAATAACAAATTTATTTTGATTATCTTCTTTATATAAAATATTAAAAACATATTTTTCGTCTTTGTCAATACCGGAAATCGCTAAATCAATGTCTCCGTCATTATCCAGATCACCCCAAGCCATTTTAGAGGAATACAATTGCGGCAATCCATATTCGGCAGATGGAGTAAAACTAGTCCCCTTATTATTCATATACACCTTTGTTTGTGGAGTTGCGTTAAATCCGGATACCACCAAATCAATCCAACCATCTTTATTAAGATCTACCCAAGATATATCTCCTCCATATAACTTTGTGAAATTTTGATTAGTATCTACAAAAACACCATTTCTATTTTCATATAATATGGTTACGGCACCACTGTTTCCGGTGCCCATAACCGCCACATCCTGATCACCATCTCGGTCATAATCCCCAGGCCACAGCTCCGTTTTCCAGACCAGTAAAAGGACTGTTCACTTGCAGCGTTAATGTTCTGGTATTATCCAGTAAATTAACTTTAATATCATCTGTAGAACTAAGAGTCGCGTTTACAGCAGCTGTTTTTAAAACAATTAATTCAGTACCCTCATTTTCCAGTTCATCCTCTATACCGCTAACGATAAGTTGTGCACTGGTCTGTCCAGCTTTAATAATAATTTGTGGTGAATATTGGTATTTTTGAATTCGATTGTTTTCTGTGTCTGCTATATATAGATTCCCTTTTGAATCTAAAGTAAACCCTTGTGGGTTTTTTAATTGATTATTTTCAGAACCTATACCATTGCTCCCTGCTAATACCTCACTTTTTCTAGTCACAGGATTCCATTTTTTGATATATTTTACTTCTCCTGTATTAGTGTATTCTGAGGACATCAAAAATATTTTCTCCGTACTATTTACAAAAAGACCTTCGATGTTTTGTCCTAAGTATACATATTCTGCCACCGGACCGGCACCCAATACTGTAACCCCAGTTAAAGAACCTGGAGTCCATTTTTGAATACGATTATTCATATTGTCATTTACATAAATATTCCCGGCAGCGTCTACAAAAGTAGCTCTTGGATTATTCAATTGATTTGCGGTCGCTCCGTTTCCGTTTCCTCCGGCAACTGTAATTCCGGTTGTTGCGCCTGGTGTCCATTTTTGTATTCTGTTGTTGTTTGTATCTGTAACATAAATATTACCAATTGCATCTACAAAAAAATTACTCGGACTATTAAATTGATTCGCATTTGATCCTGAACCGTTACCACCAGAGACTGTAACTCCGGAAGTCGCTCCTGGTACCCATTTTTCAATCCTTGACTGCATTCGATCCAATATATAAATATTCCCATTTCCATCAACAATAATAAAATCAACATATGTACCGCTAGCGATAGTCAAAACTGTAGTTCCTTCGTTTGCACCAGGAGCCCATTTTTGAATTTTATTGCTGTTAGCAATATATACATTTCCGCCAGCATCCACAGACATTTTGCTTGGATAATTAAGTTGATTAGCGTTACTGCCAGCACCATTCCCTCCCGCAACTTTAGAAATCACAACTGCTGAATTGGTTTTAAAATCCTGATCGTAAACAGCCGTTCCGTTTGATTCGAGACTTATAGTTACATCCTTAGAAGATGCTGCGTCAAGCGTGGCTGTGATGGTTGCGCTCTCGTGCTCCGCTATTGTAGTGGGAGAAACCGTAACGGTAACTTTTGGATTATCATCGCTTTCTAAATATAAAGTCGCCGTATCTATAGTAGCTGTAGCATTAGTTATTGTGCTTATTTTAAAAATGATACTTTCCAACATTTCCACTAAAGTGTCATCCAGTCCTTTTGTTGAGATGGAGGTATTCCCAGAGGGTTTATTTGCCGGTATCGAAATACGCTTACTGTTAACAGTATATTCGCCTGTTTCCGTGGCGGTACCTTGGATTAAAAAATCGATGTCAATATCCTTACCTGAAATATTTGATAGTGTAGCTGTTAATGTTACATCTGTCTGTGAGTTTTCTGTAATTTTGTCTTTACTAAAAGTAAAAGTGACTGTTGGTGGGGTATTATTGTCAGTTAAAGTAATTCGAATCGGATCGGTACTTGCCAATGTAGCATTGGTAATTCCTGGCTCCAAAACAATAGTTTCATCATATTCATCTGCGCTATCAACAATGCCGCTTACTATAAGTTGTGCAGTAGTTTGTCCGGCTTTAATAATAATTTGTGGAGAATATTGGTATTTTTGAATTCGATTGTTCATGCCGTCTGCAACATAAATGTTTGCTGTAGTGTCAATAAAAAAACTGTTTGGAGAACTTAGTTGGTTAGCATTGGCTCCTGCACCATTCCCACCAGCAACTGTGGTTCCTGTAGTTGCTCCAAGCGCCCATTTTTGGATTCTATTGTTTTGGCTATCAGCAATGTAGATATTTTCAGCAGTGTCAACAAACAGATTATTTGGATAAGACAGTTGGTTGGCATTTGACCCCATGCCATTTCCGCCCGCTACCGTTATTCCTGTAGTTGCTCCAAGCGCCCATTTTTGGATTCTATTGTTTTGGCTATCAGCAATGTAGATATTTTCAGCAGTGTCAACAAACAGATTATTTGGATAAGACAGTTGGTTGGCATTTGATCCCATTCCATTTCCCCCAGCAACAGTTGTCCCGCTAATTGCTCCAGGAGCCCATTTTTGAATTCGGTTATTTTGTGTATCCGTAACGTATATGTTACCCGCATTGTCTACAAAAAAACTATTTGGAGAACTTAGTTGGTTGGCACCTGAACCTGTTCCATTGCCCCCTGCGACTGTTGTTCCGGTAATGGCACCGGCCTCCCATTTTTGAATTCGATTGTTCATTCCGTCTACAACATAAATATTACCTATGGTGTCTACAAAAAATCTATTTGGATAACTTAGTTGATTAGCATTTGAACCCATACCGTTTCCACCTGCCACTGTTGTGCCTGTAATTGCTCCAGGCGCCCATTTTTGAATTCGGTAGTTTTGAGTATCAGCAATATAAATATTTCCTGCTGTATCAACAAATAGATTGTTTGGAGACGACAGTTGGTTGGCATTTGCTCCCATTCCATTTCCCCCAGCAACAGTTGTCCCGCTAATTGCTCCAGGAGCCCATTTTTGAATTCGGTTATTTTGTGTATCCGTAACGTATATGTTACCCGCATTGTCTACAAAAAAACTATTTGGAGAACTTAGTTGGTTGGCATTACTTCCAGAACCATTCCCTCCCGCGGCAGTAGTGATAACTACAGCAGAATTTGTGATGAAATCTGGGCTAAGTATCGCAGTTCCTGTAGATGCCAGACTTATTGTAACATCCTTGTCGGTTGGCACATCAAGTGTGGCTGTTAGGCTTGCGCTTTCATTTTCCGCTATTGTAGTTTTTGAAGTTGTTAGTGTTACTTTTTGTGCAAATAAATTTGGTTGCATTGCCGCAAGAAGAAACAATAGTAGGAGTAAAGTTTTTTTCATAATTAAATTATTTAAAAGTAAAAGCAGAATATTGATGTTATGGTTAGTAATCGTAATTGTTTTTATAATTAATTATTACGATTATATATACAAATAAAAACAAACGTAAGATTGTTTTTTGATACTTCTTTACGGGTTTCCGTAAAAGGCTATTTTTTAATTAAATATTTTTTCAATTTCTATTTGTAGTTTTAGATCAGTGCTTAAAACATTTTGTTACTCACAAATTAATATTTATCGCTTTCATCTTCAAGACCTCCTTTTTGGAAGCCTTTTAAATGGGATACTTTCTCTTAAACAGAATAGCTTTGAAAACTATGGCGGAATGTTTATTGTATTATTTTTAATAAAAAGAAAACCATACCAACAATCAATAAGTATAGAATTTTTATCATGACATTTGTATTTATAACCTTATAGTATTGTACAAAAAAACAAGAATTATTTTAAGTATACAATACCCACTTTTAATGATATGGATATGCAAATAAAACCCGCAGTATTAGTTAAGCAACATTTTTAAAATTATTTTTCTGTTTCCAGAATTCTTCTATTGTTTTGTAATCTAAGGCGGAATGCCTTCTTTTTCTGTTGTACCAGATTTCAATAAATTCAAATATATCGAGTTCCATTTGCTCTTTTGATATAAGTTTATTACCATAAATTTGTTCGGTTTTCAAAGTCTTAAAAAAGCTCTCAGCTACTGCATTATCCCAACAATTCCCTTTTCTACTTATACTCCTTGTAATCATTTTATAGGAATCAATCACATTAGTAAACTTCTTGCTGGCGTATTGAATGCCTCGGTCAGAATGAAATACCAATCCTTTTTCAATGCTTCGGTTTTTAATAGCCATTCTCCTAGCCGCCAAAGAAGTTTCCTCTACACTCATCCCGTTACTTAGACTCCAACCTATAATTTTTCTGTCATAGAGGTCTAAAACGGTTGTTAAATATAAAAACCCTTCTTTTACTCGAATATAAGTAATGTCCGATACCCAAGCTTTTGAAGGTTCTGTAACCGAAAATTCTCTATTTAAAACATTGGGTACAATTAAATACTTATGCTTAGAATTTGTGGTAACCTTGAATTTCTTGCTTAATTTACTTCGTAAACCCAGTTGATTCATATATTTAGCAACTGTAATCCTTGATAATTTATTACCTAAAGAAGCCAACTCGGCAGTCATTCTTGGACTTCCATATCTTTGTTTTGAATTAAAATAAATGAATGTTATTTTTTCTTTAACAAGCTCAACTCTTTGTTTTCTATCTGAAACGGACCGACTTTTCCATTGATAATAACTTCTTTGACCAACTTGCAATACTTTACACATATTTTCAATCGGAAATATCTTTTCATTGTTTCTGATGAAAGCATAAATCATCGACCGTTTTTGGAAAAGATGCCAATTGCTTTTTTTAATATATCTCGCTCTAGTTCAGCATCTTTGAGTTTTCTTTCAAGCTCAGAAATTAGCTCCTGTTCTGGCGTTTGCTTTAAATTGCCATTACCTGGAAAACTTCCTTGTCCAAACTCTTCGTATTCTTTTCTCCATTTATACAATTGTGGAGCTGTAACTCCTAATTCTCTGGCCAGTTCTGAGATGTTATGTCTCTCATAACTCAATTGAACGGCTTTCTCTTTAAAAGCTCGGTCATAAATTTTACGCACTTGTTTCATATGTTAAAATTAAGGTTTTATTCTTAACTTTTTATGCAGGTAAAGTTAGCATGTCCACAGTGATCTGTTTTTGTTTTTTCTCCACATCAGGGGTGCTAATCATTGTAATTACTGAACAAGAGGTATGTAAAAAAGTTTTAGGCCTTTTAAATCAAGAAAGAATCATTTTCTGGGATAAAAATTCGGAAGACAAATTTAAATCCTTTTGTGAAGAATATGTACCGATGGAAATTTTAGATGAAGATGAAGACCAAAACATTCTTAATGAAATAGTCTTTTAAAGTTATTTATTGAGTTTTTCGTTAAAATTAGCTATATTTGTATGACACATCAGTCATTAAATCATAAATAACTACTTTATGAATGATACATCATACATAAACTGGATAGCAATGAGCGATAACGCTTTAGCACAAACCATCGGTGCTTTTGTTAAACACCATCGCTTATCGCAGAACAAAACGCAGGAAGAGGTTGCCGGAGCCGCAAATATAAGCCGTTCTACACTCAGCTTACTAGAAAAAGGGGGAACAATAACAGTCCCAACCTTGCTACAAGTATTAAGAGTATTAGACCTTCTCTATATTATGGAGGTTTTCAAGATACAAGAACAAATAAGTCCTATAGAGTTAGCTAAACTAGATCAGCAAAAAAGACAACGAGCGAGAAACAGTGACAATGATTCTAATAAAAAATCAGATTGGTAATGATAACAACGGCATTTGTTAAAATATGGAATGAAACGGTGGGAGCTGTTGCTTGGAATACAGAAACGGGAGTAGCTAGTTTTGAATATGAGGCAAAATTCTTGGCGAAAAACTGGGATTTAGCCCCATTAAAAATGCCTGCCAATAATGCTCGTGGACGTATTTTTACTTTCGCAGAATTAAAAGAAATTAAAACATTTAAAGGACTTCCTGGATTGCTGGCAGATGTATTGCCAGATGATTATGGAAACCAATTAATTAACAGTTGGCTGGCCCAAAATGGTCGACCGGAAAACAGTATGAACCCTGTTGAAATGCTTTGCTTTATAGGAACCCGTGGTATGGGTGCGCTTGAATTTGAACCTTCCCAATTTAATGTCAATAAAAGAGCTTTTGATATAGAAGTGGATAGCTTGGTAGCCATCTCTCAAAAAATGCTGTACAAAAGAGAAGGTTTTACAGCCAATCTAAACCAAAACGAGCAAGAAGCCATGATGAACATCCTTAAAATTGGAACCTCAGCTGGTGGTGCTCGTCCAAAAGCCATTATTGCCTATAACGAAAAAACAGGACAGGTAAAATCCGGACAAACAAATGCCCCAAAAGGATTTGAACATTGGTTAATCAAACTTGATACGGTAAGCGATGTGCAGTTTGGTGCAAGTACTGGCTATGGTAGAATTGAAATGGCCTATTATCTGATGGCAAGAGCAGCCGGAATTGAAATGATGGAATGCCGTTTATACGAAGAAAATGGTAGAGCGCATTTCATGACGAAACGTTTTGACAGAGAAAATGGCGATCAAAAACACCACATACAAACGTTATGTGCAATGCAACACTATGACTTTAACCAAATAACGAGTTTTAGTTACGAACAGTTGTTTCAAACCATGCGTTTATTAAAACTACCGTATCCACAAGCGGAACAGTTATACAGAAGGATGGTGTTTAATGTAATAGCACGCAATTGTGATGACCATACAAAAAACTTTGCATTTCGACTAAAGAAAGAGGGTAATTGGGAACTTTCTCCTGCTTATGATATTTGTTTTGCCTATCGCCCTGATAGTGATTGGGTAAGTCAGCATAACTTAAGTATTAATGGAAAGAGAACCTATATTACCAGAGAAGATTTACTGACAGTAGCAAAATCAATGAATATAAAAAAGGCGAATACTATCATCCAGCAAATTGATCAGGCTGTGAAAAGATGGTACGAATTCGCTGAAGCCGCAAATGTGGAGAATAAAATGAAAGAGAGTATTGCTAGATCACATCTAATTTTATAAGTAAAAAACATGTTTGCAGACAAAGTAATACAAACACTTACAGAATGTGATAAAAATATACTCTTCTATTTTGATGCAGATGGATCAAAAAAAGAAGAATTAACCGCTATTGAAGAAGCCGGTATAAAAGTAATAGAAGTAAATCAAAACTATTTTGAGTTAAAGTACAAACTGGAAATGGTATTGTAAATAATAGCGCTTTGAGGACAAACTAAATAATTGCAATAGTTAAAAAAATAAAACATAAATTAGCATATTGAAAAAAAAAATTAACATAAATACCCTAATAGCAGCCATTTAATCGAAAGACTAATCAAGCGTGTAGTATTAAATCATTTTCTAAATAATCCTTAATATGAATAAATTAAAATCTCTTCTTAGAAAAATAGCAGTCCTGCTTTTTGTTTTCACCGGCACAATTGTAATGGCACAAAAAAACTCAAGCAATGCTAAATTCAGCAAATTTCTAGATAATTATTACGAAGAAGGCTTGCTATTAAACCCATTGACAGCTACACAAAGAGGCGACAACAGGTACAACGATTTATTTCCGAACGATATAGCTGAACCCTACCTAAAAAAACAACACGACTTTACCATCGTGTATCAAAAACAATTAGCATCGTTTGATAGAAACAAGCTGAATTCTTTTGATAAAATTTCTTTCGACATCGTAAGTCTCCAAATAAAGCAAGCCCTGGAAAGAGAAACATTCCATCTTGAATACATTCCCTTTAGCCAGTTTAGGGGCTATCCCAGTTCATTACCTTCTCTTGGTTCAGGAAAAAGTTCTCAACCATTTAAAACAGCGAAAGATTATGAAAACTGGCTCAAACGAATTGATGGTTTTACGATATGGGCCGATACTGCGATAGCTAATTTTAACAAAGGCGTTGCAATGAAAATGGTACTTCCCAAAGCCTTGGTGATTAAAATGATTCCGCAGCTGGAAGCTCAAATTGCGACAGATACACTTAAAAATATCTTTTATGAACCCGTTCGGAATATGCCAAGCTCCTTTTCTGCAAAAGAAAAGAAAACGATACGATTGGCCTATCAAAAGGCAATCAACACTAAAATAATCCCTACTTACCGAAAACTGGCCGATTATTTAAAAAATGTTTATTTGCCAAAATCCAGAACCACATCGGGCTACAATGATTTGCCCAATGGAAAAGCAATGTATGAATATTTTGTTGGAGTAAACACCACTACCAATCAAACACCGGATGAAATTTACCAAACGGGACTTCGAGAGGTGGAACAGATTACTAAAGAGATCGATGACCTCAAGATAAAAATTGGCTTTCAGGGAGACCGAACTGCATTTTTCAATCATGCCCTGACTGATCCCTCCTTTTTTCCTTTCACCACTGACGAAGAAATATTGGAAAGTTACAGAGCCATCCTGCCCATCATAGAGCCGAAGCTGAAAAAATTATTCAATATTGTTCCCAAAACAGCCTTCGAGGTGAAGGCAATTGAAAAATTTAAAGCGGCGACGTCGGCAGCCAATTATGAAAGAGGCACAACGGACGGTAGCAGACCCGGTTATTTTAATGTTCCAATCGTTGACGCTACTAAATTCAATAAGTTGGGGATGGACAATCTTTTTATACATGAAGCAATTCCGGGGCACCATTTTCAATTGTCCTTACAGCAAGAGAATCAATCCATGCCTAAAATCAGAAAATTTGCTGGCTATTCCGTTTTTTCTGAAGGCTGGGCTTTGTATGCCGAATCATTGGGTGATGAACTAGGATTGTACACCGATCCTTATCAAAAATTGGCTGCCTACAAATCAGAATTATTTAGAGCGATACGATTAGTGACAGACGTTGGATTGCATACCGGAATAATGACAAGAGAAGAGTCAATCCAATACATGATGGAAAAAGGGGGAAGAGAGCAGCAAGCTTCTGTTTCAGAAACAGAAAGATATATGGCAATGCCAGGACAAGCGCTTTCCTATAAAACAGGGGAATTGAAAATTTCGGAATTGAAAGCCAAATACATCAAAAGCTTAGGCAGCAAGTTTGAAATCAAAAAGTTTCACGATGCCATTTTGCAGGTTGGTTCCGTGCCTTTAAATGTGTTTGAAACTTATATGGATAATTGGGCTTCTGAACAAAGTAACTAAGGAGAATATAAGTATTAATTGGGAAACAATAGTTTTTTTAAAACCTAACGAAGTTATTAAGTTGTCTTGTCCTGAATAACCGATACAGATTATTAGATAAAAATATTTAATTAAACACTTGCAAAAACGTTTTTGTAAGTGTTTTTTGTTTTATATGTCCTCATTTTAATTTGATTTTGTAAATGCATTTTGTTTGGAGTCAGCATGAAATTAGAATAATGAGGTCTTAATTCATTGTATATGCTGATTGATTCTTTTACAATTTGCTTCATAACTTTTAAATCTAGATTGTATTTGTCAATCATAAATTCCTGCTTTAATATTCCATTTATTCTTTCAGCTACAGCATTTTCTTATTTATTTCTAAATCTAGAATTAGGTTTTGATGTTTCCTAAATCGATGATGAGAATTAGTGGTTACATGATAACTTTTATTTAGATAGATGTATTGTTCGCATCACTTTGTAATTGTCTTATTTTTATGTTGAAAGCAGCAAATAATAAAGTCATAAAAGGGCTTAAAAGATTAAAAAAGGCAAAAGGAAGATAGTCTAATGTTGGCACACCTAATGTTCCTGATTGGTACGCTCCGCAGGTATTCCAAGGAATTAATACCGAGGTTACAGTCCCGGCGTCTTCTAATGTTCTACTTAAGTTTTCAGGGGCTAAACCTTTATTTTTATAGGCTTTCGCAAACATTTTACCCGGAACTACAATGGCTAAATATTGATCCGAAGCTGTAATGTTTAATGCCAAACAGCTCCCTACGGTAGACGCAAATAAACCAAAAGTGGTGTGTGCTAATTTTAAGAGGGCTTTACTAATTGTTGCCAATGCGCCAATTGCATCCATAATGCCACCAAAAACCATTGCGCAAAGAATCAACCATATAGTTCCCAGCATTTTTTGCATTCCTCCGGAAGTAAATAAATCCGCAAGGGTTTCATTTGTAGTAGGAATGCTTACTTTAGTTGTTATGGCATCCATTATTCCTCTGTAACCGGATTGTAAAGTCATGTTGTTGACACCAGAAATTTGATTGATGATGTGAGGTTGAAATAGAATTGCAAATACAGCAGCCAGAAGAGTTCCTGCTAAAAGAGCAATTAGCGGTTCTGTTTTTTTTATGATTAATCCAATAACAACAGCGGGAACTATAAATAACCATCCCGAAACAGTAAAAGAACTTTCAATATCATTCAGCAGTGTTTTTATATCCACATCTCCTTTAATATCCACTGTCAAACCCAGAATAATAAACAAAATTAGAGTAATAATATACGTAGGAATTGTTGTTATCATCATATATCTTATGTGCGTAAACAAATCGGTTCCGGCCATAGCAGGGGCGAGGTTTGTTGTGTCTGACATGGGCGATAATTTGTCTCCGAAATAGGCTCCGGAAATAACGGCCCCTGCAACCATTCCTAAATCAAAACCCAATGCGCCACCAACACCAATTAATGCTATACCTACCGTAGCACTGGTGGTCCAGGAGCTTCCGGTAGCAATAGAAATTATAGAACAAATTAGCAATGTAGCAGGCAAAAATACCGTTGGACTCAAAATTTGTAACCCATAATAAATCATCGAAGGAATAATGCCACTTACCAACCAAGTTCCCGCTAATGCTCCAACCATAAGTAAGATCAGGATAGCGCCTACGGTTGATTTGATGTTCTCAGCCACTTCATCAATCATTTTTTGATAGGTAACCTTATTAAAAAAACCTATAATTGCTGCAACAGCTCCACCCAGCAAGAGTACAAATTGATTGCTTCCGCTCAAAGCATCATCACCGTAAACGAATACATTAAAACCTAGCAGCATGATGAGCGCTAGAACAGGAACCAACGCTTGTCCTATTGATAATTCTTTATTTTTGTTGATTTTTATATCCATTCTATAGTGTTTGGATGTGCAATATAGATAAAAAAAAGCCTTATATCCTAAAGTGGCTGCTCTATCAGTTTTGGTTTTTTGTAGATTTTATTAATAGAATTTTCAAATTAAACCATTCGGGATTTAAAATATTTCGGAATTTATTTTTTGGCTATTTTTCACAATCCGTAGTCCTTTTTAGAGAAAATTAAATATTTTATGAGTCTATTTAATAGTTGATATTTGCACCGGTAGAGTTCCATTGCACTCCATATTTTCCAGTAATTGATAAGCTGCTGTTTCTTGAAATTCCGAAAAATCCTGATACACTTGAACGATTCCTGCAGTAGCACTTAAGTTAGGAATTATCTGTAATGCGTACGGGTTTCCAAAGACATATAAAAAACACTTTTTTGAAATAAATAATTTTTCTAAATACTGCAATACAAAATCATCTATATCAAAATTATTCATTGGTTTGGCTTTTGGAACAAACAAAGCAATAAGAATAGTATCAAAATCAAGTAGCAGTTCATCTAATTCATTCAGGGCTATGGTATCTCCTCTTTCATAGCAAAATTCAGGACAAGGCAATGCGGCCGATAAATTTTTAAAAAAAGAATTTTCAGTGTTTTTATACAGACTTATTTTGGCTAGATTCGCTCTGTTTTTTGCATCAAAAAGCGTAACGGTATTGCGGGTGTCTTTTATTTTAGTAATGCAATTTTGAGCAATTTTTGAGTTTAATTCAGAAGTGGTTTTAAAATCAAAAGCATTCCGGGAAAGATGCGGTAATTTAGAAGTTCCGTCTATAATACCTGCTTTTTGTTTGCATTTCCACAACCGGTTAAAGCTAGCTTCAATCCGTTCCGGAGTTGCGTTTTTTAGGATTTCCTGTATTCCTTCGGGTACGTTTTCGGCAAAGCACAAAATATCATTACCAGCATTAAAAGCTTCCCATTCCAGTTGCCCTTTTTGATCGTATAATTTAGAAACGCTGTGCATATTCAACGCATCCGAAATCACTAAACCATCATAGCCCAATTGCTTGCGCAAAAGGGTTTCAATCACGGATTTTGACAGCGTTGCCGAAGTGTTTTTTCCTTCGTTCAAAGCAGGAACTGCCAAATGACCAATCATAATCGAATCGACTTTGTTCTCAATTCCTTTTATAAACGGAACCAGTTCATTGGCTACTAATTCTTCGAGAGTTTCTTTTAAAATAGGTAATCCCAAATGCGAATCAACATTAGTATTTCCGTGTCCGGGAAAATGTTTGAGACAGCCTAAAACACCAGCATCATTAAGTCCTCTGAGATATTCCAGCGCAAAATCAGTTACTTTTTTTTTGTCTTGACCAAAAGAACGGTAGCCAATTACAGGATTATTCGGATTGTTATTGATATCCGCCAATGGCGATAAATTATAATGAATCCCAACTGATTTTAAGTCTAAACCTATTTGTTTGCCTACTTCATAAACCAGATTTTTTTTATTGTCAGGCAAAGCGCCAAGGGTAATCGCATACGGATATTGTGGTGTTTTTTCTACGCGCATAGCCAATCCCCATTCGGCATCAATACTCATTAATAACGGAGTCGTAGCACAATTTTGATATCTGATTATGAGTTCTTTTAAACGCTGAAAACTACCATCATTCAGGACTACTTTTTTTGTAGTTTCATAATTGGTTGCTGCACTGGCACGGCTGTGAAAAAAAGTCAATCCACCTATATTGTGCTCTTTTATTAATCGTTCGGTAGCCTGAATGTTTTCCTCAGTATCATTGATGAAAACGGCTGGAAAAAAAAATTGTCCTATTTTTTGTTCTATTGTCATTATAAAATGAATATGATGTTAATTTTAAACAAATAAGTCACGTAAGTCAAATTACACAGAATAAATAATTATTTAAAAGGGTTGTGAAAAAACAGTTATTTTTAAGAGAGTCTTACTTTCTTAAATAAACTTATATGACTTATATGTTTAAAAAAAAGCTAGTTTGTTTATTCTTGTTCTGTTTTCTTACCGAAATTTGCAGGAAAAATCAAAAAGCGGGATAAAATTAATCCAGGGATGGTTGCCAAAAACACCCAAATAAAGAAATTTCCATAGCCCAAATAGTCTTGAATAAATCCGCTCAACATTCCCGGAAGCATCATTCCTAACGCCATAAATCCGGTTGCAATAGAGTAGTGAGAGGTTTTTGATTCGCCATCAGCCACATAAATCAAGTACATCATGAAAGCCGCAAAACCAAAACCATAACCAAATTGTTCCGCAATCACCGTCGCATAAATATAGAAAACGGAACCGGGATGAAAATGGGATAATAGTATGAATCCTATTATAGGTAAGTGCATGGCTAAAATCATGGGTAACATCCATTTTCCTAATCCATCTCTGGAAATGGCAATACCGCCTAAGATGCCGCCCAAAGTAAGCGAAATCACGCCAAAAGTCCCATAGATAACGCCAACATCCTGTGTGGTTAAGCCCATGCCTCCTGCAGTTATAGGATCTATTAAAAAAGGAGTTAACATTTTTAATAACTGAGATTCTCCTAATCTGAATAATAAAATGAAAGCCAAAACTAAACCAATTTGTTTCTTTTGAAAAAAAGTAGCAAAAACAACTCCGAAGCTTTTATTTGGGACTGATTCCGTTTTTGCCTCTGCAATTTTTGTTTCAATTTTTGGAGTCGAAAAATAATTGTAAATGGTAATTACCGTCATAATTAATCCTACAATTACCATGGTGTAGGACCATGCTTTTTGTTTGTCTCCATATTCCTGTTCCAGATAACCAGCAATAACTACAATTAATCCGTTTCCGGTAAGCATAGAAAGTCTGTAAAATGTACTCCGGATTCCAAGGAAAAAGGATTGTTGGTCTTTCTCTAAAGCCAACATGTAAAAGCCATCACTGGCCACATCATTAGAGGCTGATGCAAATGCCGCCATCCAAAAAACAGCTAGACTTAGCATGAAAAAATTATTCATAGGAATGGTCAAACCCACAATCAAAAATGCAACTGCAATCAGTAATTGCATGCTCAAAAACCATTTTCTTTTAGTCGAATAGAGGTCAATAAAAGGGCTCCACAGCGGTTTGATTACCCATGGTAAATATAGTAAACTGGTATATATACCAATATCCTCATTGTTGATTCCTAGGTTTTTATACATTATTACCGAAACCGAAATAATAATAGCATACGGCAAGCCTGAAGCAAAGTTTAAAACGGGAATCCAATACCAGGGTCTATTGTCTGTTTTCATTTAAGGCAAATTATATTCAATTAAAATTATAGTGTAAAATTGACAAAAGCAGCTTCACTTTCATTGCCATAAAAATCGATGAATGTAATGGCGCAGGAATTATTTTTATCTAATTTATAAGTAGGAATTACTATTTCAACTGGGTTTTTCTCATTGAAAGCAATTTTGTTGATGATTTGGCTCGGATCATTCACATCAATTTGTGTTTCAGATGTAGATCCATAAACCATCACATAACGCACTTGACTATTTTCAGGATAAGGAACATAAAAACTAGAAGAAATCGAATTTTTAACCAGTGCGTTTGCCCTTGGAACAGCGATTACTTTTTTGACAAAATTTGGAACAACGTGAGGAAGTGCAGGATATTTGTATTGGTTGTTTTCCAGTAATCGAGTCACACTTTGATTTTTGTTTAAAAATGATTTGGCACTAAAAAAAGCATTACCCTGAATATTTTTATATGATCTGGTAATGTCTATTTGGTTGGGGATTTCGTATGGATTATTCCATCTTTTGTCAGAGTCGGTATTGATTTTGTATGATCCGTTACCAATATAGATTGCCGTATTTGTTGAATTTTCAGACCACCAACGCAACAATTTCGAATAGGAAGCTTTAGGGTGATCCATACTCCAGTATAGCTGCGGAACAAGGTAATCAATCCACTTGTTTTCCATCCACGCTAACGGATCAGCAAATAAATCATCGTAATTAGTTTGCCCAGATTCCGTTTCGGAACCTCTTGGATCTACTGATTTATTTCTCCAGACACCAAATGGGCTGATGCCAAATTGCACCCACGGTTTGATTTTTTTGATCGATATTGAAACACTTTTTACAAAATCATTCACATTTTTACGTCTCCAATCCGCTAAATCCAATCCATCTCCATATTTTTTGAAAGAATCAGTGTCGTCAAATAATTCGCCTTTTATTTTATACGGATAAAAATAATCATCAAAATGAATGGCATCAATGTCATAATTTGTAACGACTTCTTCAACGACAGCTGTCAAATGATTTTGAACTTCAGGCAAAGCAGGATTGTAATAGTATTTACCACCATATTTTATCATCCATTCGGGATATTTAAAAAAATCGTGTTGTGGACTTAAAAGTGCAGTATTGTAATCCATTGTGGCACGATATGGATTCATCCAAGCATGAAATTCAAAACCTCTGGCATGCGTTTCAGTGATCATCCACGCTAAGGTGTCAAAATAAGGTTTTGGTGCCTGTCCTTCTTTACCGGTCAAAAATCGGGACCAAGGTGCTAATTGGGTTGGATAAAAAGCATCACCAACACTTCGAATCTGAACAATGACTGCATTATAATTTAATTTTTTATAAGCCTCTAAAATCTCAATATAATCTGCTTTTTGTTTGGCAACATTATCAGTACTCATTTTAGGCCAATCAATATTCACCACTGTAGCAATCCAAACGGCTCTAAATTCATTTTTGGGATTTGTAGCGGATGTTTGTGCGTTACCAATCGAAAAAGATAGTAAAAAGAATAAAATAAGCAAAAGAGTGTGCTTGCGATTTTTCATTAGAGTATTGTTTATAAAGTATTCAAAAATAGTTTTTTTAGTGAAATTTATTCTATAAATCTGAGATAAAATTTGACTTTATTTTTTGATCTAATTTCTTGACCAGATCTTTAAAATACGATACCGTGGCGTTAAGTTGTTTTGATTATTTTAAATTACACTTTAAAAAAAAGTTTCTTTTTATTAAAATACCATAAAACAATAGACCAAAAAAGGATATTAAGCAAAGCCCATATTAAAGAGGCTATTTTTGGCTCCTCAAAGTAAGGCGCAATACAAAATCGGTTTAAATAATCCTGTAGACCTATTTTTTCTGAAATATCATTAAGATTCCCAATAATATATGCTGGATTAGGAACTTTTATAGATGATAAGACCCGCGGCAAGATTCCCGAAAGAAAGAAAACAATCATTGGGTTTACACCCCAAACTAATACAGGTGTTGTCCAGTTTTTGTAGCCTTTGATATCGATTATATAATAAAGAATAGCTAAAAATAATGTAGCAAAACCAGCTGTATAAAGTACAAAAGAACTTGTCCACAATGATTTATTTACCGGAAAAAATTCATTCCAAATTAAACCTACAATAACCAAAGCTAGGCCTGAACCAAACATTTTTATGGATTTCTCTTTTTTAGTCAAACTGCTATTAAATAGTTGTCCAACTAACAAACCTATAATGCCGTTTGCAATAGCAGGAATTGTACTAAGAATACCTTCTGGGTCCCAGGTTTTAGAAAACGACCAGAGATGATTTTTTAACAATAAATTGTCTGTCCAAGCCGCTAAATTCGTGCCTTTATCTAAATTTGCAGGTCCAAAATCAGGTACGGGTATTAATGTCATGCTGGCCCAATATCCGATTAATAACAGTAGAACAATAATTATTTGCTCTTTGATTTCCGTTTTTAGATAAACCAGTGAAGTAAAGAAATAGACGATACCAATTCGTTGTAAAACTCCAGGCAAACGGACATCGCTATATGCGGTTATACCACTAAAAGCAAGAAAAATAAAAATAAAAAATAAGGTCAAAACTAAGGACAGTTTTATTTTTGGTTTGAAATTTCCAAGCAATGCATAGGCTACAATTCCCGTAATAATCAATTTTGAGATTAGCAGGGGATAGCCATCTAAATCAAGTATTTCTATTTTACCATAAAATCCTAAAAAAAGTCCAAGTGAAATAATTCGCAAGGATCGTGTTAGTATTTTTAAAAAGTTTTGTTGATTCAACACTTTGGACAGAATCGAAAGAGGGATTGCTGCTCCTAAAATGAAAATAAAGAAAGGGAAAACTAAATCAGTTGGAGTGCAACCATGCCAGTTGGCATGTTCCAGATGAGCAAAAATATTTCCCCAATTACCAGGATTATTTACCAAAACCATCATCATAATGGTAAAGCCTCGCAATAGATCAAGTGAAATTATACGTTCTTTTATCATTTTTTTATTTTTTTCAAAAAGGAGAAGTGATTTTTTATCAGGTTCTTATTTTTAAGTAGGAAAGGAAATTTTTCCCATCGAAACCGCAGGAATACCTTCACGTGATCCAAAATTAGAGTTTCCTCCCGAAACTGTTTCATTTGCTAAAACAGCAAACAATATTGCCTCTTTTGCATCACCTGGAATACCTAAGATGTCTGTTTTTAAAAATTTACAGGCTAGTAATTCTTTTAACCAAGACACTAATAAAGGATTGTGTGTTCCTCCTCCAGACATGTAAATTGTAAAACTGTCTGTGTTATATTTTGTGTTTTTTATAGCGTAATGAATGGATTCGGCTATTGTTTCTGCACTGAATCGTGTTAATGTTGCTAATAAATCTGGAATTGAAATGTTTTCAGTATTGGATTCTTTCTGTGCTTTTCTAACATATTCTATGCTGAAAAGTTCTGCCCCTGTAGTTTTTGGAAACGGTTTTTCGAAGAATGAATTGGATTTAAGAATCTGTAAAAGTGAGGAATTCACAATACCTTGCAAAGCAATTTTAGCATCTTTGTCGTAGGCTTTATCTGGAAAATAGAATCTGGTAAAGGCATCAATTAAAGTGTTGCCGGTTCCTGTGTCAGTTACAAAAACTTCTTCCGGATTTAGATCCATTGGTAAATAGGTAAAATTTGCGATACCTCCGATGTTGAGCATTATACGATTTTCTCCTTTTTCACCAAAAATTAAATAATCACCGTAAACTGCTAAAGGGGCACCTTCGCCACCGGCGGCAAGGTGTTTTTGTCTGAAATCAGAAAGCGTTATAATACCTGTTTTTACAGCAATGTGATCTCCATCACCAATTTGTAAAGTAGCGTTTGAAAATTTTTCTTGTTGATGTAAAATTTTTGGTAGGTGTAATACTGTTTGTCCATGCGAGGCAATTAGATCAACTTCATTACTTTTAATTCCCCATTTTTCCAAGCATTTTAATACCATGTTAGCATGCAACATACCTATCCATTCGTTTAATAAAACCAGACTGTGGAAATCAATATTTTGTTTTGCAAAAACTTTTAGAATTTCTGTTTTTATTTCTTGTGTATACTCAACGGTATCAAACTCTACTAGTTTGACTTGTGTGTTTTGGCCTGAATCTAAAATTTCGCATAAAGCTACGTCTAGGCCGTCCAAGGATGTACCTGACATTAGTCCGATTATCTTGCGAGCAGGTTTTTGAGCGATTTTATAAAGTAATTCTATATTTACATTCATATTCACAAATAATTAAATTTTAAAGGACTATTTTTATTTTGCAGATGATTTTAAAAATGTAATTCTTCATTAGAAGTTTTACTTACTAGGTATAGTCCTATAAACGTAAGTAGTCCATTTAGTACGATTAACTCATTATCAAATACGTACCCAAACAGTAGTGTTTTAGAATTTTCGCTAATAAAATAAGTCAGTGCTGGTGATAATAGACAGATTATAGGTACTAGTTTGTCATTTACTTTTTTTGATTTTTTAAATATACCAAAAGAATATAACCCCAACAAAGGCCCATAAGTATAGGAAGCAACCTTGAATATCATTCCGACCACAGAACTGTCATTAATAGAGTTGAAAATTAGAATTACAATAAACACTAATGCAGAAAAGCTAATGTGTACAAAATATCTAGTTTTCACCATGTTTTTTTTATTAAGATTTTCCGTTTTATCCATATTAAGGAAATCTACACAAAAAGAGGTCGTAAGTGCTGTCAATGCTGAATCAGTTGTTGCGAAAGTAGCGGCAATAATCCCTAATAAAAATACAATAGCAGGCATTATTGATAGATGATTTAATGCAATTTCAGGAAATAATAAATCGGTTCTGGGTTTATTTGTAATAAGATCAAGAGGAGCGGTGATTCCATTCTTATTTGCATAAATATAGAGAAGTGCACCAACACTAAGAAAGAAAATATTGATAACAACAAAGATTCCGGTAAATGTGAACATATTTTTTTGAGCTTCGCCAATATTTTTACAACTTAAATTTTTTTGCATCAAATCTTGGTCAAGACCAACCATTGCAATCGTAACAAACATGCCTCCTATAATTTGTTTCACAAAGTGAAATTTACTAGTCATAAAATCGTCAAAGAAAAACACTTTCGAGTAGTTACTGTTTTTTACTTCATTGAATGCACCAATCGCATTTAAATCGAGACTGTCGCAAATGAAATAAATAGTCAGAATAACAGAAGTTACCAGGAAAAAAGTTTGTAAAGTATCAGTAATTATTATTGTTTTAAGACCACCTCTGTAGGTGTAAGAAAATATTAAAAGCAATGATATTAGTACTGTCAAGAAGAAAGGGATTTTATAGAAATCGAAAACATAACGCTGCAGTACTATAACTACTAGATAAAGTCTAAATGCGGAGCTAATAGTTCTACTAACTAAAAAAATAGTAGCTGCAGTCTTGTAGCTATAGAAACCCATTCTCTTTTCTATATAGCCATATATAGATGTTAAATTCATCCTATAATATATGGGTAATAGCAGTTTAGTAATAATAATAAATCCTATAGCATTCCCCAGTATAAATTGAAAGTATTTAAATTGTTCTCCGCTTGGAGCACCAACTTCTCCTGGAACTGAAATAAATGTGACTCCTGATAGAGCAGTACCTACCATCCCAAAAGCTACTAAATACCATTTTGAATTTTTATTAGCTTTAAAAAATGCTTCATTACTATCATCTTTCTTGCTGACTATATGTGATATATAGAACAATATACCAAAATAAACAATTATAAGGATCAGGATTGCATTTGGTGTCATTTTATAATCTTTAGGAGTTTGTATTATTGAATAACGGAGCGTTAAATATCAAGATTTTTATTTTGATTGAGTAATACTGCTCTTACGCTTTTATGTTTTTCTAACAATTTAGAAGCTGAATTTTCATCTATTTGGAGTTCTTCAACAATCATTTCTATTCCTCTTTGTACCAATTTATTATTGGATAATTGCATATCGATCATTTTATTCCCATAAATTCGTCCTAGTTTAATCATAACTGAGGTAGAGATCATGTTTAGCACTAATTTTTGCGAGGTACCTGCTTTCATCCTTGTACTTCCAGTGAGGAATTCTGGTCCTACAATTAATTCAATAGGATAATCAGCTTCTTTTGAAATCAGACTTTCACTATTGCAAGAAATGCTTCCAGTGATAATATTATTTTCACGGGCTTTGTTTAAACCACCGATGACATAGGGTGTATTTCCTGAAGCAGCAATTCCTATAACCACATCTAAACCTGAAATGGCATATGCCGATAAATCTCTCCAAGCTTGATGAACATCATCTTCAGCATTTTCTACGGCTTTCCTAATGGCGGAATCACCTCCGGCTATGATACCAATAATCCAATTATCGGGAACTCCAAAAGTAGGGGGACATTCTGAAGCATCAAGAATTCCAATTCTTCCAGAAGTGCCGGCTCCAATATAAAATAAACGGCCTCCCAGTTTCATTTTAGATACGATACTGTCTACCAGTTTTTCAATATTTGGAATTTGTTTTTCAATTATAGCAGCTACTTTCATATCTTCTTTATTGATATTTAGAAGTAGTTCCTGAGTACTCATTTTGTCTAAATTTGAATAAAGGGATTCTTGTTCTGTATCAGTATTATTCTTTTTCATTTTTTGTGTAAATTAATTTGGATAAAAAAGTGCGCAAAGAAACCCATAAACTATTTTTATGCAGTCATTGCAAACCTTTTGTATATAACAATAGAACTATAAAAGTGGATTTTACTAGTTTGAAAAAACGAGGCGAAATAAAAAATAGATTAATCGCCTCGATTCTGTTTAAGTTTTAATTAGCTGGATCAGCAGGAGTATTTGTATTGTTAAATCTTTCTGAATCTGGGTAAGGATACCAATTACGGTTTCTTTCTGCTCCTACAGTTCCACTAGCTGGACGATTAAATCGACGTGTATCTTCAAGTTTCAAACCAGACATAAACAACTCAATACAACGGTTTCTATATATTTCTGTTAGCACACTTGCTTGGTCAGCTGCTCCAGAATAGGCGGGCAAATTTGCGCCAACACCCCACGCATCAGACGCTGCCGTTTTTTGTAATATTCGATTAATTTCTATAATAGCTTGCGGCAACTGATTTTTTCGTGCCAATACTTCTGCTCTGATCAAAATCATTTCACCTGGTAAATAAACAGGGACTGAAGAACCTACACCACTCCAAAATCCAGCTCCTTTAACTGCTGAAGGTGTAGAAATTGGATTGATGTAAAAATTAATACGCCCATCAGCTGTGACTGGTTGTAATGCTGCAGGTAAACCTAAAGTACGTCCTATTGGCTGATAATTATTCGCAACTAAAAATGCAGTTGCTGCAATTGAATTTTGATTTACAGCATCGAAAGGAAAGTTAGAACGGACAGATAAATTAACTAATGTTGCATGTTCTAGTGCTTTATCTAAATCATTTGCACTTCCGGACATCAGATAAAACCTAGCCAAAAGAGCATTAACCGTGTTGGTATAATTTAAATTACCCACCAAACCAGAAAAACCAGTTGCACTAGGCAACGAAGTCTTGGTATCTTCCAGGGTTTTAATTACTACTGCAAGTACTTCGGCACGTGAATTAAAAACGGCATTTTTTTCAGTTGAGATTGGCACTCTTTCAAAAAATTGAATTAAATTTCCCAAAGCTAAAGCTTTGAAAATTGACGCATGTACTAGTACGCTGGCTTTTTCAACTGGTAAGCTAATGCGATCAATATTATTGATCACCTTTTGAGCTTCCGAGTTCAGAATTAAGCTTTGCGCCCAGATAGTGCTTACCACTCCGTTAACTGGTAAAACCTCTCCAGAACCAGCAAATAATGCAACTTCATCTGCATTTCCGCCTTGTGGAGCACCAAGCTCATTTGTCGTAAATCCATTTGCAGTTATGATAGCATACCCAAACGGACTCTGGCGTCCAACACTAAATCGTGATTGTAGCCCATTGGCAACGCCAACTAAACCATCGCGTGAAGAAAACACATCTTCTTCTGAAGCGCGCGTTGGATCTAAAAATTCTTCATCGCAAGAGGTTAGAAACAAGCTCATAAGAGCTGATAAAATAATAAATTTTTTCATTTTTCTTTGTATTAAAATTTAAATTTAAGCGCTAGTGCAACAGTACGAGGAATTGGAATTGTTCCAAAATTATATCTTGCCACAGCTGATTGTCCACCAGAATTTACCTCAGGATCATAGCTTGTAAACTTATCCCATGAATAAAGGTTACGACCACTAAGATTTATTGTAAAGTCCTCAAAGAAGTTGTTCAATTTACCAAAAGAGTAATTTATTGAAACTTCTCTTAGTTTAAGATAGCTACCATCAACAATTCGAAATTCTTGAATGTTATAAATAGAATAAACATAACCACGTGGTAACTCTCCTCTTAACTCTTGAGCAACTAATTGTCCAGCACCAGTACCTTGACGTGTTCTATAATCAGCATCCCATATATCTCCGCCGCTCACACCGTCCAATAAAACAGAAAGACCCCATTTTTTATAGTTAACATTGGTGCCAAAAGCATAGATGAAATCTGGATTTGGATCGCCAATCTCTTTATTTAAAACATCACCAAACGGTTGTCCATTTGCATTTCTTTGAATTACTCCAGTTGCTGTGTTTCCGCGTTCTGTTTGCGGCAATCCATCGGGCATAAGTAACAAGCTGCCATCAGGATTACGTGCATAGTAACTTCCAAAATAAGTACCAACAGGGCGATTCAGCTGAACCGCAATCGGAGCACCCGCAGGATTTGAATCTAATAAAAAGAACGGTTGGTTTAATTTAGTAACTTCATTTCTGTTTCGGCTCATGTTACCATAAATCTCAACGTTAAAATCTTCACTTTTAACAACTATACCTTTCACTGTAAATTCTAACCCTTTATTAGTCATTTCACCTAAATTTTCAATAGAAGAAGTTGCGCCAGTTGACGGTGCTGCTTGTACACGCAATAGTAAATCTTTAATGTCAGCTTTATAATAAGTTCCAGAAAGTGTTAATCTATCATTAAAGAATCCAAAATCAGCTCCTACTTCATAAGATACATTGCGTTCTGGTATTAATCCTAAATTTCCGCGGCTGTTCCCCGCAAGTGTAAAAGAGGTTTGTCCAAAGAGGTTACCTGTAGAATAGTTAGTAAATCTTGAATAAGCCCCGATCGCCGTTAAGTTTCCTGATTCTCCCCATGAAGCTCGCAGTCTTGCAGTGCTCACTTTACTGTCTTTCATAAACTCCTCGCTGGAAAGCACATAACTTCCGCTCACTTTTGGATAAATTTGTCTTCTTACATCGGCTGAGAAAATTGTGGATGCGTCCTGTCGAATTGCAGCGGTTACAAATAATTTATTTTTATAGCCAAAAGTTTCTTGAAGATAAACGCCCCACAGGTTATAATTTGTTTCTGCAGAAGAAGCGGAACCACCTATTATAGTATTGGCAGCATTTATATTTTCAATAAATGGTTTTAAATCTCGTCCTTGAACAGAAAAAAGTTTGTCTCTATAATATTGCACATTGTATCCTGCATAAGTTGTTGCCGTAAAATATTTTGATATATTCCAAACGTACCTAAGATTTAAATCATTGTTTAATTGATAAACTTTATTATCGGTTTCTGACACAAATCCATCGTTATAAGTGCCTACATTAACTGGTGCATAAGGAAATCTAGGAATAAAGCCAAATCCTTTTTGGTTAAAATTGTCTAAACCAACAATAAAGTCAGCATTGAAATTTTTAAAAGGCTTGTAATTCAATAGTACATTTGCGATCACACGATCGGTTTGCTGTCCAAATTTGAAAGTTTCAATAACAGAGAGTGGATTAACACGACCTGGATCAACTGCTAATAAATTACCATTACCATCGCGTGTAGATATATCATAAATATTATTGTTGATCGTCGAAGAATTCATCGGACTGTAAAAAACATTCCCATCAGGCTTGTCTTCAGAGCGCGAGGTAACATAATTTACTCCAAAAGAAGCAGAAAGCTTTTCGTTGATTTTATTTTGAACTTTAAGATTTAGACCTAGTCTTTTGAAATCGGTGTTTTTTACAATACCACCATTTTCTAGATAACCAACCGATGCAAAATACTTAGTGTTAGTATTACCGCCTGCGACTGAGAAGTACGTGTCAGTACCAATACCAGTGGTGAAAATATCATCCTGAAAATCATAACGAGTTACATTCTTTAAACGAGTGTCCATATTTGTAAGCCCTTGAGGAACGCCAGCTTGATTTAAACCTCGACTTACAGGGACAGTAGTGGCTGAACTAGCAGGAAATCCAGTAATTGGAAATAATGCTCCACTAGCTGCAGGTATTTCAAATTGTTTATTTACAAGATTGACATCTAATTTTTTGCGTAAAGAATTGACAACCAAACTTGTTGAAAAAGTGTACGAATCTTTACCAGCTTTTCCTTTTTTAGTAGAAATAATTACAACACCATTTGCTGCACGAGATCCATAAATAGCTGCTGCGGCGCCACCGTTTAGGACTTCTACACTTTCAATATCGTTTGGATTGATATCGGAAGTTCGGTTTTGTCCTATTACTAAGTTTGTATTACCACCAATCTCAGGATTTGAAATATTAGCACTACTGTTACTGATAACCACACCATCGATAACATAAAGCGGATCAGACCCTCCCAAAATAGAAGAAGTACCCCTTAATTTAATTGAAAACCCTCCTGAGGGATCACCTGAATTTTGCGTGATCTGTGCTCCTGCAATTTTGCCTTGCAAGGCAGATGCAAGTCCGTTAGGTTGTGTTTTAACCAAATCTGACGATTTAATACTTGTTACAGCATTACCCATTTCTTTCCTTGTAGTTCGAATGGTTGATCCCATTACAACCACTTCATTTAATGTATTTAGCTCTTCAGACATCCCAACATTAATTGTACTGCTGTTTGCAGTAACTTTTACTTTAGAAGTAGCGAATCCTAAATAGCTAAATGTAAGGACATCTCCTGTGGAAGCAGAAATACTGTATTTTCCATCAAGATCCGAAACGCTACCTTTAAAAGTTCCATCTAAGGTGATAGTAATCCCAGGAATAGGTATGCCATCCGCTTTGTTTTTGACAGTTCCAGTAATTGTTTTTGTTTGTGCAAAAGCACCTAGGGTTAACAAAAACAATAATAAAATTAGGAATAATTTTTTCATAATTGTAGGGGTTATTTTAGGGTTAGAAAACAAATATATCCATTAATTGCATATAAATGCGACATTATTAATATATTTTTCAATTTATTTGTTAATAACGCATAATAATGCAATTTAAATTTGATTTCGAATAATTTTTATCATTTATATTACTTAAATAATGCATCTCATAAATAATATAAAGCAACATGTATTTATTCTAGTTCAAATATTTATATCTTTGGCATTATTTTTAATTAATTGAAATGCTAAAAGTAGAAAGACATAAATACATAATGGGTAAACTTCATGAAAATCAAAAAGTTAGTACTATTAATTTAGCCTTGGAATTGAATATTTCGGAAGATACAATACGAAGAGATTTAATAGAATTGAATAAAAAAGGTCTTCTTGAAAAAGTATATGGGGGAGCATTTCCTGTTATTGATAAGCCTGCTAATATTTTTGATATCACGATTGTGAATCGAGATAAGAAAGATATTATAGGAAATAAAGCCCTTTCTCTAATTACTGATGGACAGGTCATTATTATGAGTGGGGGAACTACAAACCTTGCTTTTGCTAAATTAATTCCATCTGATCTGAAAGCAACTATTTATACTTATAGTTTGCCAATAGCCATGCAGCTCTCACAACATTCTAATGTTGAGTTGATTTTTATTGGAGGAAAAATGCAAAAAAATGCAATGGTTACGATTGGATTGGATGTGGTGCATGTATTGTCTAAATTAAAAGCAGATATTTGTTTTATGGGGGCCAGTAGTATAAATGTTCGTTTGGGTCTTACAGAAATGGGTTACGAAGTGTCTATTGTGAAAAAAGCAATGATGAAAGCTTCAGATAAGGTAGTTACTATGGTTTCTTCTGAAAAACTAAATACTAAAATGCCTTACGTTGTTAGCGAACTTAACCAACTAAATACTTTAATAACTGATCTAAATCCCAAAAATCCTATATTAGAAGAGTATATTAAAGCCGGTGTTCAGGTATTGTAAATTGCATTATTATGCGTTATTTAATAATTTATCCTAAATTAACGCATAAAGTTGCATTTATTTAGGATGTTTTTTTATATTTGTCTTATTAATATTCTTAAATTCCGAAATAATTATGAGTGCAATTCAACTTTTATCTTACGTTAAGCCAGGCAAATATGAAACTACTCGATTTGAAAAAATTCACAATAAGGTTTTTAAAAATGCTTTGGAAGCTTCAATAATTGTTGCCCGTGAAATAGCAGAATTGATTAAACTAAAACAATCTCAAAACTTACCGTGTGTTCTGGGTTTAGCAACAGGTTCCAGCCCGACAAAAGTCTATGATGAGCTCGTGCGTCTCCACAAAGAAGAAGGCTTGAGTTTCAGTAATGTTATTAGCTTTAATTTGGATGAGTATTATCCAATGGCCAAAGGGAACAGTCAAAGTTATCATTATTTCATGCAGCAGCATCTATTTGATCATATAGATATTAATCCTGAAAACATTAACATTCCTAACGGAAATATAGCTATTGCCGATTTAAATCAACATTGTGTTGATTACGAGCTGAAAATTAAAGAAGCGGGTGGAATCGATTTTCAACTTTTAGGAATTGGGAGAACCGGACACGTTGGATTCAATGAACCTGGGTCTCACATTAATTCCGGTACCCGAATTATCACTTTAGATCATATTACAAGAGTCGATGCTTCCTCTGATTTTAATGGGATTGAAAATGTTCCTAAGCGAGCAATAACTATGGGAGTTTCAACGATTCTAAGATCAAAAAGGATTGTGTTAATGGCTTGGGGCCAAAATAAAGCCGATATTATTAAAAGAACTATTCAAGGTGATATTAGCTCTGAAGTTCCTGCTACCTTTTTGCAAAATCACACCAATACCACATTTGTTTTAGACCAATCTGCCGCTTCGGAATTAACCCGATTTAAAACGCCCTGGTTAGTTGACGCCTGTGTTTGGACCCCTGAATTAAAAAGTAAAGCCATAGTTTGGCTGTGCCAACATACCAGTCAATCTATCTTAAAACTGACTGATAGGGATTACAATAATAACGGTATGTCGGATCTATTAGCGCAAGAGGAATGTTCAGCTTACGATTTGAATATAAATATGTTTAATGTTTTGCAACATACTATTACAGGATGGCCCGGAGGGAAACCTGATACAGATGATTCGTATCGACCTGAAAGAACTAATCCTGCCAAGAAAAGGATTATTATTTTTAGTCCTCATCCGGATGATGATGTGATTTCTATGGGAGGAACTTTTTCTAAACTAATTAAACAAGGACATGATGTTCATGTTGTTTACCAAACCTCAGGAAATATTGCAGTTACAGATGATGAAGCCTTAAAATTTGCCGAAGTTTCTAATGATTTTGTAGGAGATGACGCCACTAAGATTAATTTTACTGCCATTATTGACTTTTTAAATAATAAAACCGAAAATCAAATTGACTCTTTAGAAGTTCGAAAACTGAAAGGACTTATTAGACGCCGAGAATCGTATGCCGCCATTAGATATATTGGTTTAAAAGATGAAAATGCACACTTTTTAGATCTTCCTTTTTATGAAACCGGACAAATTAAGAAAAACCCATTAGGAACTGCAGATGTTGAAATCGTAAAGGACATCATTGCAAAAATAAAACCACATCAGGTTTTTGCAGCGGGAGATTTGGCAGATCCGCATGGTACGCACGAAGTATGTTTGAATGCGATATTTGAAGCCATGAAACAACTGAAATCAAAACCTTTTATGAATGATTGTTGGTTATGGTTGTACAGAGGCGCTTGGCATGAATGGGATATTCATGAAATTGACATGGCTGTACCCTTGAGCCCGGATGAAGTTTTACTAAAAAGACATGCCATTTTATACCACCAATCTCAAAAGGATAGGGTGATGTTCCAAGGAAATGATTCCAGAGAATTCTGGGTAAGAGCCGAAGATCGTAATAAGAATACAGCTAAATTATATGACGATCTAGGTCTCGCAGAATATGAAGCTATTGAAGCTTTCAAACGTTTTAATTACTGAAAGAAAGAAAGAAATCACAAACTTTAGCTTTTATTCTTAAAATTATAAATCACTATATATTTATATTTGTGAAAATAACAGCAATTCACTTCACAATATGTCAATTACGCCTCCGTTACAAGAACTATCTCAATCATTAGAAGGCATTCTTTTATATGATGACCTTCATAAAACATTGTATGCCACTGACGCTTCGGCCTACAGGATCCTGCCGCTTGCTGTAGCGATTCCAAAAACAGAGGAAGATATTGTAAAAATTATTCGCTTTGCAGCAAAAAATAAAATTTCAATTACGCCTAGAACTGCCGGAACTTCATTGGCAGGTCAAACTGTAGGTAGTGGAATAATCGTGGATGTTTCGAAACATTTTACAAAGATTGTTGCTTTTGATTCTATTAAAAAAACCGTTACCGTGCAACCAGGAGTAATTCGGGATGAACTGAATTTATATTTAAAACCGCACGGATTGTTTTTTGGTCCCAATACTTCGACTTCCAATCGTTGTATGATAGGCGGAATGGTAGGCAATAATTCATCTGGAACTACATCAATTCGGTACGGAGTTACCCGAGATAAAATTGTGGAAATTAAAGCAGTTTTGAGTGATGGAAGTTCGGCAGTATTTAAAGAAATGACTTCTGCTGAATTCATTGAAAAAACAAAAGGGAAAACGCTTGAAAGTTCTATTTACAAGACTATTTATGAGGAACTTTCGAACACAGAAAACCAAAAAGAGATTACAAAAGAATTTCCGAAACCTGAAATTCACAGAAGAAACACCGGATATGCAGTTGATTTAGTATTGAAATCGGAACTTTTTGGAGGAACCGAAAGTACTATAAATCTAGGAAAACTCCTTTGTGGAAGCGAAGGAACTTTAGCATTTACCACTGAAATTACGCTAAAAGTAGATCCGCTACCGCCAACAAATAATGTGATGGTAGTGGCCCATTTTCATTCTATTCAGGAAAGTTTAGAAGCTGTGGTTACCGCAATGAAACACCATTTGTACACTTGTGAAATGATGGATGACACAATATTAGATTGTACCAAAACCAACCGGGAACAGGCTAAAAATAGATTTTTCATTCAAGGAGAACCAAAAGCGGTTATCATGCTTGAAGTAGCCTCGTATCACAGTATTGAAGATGCTGAATTACAGGCCAATGCTTTGATTTCCGATTTAGAACGAAATAATTTTGGGTATGCTTTGCCAAAAATTTACGGAGCAGATATAGATAAAGTAAATGAGCTGAGAAAAGCAGGTCTTGGACTTTTAGGCAGTATTGTTGGCGACAATAAAGCGGCAGATTCTATTGAAGATACCGCTGTTGAATTGAGTGACTTACCTAATTATATTGCTGAATTCTCAGCAATGATGGAGCGTCATGGTCAAAGTGCTATTTATTATGCGCATGCCGGTGCAGGAGAATTGCATTTGCGTCCGGTTTTGAATTTGAAAACAAAAGAAGGGATTCACCAATTTAGAAACATCGCAACCGAAGTGGCTGTTTTAGTCAAAAAATATAGAGGTTCCTTGAGCGGGGAACATGGGGATGGTATTGTTCGTGGAGAGTTTTTACCTTTTATGATTGGAGAACAGAATTATGAATTATTGAAAAGAATCAAACATGCTTTTGACCCCAACACCATTTTGAATGTGGGAAAAATTGTAAACGCTTTCAAAATGGACGAAAATCTTCGGATGGAAGCGGGGAGAGTAGAACCGGAAATACAAACTATTCAGGATTTCTCTGATAGTATGGGGATTTTGCGTGCTGCGGAAAAATGTAATGGTTCTGGTGATTGCAGAAAATTACCTTCGGCTGGAGGAACCTTGTGTCCTAGCTATCGCGCCACGCGGAATGAAAAAGATACGACGCGCGCCAGAGCCAATGCGCTGCGGGAATATTTGACGCATTCAGAAAAAGACAATAAGTTCGATCATGAAGAATTATATAAGGTATTTGAGTTGTGTGTGAGCTGCAAGGCTTGTGCCAGTGAATGTCCCAGTAATGTGGATGTGGCAGCAATGAAATCAGAGTTTCTGTACCACTATCAAAAAGCGAATGGATTTTCATGGCGCAATAAAGTATTTGCTTTTAATGCGAAATTGAATGGACTGGGGAGTATCACTCCAAAGTTTACGAATTTCATGCTGAACTTGCCTTTGGTAAAAAAAACCATGGGAATTGCCTCAAAAAGAGAAGTACCTCCTCTGGCTCAGCAAACCTTTAGAAAATGGTATGAGAAAAATTGGAATCAAGCACCAAGTGATTCTTTTGTAAACGGAAAAGTATGTTTGTTTTGTGATGAATTTACTAATTTTTATGATGTTTCAGTAGGCATTGATGCGTACGAGTTATTGACAGCATTAGGATATGAAGTAATTATGGTGGATCATGAGGAAAGCGGAAGGGCTTTTATCTCTAAAGGTTTTCTGGAAGAAGCCAAAGCAATCGCAAACATAAACGTAGCTGTTTTTTCGGATTATGTTACTACTGATTTTCCGTTGATAGGAATAGAACCTTCAGCAATATTAACCTTTAGAGATGAATACATTCGATTGGCTGACGATAAGGAAGGTGCTGAAAAATTAGCACAACATGTATTTACGATTGAAGAGTTTTTTAAAAATGAGATTACAAAAGGCAAAATTAATCCCGATCAATTTTCTGATGTTGCAAAAACAATAAAAATTCACGGACATTGTCACCAGAAGTCATTGAGTACTATGGAAGCAACTTTTGTAATGTTGAATGTCCCTAAAAATAGTTCAGTTACGATTTATAATTCGGGATGTTGTGGTATGGCTGGCTCTTTTGGTTATGAAAAAGAACATTATGAAATCAGCATGCAAATGGGAGAAGACACCTTGTTCCCAAAAATAAGAGCTACTGATGCAACAGTGGCCATCGCAGCAGCAGGAACTAGTTGCCGCCATCAGATTTTTGATGGTACCAGTAGAAAAGCCTTGCATCCGGTCACGATTCTAAAAAGCTGGTTGAAATAATAATTGCAGCTGTTTTTTAAAATTATTTTTTAATTAGATGAATAGCAAAATTTGACTTATTTACTATAAAAAAAAATTGATTTAACTTTTATAAAAAATAAATAAAAAAATAGTTAGAGAAACTCCATTAATTAAAATTGTTTTATACTTTTGAATTTTGAAGATAATTTGAACTATTTTCATAATTATAGCATACAATTTACAGTTTATTAATTTTTAATGATAAAGTTTAGTTTATGGCATCTTCAAGTTTATTTAGAAAAAAAACAGTACAAGATATTTTAAAACAGGTTGAAAAAAGAGATGCCGATGGCCATAATGCATTAGGAAAACATTTAACGGCGCGTGATTTAACAGCTTTTGGTATCGCCGCAATTGTAGGAGCCGGAATTTTCAGTACGATTGGTAAAGCTAGTTCTGATGGAGGGCCTGCAGTTATCTTTTTGTTCTTGTTTACTGCTATAGCCTGTAGTTTTGCTGCTTTTGCGTATGCTGAATTTGCATCGATGGTTCCCGTTTCCGGAAGTGCTTATACGTATTCGTATGTGGCTTTTGGAGAAATAATAGCCTGGATTATTGGTTGGGCGCTGATAATGGAATATTCTGTGGGGAATATAACGGTCGCCATATCGTGGAGTGACTATTTTACGGGTTTACTTGAAAGTGGCGGGCTTCACTTACCACAATGGGTTCAAATGGATTTTTTGTCCGCTTCCAGAGGTTTTGACGATGCCATTGCGCTAATGCAAGGTGGCAAAGAATTTGCAAACTTAAGTCCTGCTTTACAGGATGCTTATACAGCCTGGACGACTTCGCCGGTTATTGGATCGTTTCATTTTGTGGCAGATCTTCCTGCACTACTGATTATTGTTTTGATTACGGCATTGATTTACCGCGGAATGAAAGAATCTCGAAATGCGAGTAATATCATGGTGGTTGTCAAATTATGTATTGTTCTTTTAGTCATAGCGGTTGGTGTTTTCTATGTGGATACTGCAAATTGGGACCCTTTTGCGCCTAATGGTGTTACAGGAGTTTTAAAAGGAGTTTCAGCAGTGTTTTTTGCTTACATTGGGTTTGATGCCATCTCGACAACGGCTGAGGAATGCAAAGATCCACAACGTGATTTGCCTAAAGGAATGATGTGGGCCATAATAATATGTACCGTTTTATATATTGCCATTGCTCTGGTACTTACCGGAATGGTGCGTTATGACCAGTTGAATGTAGGTGATCCCTTGGCTTTTGTATTTGAAAAATTAGACCTAAAATGGATGTCCGGAATCATTGCCGTCAGTGCGGTTGTGGCTATGGCAAGTGTTTTATTGGTTTTTCAAATGGGACAACCGCGTATCTGGATGAGTATGAGTCGTGATGGTTTGTTGCCAAAACGTTTCTCAAAAGTACATCCAAAATACAAAACACCATCGTATGCGACAATTGTTACCGGGTTTGTAGTAGCAGTTCCCGCTTTATTTTTGAATTTAACATTGGTTACGGATTTGTGCAGTATTGGAACGTTATTCGCTTTTGTATTGGTTTGTGCCGGAGTTTTAGTGTTACAAAACAGAACCGATATACCTCGTGGAAAATTTAAAACTCCTTATGTAAATTCAAAATTCATATTGCCAGTTTTGATTATTATGGGATTGGTGTTTGCTTTTGGTTACAATAAAAAAGGAACAATGGATTTTATTACCAATAAAACTCAAATCAACAGTTCATCCGCTATCATCACCTCGTTAAACAAAGAAGAAACCCAAAAAGTATACAATTATTTAGTCACTATTGATGCTGAAAACAGCACTGATGAAACGCCGGATTTAGAGCATTTATTGCGCCAATACCAACAAGATGATGCAAAATATGCTGCTGTTATAGCGGGTTTGCCAATTGCTGATGCAGTGAAATATGAAAGCGGTTTTAGTTTATTTAAACACAAAATTCCAATGTGGATTTTCTTGATTGTTTTAGCTGGATTATCCGTTTGGTCTTTTAAATCAAATTTGTCTTTGATACCGCTATTGGGATTGATTTGTTGTTTGTACATGATGGCTGAATTGAGTGTTTGGAACTGGATTTATTTTGGAATATGGCTATTGATTGGATTGGTTATTTATTTTGGCTTTAGCCGAAAAAACAGCAAATTAAATTAAGAATAGGAAAAAATTCTAAAACAGTCAGGGTTTTACTATGCATTTAAATCAATATTAGGAAAGACATACTAAGTCCTCTAAAATCAATTTAGAGGACTTATTTGTTTTTATAGCTCATCATATTTTCTTCCTTTATATAATGAAATTGCAGGAAATCCAATTGTTTTATCAAAATTGAAACGACTACTGAACGGATTAATTCATAGGTAATAATTGATACCGCCATTTTTTACTTATTTTTATAAAAAATAAACACATGATTTTTATAGTCAAACCACTTCTATTCGTTAGTTTTCTTTTTTGTATTGTTAGTTGTCAATCCCAAAATTTGATTTCTAAAACGGATGAAAAAAAGAATCCAATTAGCAATGATACGCTATTTGTAAATTTGAAAGAATACAGTCAAGATTTTCTGTATGATATGAAATACGCCACAACAGACAATTTCCTGAACGCAAAAGTATATGATTGCGCAGAATGTTTTTTGCGGTTAAAAACCATTCGTGCACTTGTTGAAGCCAATGAGAAGTTCATGGAAAAGGGCTATAAGATTAAAATTTTTGATTGCTATCGCCCTTTAGATATTCAGAAAAAAATGTGGGAAATTGTACCTAATCCTAAGTACGTGGCTAATCCCTCGAAGGGATCAATTCATAATAGAGGGGGAGCTGTAGACCTTACTTTAGTGAACAGCAGTGGAAAAGAATTAGATATGGGTACTGGTTTTGATTTTTTTGGAGTCGAAGCGAGTCATGATTATCCTACTGTTTCGCACACAGTAAAGGCAAATAGAAACCTGCTGAAAACAACAATGATTAGTAGTGGTTTTAATTCATTTGATTCGGAATGGTGGCATTATAATGTAAAATCAGGGTTGAATGACACTATTTCTAATACTAAATGGGAATGTAAATAAACTATTATTCGATACACTTTATCGTATTTATAAAGTAGGTTTCCGGATAGTAAATTTCGTTGTTTAATTCCGATTTAAATTCCTTTTTTATAATAAAATCCTCTGTATCAGTTAAATATTTGATGCGCATCATAGAAACTGGAGAACTTTTTAATTCTTCAAAACTATCCTTCATAAACATAAATGCTGCAGAATTGATCCGGTTATCGTATCCATTGTCATCACGAATCAAAGTGCCACAATCTTCTTGATCAGTGTGTATTAACGTAATTATTTTTCCGTTGTTGAGTTGTAAAAACAATTTTGAATTTTTATCAAAACAATTCGCTTTTATAAATCCCTTGCTTTTTTGGATAAATTGTATGTTTAAGGTTGGTAATCCATCCGTTAAAGCCAGTGAATAGAAAATATAGCTGGAGTTTCCGGCAAATTTTTTTTCACTAATCATATATTCTTTAGTTGATTTATAGGTTCCTATTGAATCAGTAACGTTTTCACTGTAATCACATGGTTTTTGTGCAAAAAGACTCAAACTGAAGAAAAAGAAAGTTAATGTAATTATGAATTTCATTTTTATGATATTTTGGTGCAAATTAAAACTATTTTATGGTTATTTTCATCAGTTGTAAAAAAACTATATATATTTCCTCCGTCTTTTATTTTCCATTTTTTCCGAATACTTTCTACACTGTCCGGAAAATTCCGAGTTGTGATATTGGCTTTACTGTTTTCTAAAAAATTTTTCATCGCTGTTTTGTTATAGGAAAATGTATTTTGAATTTCAAAAACACGACCCGGAAAGGGAATTAAGTCAATAGAAGTGTATAAGTGAGAATGCTTGTGTAGTTTATTGACTTTGTAAAAGGATCCCACTTCATCAAATCCACCTGATTTCATAATAGCACTATTGGGTTCGTATAAATAGGTTTGAGGTAAGCTGAAATTTGAAAAACTAGCATCTTCATTCCAAATAAAATCAAAAGTTTCATTTTTATCCTTGAGGATATTGACAGTTTTAATGCGTATTGGTCCGGAATAAGCTGCATGAAGTTCCCATAACAATTCCTTAACTTCGTTCTCAACGGCTATAATATGAATTTGTTTCACGTGTTGTAATTCCGTTAGTCCGGCAGTAATATCAAGAATAGGAGCCGTTTTTATGAGAATAGCATTTGTATTTTTAAAATAAAAAGTTAGATTTTCAGGAACATTTGGCAAACAATCTTTAAGCATGAATACCTTTCCTTTGGTATCATTTCTTCTGGAAGGATCAATATAAATCCAGTCCCAGTTTGTTTTTAAAGTGGTTAAGGTTGCCAGACTATCCCCGGTATAACAAGTAATATTAGGAACACGTAATTGCTCAAAATTGTGTTTTACAAGTTGAGATAAATCGGGATTAATTTCGCAATGAACCACTTCTTTTATTTTTTGTGCAAAATAAAAATCATCCACACCAAAACCTCCAGTCAAATCGATTAAGTGATCACCAGTAACAATAGAAGCTTTATAAGAAGCTGTTTTTTCAGAAGACGTTTGTTCTACTGAAAGTTTGCTTGGATAAATGATGTTTTGGGACAAGAACCAATGTGGCAATTTATCTTTTGCTTTTGTCTTAGCGTCTATTTGGTTCAAAATGGTGATCCAATCCACATTAGGAAAGGGATTTTTTTGTAATGCTAATGTTGCTACGTGTGTACCAATGTTAGCATTGATAAATACTTGTACTTCAGGATTTAAAATCATTAAATCCAAAATTAAAGGTCTTTAGTTAATGATTGAATGATCTTATTTTCCGGAAAAAATTCTTTCCCTATCACCTTAATTATTGTATACAATGGAACGGCTACAATCATTCCCAATATTCCAAAAAGAAAACCGGCAATTAAGATAACCAGAAATATTTCTAAGGGATGTGAACTGACACTTTTTGAAAAAATAATAGGTTGGGATAAATTGTTGTCAATAATCTGAACGATCCAAAAACCAATAAGAACGTAAATTGTCGTTGGTAAAATATCGGATTGGAAGTCACCGCCTAAATTGCTGATCATAGTCAAAATTGCGGCTAACACCGATGCAATTAATGGACCTATGTAGGGGATAATATTTAATACAGCACATAAAAAAGCAATAACAATTGCATCAGGAATACCAAAAACGACTAAGACTATCAGGTATAAAAGGAACACAATAAATAATTGAAGCAATAATCCAATAAAATAACGGGATAGTAAATGGTTGATCTTTTCCAGTGAATTTAAAATTTGAAATTCGTGGCTATTGGGAATTAATTTTTTTACTCCTAAAAGAAACATTAATCGGTCTTTTAAAAAGAAAAAAGTAATAAACAGTACCGAAGCCAGTCCCACAACAAAACTACTGATTGTTCCCAAAATAGCATTTAGAAAATTTGGAATGATATTAAAATTTATTTTAGAGGAAATGTTGGCTTCCTTAAGTATTTGTGAGGAATCAATTTGATGACTTTCCAAAAACACACTGATCTGATTGGCTAACTCAATTATATTTTTTTCAATTTCTGCTGTGTTGAGCAGTGATAAATTTTGTCCTTGGGATAAAATCAAAGGAATAAACATCATTATGAAACCAAATATAATCAGTATAAAAATAAATAAAGTGGTAATAGTAGCAAAGAGATGATTAAATTTTAATCTCCGTTTAAAAAAATCTAAAATAGGATTTCCAATCATTGTGAATATAAAGGATACTACAAGATAAATTATCACCGATTGAATTTGGTAGAAAAAGAACAGCACTAAAGCACCTAGCACTAAGGTAAGTAGCGCACGGATAATGCCGCTAGAAATGGTTTTTGACGTAATCATATCTTTATATTAAGGGCTAAAGATAAAAAAAACTCGCTAACAAGTAGCGAGTTTTAAATTCTAAAAAACTAAAAATTATATTCCGAAACTCGCTCTTGCTCCACCAGAAACAAAAATTGCATCCATTCTTGATTTTTGGCCGTTAGAGAACATGTACATACCTCTATCATCTGTATAATCCATGTAATTCATAGTCATTTCTACAGGAGTACCAGAGCATGTACTGTAATGAGGGTAGGTAGGAACACCATAATTAGCAGTATTGTGCGTAGGCGTGTCAGAAACTAAATCGCTTCCACAAGTAGCATCACCCCAAATGTGACGTAAATTCATCCAGTGTCCTACTTCGTGAGTTGCTGTTCTTCCTAGATTAAATGGCGCTGTTACTGTCCCGGTAGTACCGAATGCATTGTTATCCATTACTACTCCATCGGTAGACGATGCACCTCCAGGAAATTGTGCGTAGCCTAGAATACCGCCACCAAGATTACAAGACCACATGTTTAATACAGTTGTTGGTGTAGTTGGAACGATTCCATTTGTTGATTTTTTCATAGAATCATCTGTAGACCAAGATGTTATAGTAGTAGATCTTCTCTTTACACTTTGTAAGACGAATGTAATTCCAACATTTGCTTTTACTCCTGAAAATGCTGCGGGAACTGAATTATAATCAGAATTTGCAGCATTAAAATCTTTATTCAATACGTCAATTTGGGATTGGATTTGTGCCAGCGAAATATTTTCAGCTGTAGTTCTGTATAAAACGTTTACGACCACTGGGATTTCTACTTTACCGTTAACTAAGCGACCAGATAACATTGCTTTGTCAGTAAAAGCTTCAATTTTATTCATTCGCAAAACTAATGACGGATCAGCTTTCATTTGGGCAGCTAACACCTCTTGAGATGCGCAACCACGTTTTGTAACTGCATCAGCTGATGGAGTAATTTCTGTTGTGTCATTTTGACAAGAAAAAAGCATTAATAATGCTACAGCAGATAAAAGAATTTTTTTCATAATGAATTTGTTATAAATTAATAGATTTGGTTTGTTATATCACAATTTTATAACAATTTTTATTTAAAAAAAAATTTTATGATTACTTATTTATAAAATAATTTAAATCTTGCTTTTTGGATAAGAACAGTAAAGACTATTTAAATAAAATTTATGCTGTTAATAGGTTACTTATCGTAATGAAGAAATATAAACACGTAATGCTTATAAATAAAATAGGCGACTTTTTAGGTCGCTTATTTTATAAATTTATTTAGGAATTATACTCCAAAACCTGCTCTTGCTCCGCCTGCAACAAAAATTGCAGCCATTCTTGATTTTTGGCCATTAGAGAACATATACATACCCCTATCATCTGTGTAATCCATGTAATTCATAGTCATTTCTACAGGAGTTCCAGAGCATGTACTGTAATGAGGATAAGCAGGAACGCCATAATTAGCAGTATTGTGTGTAGGTGTGTCAGAAACTAAATCACTTCCACAAGTTGCATCACCCCAGATATGACGTAAATTCATCCAGTGTCCTACTTCGTGAGTTGCTGTTCTTCCTAAGTTATAAGGATAAGCCCCTGATCCAGATAATCCAAAATATTTTGAATCAACTACAACACCATCAGTAGCCGTTGATCCGCCAGGAAATTGCGCATAACCTAAGATACCGCCACCAATAGTACAAGCCCATATATTAAGTGATGTTGTTGGTGAAGTAGGGTCTAAACCGCCTTGTTTTGTTTTTTTCATAGCATCTCTTGTGCCCCATGAAGTTTTAGTAGTAGATTTTCTATTTATTGTTTCTAAAACGAAAGTAATACCAACATTTGCTGCAACTCCAGAGAATAAAGCGGGAGTACTGCTGAAATCTGAATTAGTAGCATTAAAATCTTCGTTTAATACATCTATTTGAGATTGAATTTGAGCATCAGTTATGTTTTCTGCCGCAGTTCTGTATAAAACGTTTACAACTACAGGAATTTCTACTTTACCGTTAACTAATCGACCGGCTAACATTGCTTTTTCAGTAAATGCTTCAATTTTATTCATTCTCAAGGCTAATGATGGATCAGCTTTCATTTGTGCAGCAAGAACTTCTTGAGTGGCACAACCGCGTTGAGATACAGCGCTTGCTTCCGAAGTTGTTTCTGCTGTATCATTTTGACAAGAGAAAAGCATTAAAAGAGCAGCAACGGGTAAAAAAAAATTTTTCATAATCGAGTTTGTTATAAATTAATAGATTTGGTTAATGATTTAACAATTTTATAACAATTATTTCATGAAAAAAAATAAATATCTATTTTTTCATGAAATAAATATCAATTATGACTTTTTAGTAGCCTCTTTCTGCTGTCGTGTTCTTGATTTACCTCTGGTCTTAATAAAATATATTTAGGGAGATTGTAATTAATATTATTCTTATTAAATGATTCTTTAATGCTAATTTTACCTCTGAAAAAAGAAAGTAATGGTGGATTTTTCAAACTATTTATTTTCACAATTAATACTAATCTGTATTTTTTATTTGATTGTTAGCGATGGCATCTTTCAAAGAAGGATATTAAGAATTATAGCGCTACAGAACTCGAAAGTTCAAAAGTCATAAAGTCAAAAAAAATGTAAAAATAGTATCTTAAAATCGATTTGTTACTTCTTGTTGTCTAATTGTAAAACACGACATTATACGATGATTGTTACTCAAAATAAATTATTGGTAAGCAGTGTTAATTATTAAAAATATAATTGATAATATTTGCCCCCATTTTTAATGCTTTTTCTCGAATCGCTGCTGGATCATTATTGACTTCTGGATCTTCCCATCCATCTCCTAAATCGCATTCATAGGTATAAAGCAGTATTAATTTATTTTTTATAAAAAGTCCAAAAGCTTGGGGTCGTTTACCGTCATGTTCGTGTATTTTGGGTAATCCGTTTGGGAACGAGAATGGTTTTTGAAAAATGGCATGACTCGCTGGAATTTCCACTAGACTATTATTTGGAAATATTTTTTTGATTTCTTTTCGGATGTATTGGTCCATTCCATAATTATCATCAATATGAAGAAATCCTCCAGCCAGCAAATAATTTTTAAGGTTGTTGCTATCAGCAGCACTAAAAACTACATTTCCATGGCCGGTCATATGCACATAAGGGTATGAAAATAAATCAGGACTAGCAGGCTCAACCGTGGCTGGCTTTGTTTTTATTTGGGTATTTATAGTTGCATTGCAGTATTTTATCAAATTGGGTAATGATGTTGGGTTTGCATACCAATCGCCACCACCACTGTATTTTAACAATGCAATTTCCTGCGAAAATGAAACGACCGAAAATAATAAGAGTAAATAAAATATTTTTTTCATAGCCAATTTCTATTATTTGCACCCATTTTGTGCATTGTTTTTTTTGATTGTTCAGCAATCCAAACACGTTTTATTATTATTCATTGACAAAGTGTATGCTGTGACAAGCCACTATTGCTGCCGTTTCTGTTCGTAGCCTTGTATTTCCTAATGAAACCGGAATGTACTTGTTGTCAATTGCCAATGCAATTTCTTTTTCTGAAAAATCACCTTCAGGGCCTATTAGTAGGGTCACATTTTCATTTGGTTTCAAAACGGATTTCAATGATTTTTTATCCGTTTCCTCACAATGGGCAATTAATTTAAGGCCTTCATAGTTGTGTTTTAAAAAATCTTTCATCAATATGGCCTGATTTAATTTCGGCAGGTATAATTCGTTAGATTGCTTCATGGCAGCTAATAAAATTTTATCAAATCGTTCATTATTGATAACTTTTCGCTCTGAGTGATCACAAATAATAGGTGTGATTTCGTGAATGCCTATTTCGGTTGCTTTTTCCAAAAACCATTCGTAACGGTCATTCATTTTAGTTGGCGCTACAGCCAGATGTATGTGAAATTTTGCAACTGGGGCTTTTTCGAACGAAAGGATTTTAACGGTGCATTTACTGTCGGATGCCAGTGTTATTTCTGTTTTAAATAAGTAGCCTGAGCCATTGGTTACAAATAATATATCGGTATCTTTCTTGCGTAATACTTTGATAATGTGTTTGCTTTCTTCTTTATCAAAAGAAAAAATTGTCGTGGATTCTGTAATAGTAGGGTTAAAGAATAATTGCATAATTTATAATTGTATTCTTGCTTTAGAAACAACAGATGAAGTTTCAAATGTTTGGGTTAAAAATTTTTGATATCCTACAATTCCTATCATTGCAGCATTATCAGTAGTGTATTCAAATTTAGGAATAAAGGTTTTCCAACCATATATGTTTTCTGTTTCCTTTAATGTATTTCGGATTCCGGAATTAGCAGAAACGCCTCCGCCGATGGCTATTTGTTTGATCCCGGTTTCTTTTACGGCTAATTTTAATTTGTCCATTAAAATTTCAATAATAGTATGTTGGATTGATGCGCAAATATCATTTAGATTCTCAGCAACAAAGTTTGGATTTTCTAATTTTTTCTTTTGAATAAAATATAAAATAGCAGTTTTCAAACCGGAGAAGCTAAAATTTAATCCTGGAACTTTAGGTTTTGTAAACACAAATGCTTTTGGGTTTCCTAATTGCGCATATTTATCAATTAAGGGGCCACCAGGGTAGGGAAGTCCTAAAATTTTAGCGCTTTTGTCAAAAGCTTCTCCAACTGCGTCATCAGTGGTTTGACCAATTACGGTCATGTCAAAAAAATGATCTACTTTGATGATTTGTGTATGTCCACCGCTTATAGTTAAGGCCAAGAACGGGAAAGTGGGTTTTTCATAGCCCTCTTCCTCTATATAATGTGCCAGGACATGAGCTTGCATGTGATTTACAGCAATCAAAGGAATTTGTAAGGCCAGGGCAAGTGATTTTGCAAACGAACTCCCTACCAGTAGCGAACCCATGAGTCCCGGACCTTGTGTAAATGCAATTGCAGATAACTGTTCTTTTTGTATATTTGCCTTTCGAAGCGCCGCATCGACTACCGGAACTATGTTTTGTTGGTGTGCACGTGAGGCGAGCTCAGGAACTACGCCACCATATTGATTATGAATTAGCTGATTAGCAACAACATTTGACAATACTTTATCGTTGTGTAAAATGGCCGCTGCAGTATCATCACAAGAACTTTCAATGGCAAGAATAAAAACCTCGGGATTTTGCATAAAAAGGCATAAATTTGGAGTTACATTTGATGATTAGTTTACAAAAAACAACAATTTTGTAAAGGCCAAAATTAAAGAATTTTTATTTAAGGCACAGGAGTTTCCAGAGGTAAAATGAAATTTTAGAAAATTTAAATATATAGTAGGTATCAAAAAAATAAAAAAAATAGTATTTCGGTCTCTACTTGGACTAATCCTACTTTTACTTGTACTTGGTATTGCTCTTACCCTACCATTTGTTCAAACTAAAATAGCACAGTATTTCACCCGAAGTCTCAATAAAGACTTTGGAACTAATATTGCTATTGACGGAGTTGTTATATCTGTTTTTGGAGGTGTAAAATTCAAAAAAGTATTGATTCTGGATCACCACAAAGACACTTTAATTTATTCGGATAGAATTGCAACGACTATTTTAGAAGGTAAAAAATTGCTGGACGGTGATCTGATTTTTGGTGATTTGCGGTTGAGTGGTTTAGTATTTAATTTAAAAACGTACAAAAATGAAAAAGAGTCTAATCTCGATAAATTTATAGCCGCTTTTGAAACCGGAAGACCATCAACAAAAAAGTTTCTGCTCACCGTAAAGGAATTAAAAATTTACGATAGTCATTTTATTTTGACAGATCTAAATCGTGAAATTCCAAAAGACCTGGATTTTACTAAACTGAATGCTTCCGTAACGAATTTTAAAATTTACGGTCAGGATGTAACGACTATGATTGATAAAATGTCATTTTTAGATTTTCGGGGTTTGTATGTTAAAAATTTAAACTCAAAATTCAGTTATTCCAGAAAAAACTTAAAACTAGAAAATCTGAATTTGTTGACCAAAGAATCCACCTTAAAAGGGACTGTATTGTTAAATTATAAAATTGAATATTTTTCTAATTTTACCGATAAAGTACTCTTTGATATTAAACTGGATGCTGCCTCAATTGCTTCAAATGATATTCGTTACTTTTATAAAGAAATAGGGAAAAATCAACATTTTTATATCAAAGCATCTATTAAAGGAACGCTTAATGATTTGAAATTCAAAAATTTAAAATTAGTTGATGATCGGAAAACACAGATCAACGGTGCTATTAATTTTAAAAACTTGTTTGCTAAAAAAGGGCAGAAATTTTCGATGTATGCCAGATTTGACAAATTAACCTCTAGCTATGATAATTTGATAGTTATATTACCTAATATTCTTGGAAATAAATTACCCAGTTCTCTAAAAAAATTAGGACGATTTTCAGCTTCCGGAGTTTCAAATGTTTCTACAACTGTTGTCAAAGCTGATTTTTCTATGATAACGGCGTTAGGTAAAGTAATCTCTAATTTAGAAATAAAAAATATAAATGTTATTGATAAGGCTTCTTATATTGGGAACGTTATTTTAGAAAATTTTGATATTGGAACTTTATTGGATCAAAAAGAACTAGGAAAGGTAAGTTTGAATATGGATATCGATGGTAAAGGATTCAAAGAAAAATACCTGGACACAGCTATCAAAGGGAGCATTAGCCAAATAGAGTATAAAAAATACAATTACACGAATATTGATGTCAATGGAGTCCTTAAAAATCCGAATTACAGAGGGCAAATTGCCATAAAAGATCCTAATTTAAGTATGAATTTTGAAGGTTTATTGGATTTAAGCAAAAAAGACAATAGATACGATTTTCACATTAATGTTGAAAACGCAGATTTGAATAAATTAAAGTTAATTAAGGATTCTATTGCTGTATTTAGAGGCGATGTGGTAGTTCAGGCGTCAGGAAATACTGTAGAAAATTTTCAAGGAAATGTGTATATCAACGAAACCTCCTATCAAAATGCAAAAGACACGTATAATTTTGATGATTTTACCATAAATTCAACTTTTGATGAAAATAGAGTAAGAACCATGACTGTAAATTCACCAGATATTGTTCAGGGTGAAATTGTGGGTAAATATGAATTTAACCAATTGGAAAACCTGGTAAAGAATTCTTTGGGAAGCCTGTACACGAATTTTAAACCCAACAAGGTAAAGAAAGGACAGTTTCTTAAGTTTAATTTCTCTATATATAATAAAATAATTGAAATATTTTACCCTGATATTTCTATTGCACCCAACACCATTATTAAAGGAAATATAAACTCCGATAATCAGGAATTTAAACTCAATTTTAATTCGCCTCAAATTATAGCTTCAAACAATATACTTGATAATATAAGAGTTTCTGTAGACAATAAAAATCCGCTTTATAATGCCTACATAGAACTGGACAGTATAAAAACAAAATACTATAAAATACGTGATTTTAGTCTGATAAATGTCACAATGAAAGACACACTGTATTTTCGTTCGGAGTTTAAAGGGGGACCAAAAGCAGAAGATTATTTTAATCTGAATTTATACCATACTATTAATCAGGATAACAATAATGTAGTTGGAATTAGTAAATCAGAGGTGAAATTCAAAGATTATTTGTGGTTTTTGAACGAAAAAGAAGCAACTGATAATAAAGTTGTTTTTGATAAATCATTTCAAAATTTCAATATTGATAACATTGTGTTGTCACATGAAGAACAGGAAATTTCTTTGGTGGGCCTTTTTAAAGATACTACAATTAAGGATTTACAACTGAGTTTTAAAGATGTGGATCTAAACAAAATCACGCCTGCTAATGATAAATTTATTGCACATGGAAATATAAATGGAAAAGTAAATTTCAAGCAAAATAAAGATGTTTTTCAGCCTACATCTTCTATAGTTATTGATAATTTGAATTTAAATAAAATAGATTTAGGAACTTTAAATTTTGAAATTGAAGGTGATGAAAATCTTAGCAAGTTTACCATAAATTCTAATTTAGAGAACAAAAATTTTGAATCATTTAATGCGGATGGTAGTTTTGAAATTGTCAATAAAGAAACCATTCTTGATTTGAGGCTAAAATTTGATAAATTTAATATCGCAACCTTGAACTCTTTGGGTGGTGAAGTATTGTCTAATATACGAGGTTCAATAGCCGGTAATGCTACCATAGAAGGAAATCTTAAGAAACCTAGTATAAATGGCAGGCTGTACCTTGACCAAGCAGGAATAACCATACCCTACCTGAATGTGGATTACGGTTTAAGTGATAACACAATTATAGACCTGACCGATGACCGATTCTTGTTTAGAAACAATACCTTGACAGACACAAAATTTGGCACTGTAGGGAAGTTAAACGGAAGTATTGGGCATACTAATTTTTCGGATTGGAAATTAGATTTAACCGTTAATTCAAAAAGGCTTCTAGCATTAGATACTAAGGATACTGAAGATTCAGCTTATTATGGTACTGCATTTATAGATGGAGTTGCCACTATAAAAGGACCAACTAATTCATTGTTTATAAAAGTAGCTGCAAAATCAGAGAAAGGAACAGCCATAAAAATTCCTATTAATAATGCCGAAAGTGTAAGTGATAATATTTTTCTTCATTTCCTGACTGCTAAAGAAAAATACAATGTAAGGAACGGTATTGTAGAAAATACCCGGAATTATAATGGCCTTGAATTGGAGTTTGATTTTGATATTACACCGGATGCCGAAGTAGAGGTAATTCTAGACCGAAACACAGGTCACGGAATGAAGGGGAAAGGTTTTGGCTCTTTGTTGTTTAAAATAAACACGACGGGGAAATTCAATATGTGGGGTGATTTTCAAGCGTATGAAGGGACTTATAATTTTAAATATGGAGGACTGATAGACAAGAAGTTTGAGGTCAAAAAAGGAGGGTCAATTTCCTGGGAAGGGAATCCGATGCGCGCACAGTTAAATCTTGAAGCAGTATACAAAACTACTGCAAATCCTGCAATTTTGTTAGAAAATGCTTCTTTTAATACGAAAGTCCCCGTGGAAGTAGTTATAGGAATTAGAGGCGATTTGACTAGTCCGGAACCCGATTTTAATATTGAATTTCCAACAGTAAGCACGGTGTTAAAATCAGAAATCCAATATAAGTTAAATGATAAGGACGTGAGACAAACTCAAGCATTGTATTTATTATCTTCCGGTGGATTTTTAAGTCCGGAAGGAGTAAGTCAATCTGATTTTTCAGGAAGTTTGTTTGAGACCGCCTCTAGTCTTTTAGGAGGAATAATACAATCTGACGATGAAAAATTCAAAGTGGGTCTGAATTTCATTGGAGCCGACAGAAGAATAGGAAGAGAAACAGATGGACGGTTTGTTGCAACAATTTCATCCAAAATAAACGAAAGAATAACGATCAATGGAAAACTAGGAGTTCCTTTTGGTGGGATTAATGAATCCGCTATCGTAGGAGATGTTGAAGTGCTATATAGGGTTAATGAAGATGGAACACTTAATTTACGATTGTTTAATAAAGAAAATGATATCAATTATATTGGGCAAGGGATTGGTTATACCCAAGGTTTAGGAGTTTCTTACGAAGTAGATTTTGATACTTTCAAAGAGTTAGTCAATAAAATTTTTACGAATCTAAAAATAGACAGAGTGACAGTGCCCGCCGCTGAAGATCAAGATTCTGACTTATCTCCGGATTATATTAATTTTATGAAATCTAAAAAACCCAAAACAGAAAAAACCAAAAATAATCAAGAAGGTTTAGTCCCGGAGGAAAACTAATTTTTTTGTAAACAGGAGGAATCAGAACCAAGAATTCATACAAATGAGAATGAGAATCAGGATCAGGATAGGAGATTAACAATATCTGCTTCAGTACCAATTAAAAGAATTTCAGACTTACCACAAGGACGTTTTTTTTTAATTCCTCATTTGTAAATACGTAATGGATCATTGTCATAAAACAATCATAAAAACGCTTAAATTGTTAATTATCAAATAAAAATTCATTATTTTTTTATTTTGTTAAATAAAATTCGTTTTATTTTGATTTTTCGAAAACTTATTAACGAAAACGTTTGAATTTTGGTTGCTTAACTAATTTATAAAAAACACGGCTCTGTAAGTGCTGAATGTTTGCTAGTTTTACACTTTAATACTTAAATAATGCCAAAAACAATAAAAAAAGTTGGTGTTCTTACTTCGGGAGGAGACTCACCAGGTATGAATGCAGCAATTAGATCCGTTGTTCGGACATGTGCGTATCATGCTATTGAATGTATAGGAATATACAGAGGATATCAGGGAATGATTGAAGGCGACTTCAAAGAAATGGGACCTCGTAGCGTAAACAACATTGTTAATAAAGGAGGGACAATTTTGAAGTCAGCACGTTCTTTAGAATTTAAAACTCCAGAAGGAAGAAAAAAAGCACACGATAACCTGATTAAAGCAGGAATAGATGCTCTAGTAGTAATAGGGGGCGACGGTACTTTTACCGGTGGTTTGTTGTTCAATAATGAATTTGATTTTCCAGTAATGGGAATTCCGGGAACTATTGATAACGATATTTTTGGGACCACCCATACTTTAGGATATGATACCGCTTTGAATACCGTTGTGGATGTCATTGATAAAATTAGAGATACCGCAAGTTCACACAATCGTTTATTCTTTGTAGAAGTGATGGGTAGAGATGCCGGTCACATCGCTTTGAATGCCGGTATTGGTGCCGGTGCCGAAGAAATTCTGATTCCCGAAGAAGATTTAGGATTAGAGCGATTATTAGAATCCCTGCAAAAAAGCAAGGCTTCTGGTAAATCATCCAGCATTGTTGTAATAGCAGAAGGAGATAAAATAGGCAAAAACGTATTTGAATTAAAAGATTACGTAGAAGCTAATTTGCCGGAATATGATGTTAGAGTTTCTGTTCTGGGCCACATGCAACGTGGCGGTTCCCCTTCTTGTTTTGATCGGGTTCTTGCCAGTAGATTGGGCGTAAAAGCAGTTGAATCTTTGCTGGAAGGCAAGTCAAAGTTCATGGTAGGGTTAAAGAACGATACAGTTTCATTGACACCTTTGGAACAAGCCATTAAAGGCAAAACAGAAATTGATAGAGAATTATTAAGAGTTTCAGACATAATGTCTACATAAAGGGATTAAAGTTTATAGTGAGGAAATTAGACTTTAGAGCAAGTTAATATTTAAATAAACAAAAATTAAAGTAAAATGTCAAAAGTTAAATTAGGAATAAACGGTTTTGGAAGAATAGGGAGAATAGTTTTTAGAGAATCGTACAACAGAGATAATGTAGAAGTAGTTGCAATTAACGATTTATTAGATGTAGATCATTTAGCTTACTTATTAAAATACGATTCAGTTCACGGACGTTTCGCCGGAAAAGTAGAAGTGAAAGACGGAAAACTTTTTGTAAACGATAAACACATCAGAATTACTGCAGAAAGAGATCCTGCAAATCTAAAATGGAATGAAGTAGATGTAGATGTTGTAGCGGAATGTACTGGTTTTTTCACTACTATTGAAACGGCAAAAGCACACATCACCGGTGGTGCTAAAAAAGTAATTATTTCTGCACCTTCTGCTGATGCGCCAATGTTTGTAATGGGTGTAAATCATGACAAAGCGTTAGCTTCAGATACAGTGGTTTCTAATGCTTCTTGTACTACAAATTGTTTGGCTCCTTTGGCCAAAGTAATCAATGATAATTTTGGAATTGTTGAAGGTTTGATGACTACTATTCATGCAACAACTTCAACTCAAATGACAAATGACGGACCATCAAGAAAAGATTTCCGTGGCGGTAGATCAGCATTAGTCAACATGATTCCATCTAGTACAGGTGCTGCAAAAGCAGTAGGAAAAGTGATTCCGGAATTGAACGGAAAACTAACAGGGATGTCTATGCGTGTTCCTACTGTAGATGTTTCAGTAGTAGATTTGACTGTTAAATTAGCAAAAGAAACAACCTATGAAGAAATCATGGCTGTTCTAAAAACAGCTTCTGAAACCACTATGAAAGGTGTTTTAGGATATACCGAAGATGCTGTAGTATCACAAGATTTCGTTTCGGATCCCCGTACTTCAATTGTGGATGCTAATGCAGGGATTGGTTTGAATTCTACTTTTTTCAAAATTGTATCTTGGTATGATAATGAATATGGTTATTCAAGCAAATTGATCGATTTATCAGTACATATTGCAGGTTTAAAATAATTAATTATATTTACAAAGTCCCGTTATCTTTATAGTAACGGGACTTTATTTTTTATTCCCTTTTTCATTTATATTTTGTTAATACCTTCCTTTATGAAAGTATTAGGAAATATAACAACAAAACCAAAAACCAGAAAAAAATGAGATTAATAGTTGATAGTGGTTCTACCAAAGCCGATTGGATTGCAATAGATACAAATGGTAAAATATTGTTTACAACTCAAACCTTAGGATTGAATCCTGAAGTACTTGAAGAAGATGAAATTATTGAACGCTTAAATGATCGTTTTGATATTTTGCAAAACAAGAAAAATGCAACCCATTTGTTTTTTTATGGAGCAGGTTGTGGTACTGAAAGAATGAAAATTGCACTGTCTCAGGTTTTTCAAAAGTATTTTCCTAATGCTATTATAGATGTCAAAGAAGATACCTATGCAGCCGTTTATGCAACGACTCCAAAGGGAGAAAAAGCAATTGTTTCTATACTGGGGACCGGATCAAACTGCAGTTATTTTGATGGCAAAGAACTCCATCAAAAAGTACAGTCATTGGGATATATCGCCATGGATGATTGCAGCGGAAATGTTTTTGGAAAAGAATTAATCAGAAAGTACTATTTTAATAAAATGCCAAAAGAACTGGCCGTTGAATTCGAGAAAGAATACAACCTTGATCCAGATGCTATAAAAAGCAAATTGTACAAAGAACCCAATCCAAATGCGTATTTAGCGACTTTTGCGAAGTTCCTGATTCAGCACAAAGAAACGGAGTTCTGCAGAAAAATTATTTTCAAAGGAATGAAATCTTTTGTAAAAAATTACATAAAACAATACGATAACTGCAAAGAAATTCCAGTTCATTTTGTGGGGTCCATAGCCTTTTATCTCAAAGAAGAGCTGCAAGAAATATTTGATAAATATGAGTTGCAATTAGGCAATGTATTGCGACGACCTATTGATGGTTTAATTGCATATCATATTGCAAATAAATAGTTTTTCAGAGTTTATTTTTATCAAAAACCACTGTTAATTTACTTTAGAGCAAGTAAATCAACAGTGGTTTTTAATTTATAACTAATTGATAACGGACATTCTGAAATCGTTTCAACCGTTTTTCTTGTTTTAATAATGAAAGCGGAAAAAAAGCACTAAAGAATAGCGATCATTGAGATTTCAATATTCACATTTTTTGGCAAACAGGCCACTTGAACTGTTTCCCGTGCCGGAGCAGTTTTCTCGTTAAAATAGGAACCATAAACCGTATTTATTTTCCCGAAATCGGTCATATCCATAATAAATATTGTGGTTTTTACTATGTTTTCAAATGTCATTCCGGCGGCTTCCAGAACTGCTTTCATATTTTGCATGACTTGTTCTGTTTCGGCTTCGATTGAATCAAGAACTAACGTTCCAGTTGCCGGATTTATTGCAATTTGACCTGATGCATACAATGTGTTTCCTTTTAGGACTGCTTGGTTGTACGGGCCAATTGGTGCAGGAGCATTTTCTGTAAAAATTATCTTTTTCATACGTTCTATTTTATGTAATTCAATTTAGTTTAAAAGTCTCCTGGCCTAATTACCGATTTATAGTACTTCGTTTGTCCCATTTGATATCGCTGAGCACGCCTGATTTTATTCCAATGAAGAATCCCCAGTTTGCATTATCACCAAATGGAGACCAGTTAAAATCCATTCTCCAACTTAATAAATCTCTTTCAAAACGAAGCTGAGTAAAGGTAACTCCTTTTTGAACAAAATCGTACCCGGTTGATATTCCTGCTTTCCATTTTGGAGTGATATCAGCATTAGCTGAAATCATTATCGAGTTACCAATTATTTGATTCTCTCTATTATTGTTTCCATAGGTCAAAGAATAGGCAAAGGTCATATCCCATGGTAATTTTGAATTAAAAAACTCAGAAATTTTATCTTCTCCATCATCTTCCTCTTCTTCGTCAAACTGACTTTTCCTGTTGTCTCCTAAGTCCGTATTGGTACCGAACAGATCATCTCCACGGCCCCCATTTCTTCGACTTTGTTCATTTGTGTCTTTTTCTTTTTTATCATTTCCTTTACTGGAAATAGAGTAATTTAAAGTCATATTAGAACTTGTCATTCTAAAAAGGCTGCCGCCGTTGTTAATATTAAAGACATTAATTCGGTTTCCGGAGTTATCAATCGCATAGGGATCTAACGTTGCGCCAAAATTGACATTCATTTTATTTTGAAAAAGTTGGGTACCACCACTAACTCGTATCGGCGCAAAAGCTAATGAATTGACACCATCTGCATCTAAATTATAGCTGGTAGATAGGTTTAAGTTATTCAGCAGCATTATTTTTTTAGGTTCAACCTTGGTACTATCGCTATCAGTAACTTTTGCTTCAAAAGTGTTGCTCAAATCAAATCCTAACGAATTCGAATTATTCAATCCTGGGGCTCCAAAAATCCCGCTTTCAAATCTGGAATATTGTTTTGTCATTGTCCCGGTTGCATCGGATGCGTAGGTGTCATAATATTTTTCGAAACTTGGGGTATACCCATACGAAACAGATGGTCTCATGACGTGCCGAATTGATTTTATCTTTTTGTTTTCACCAAAGTTAAAAGTTCCATAAATAGTGGTTCCCAGACTTGAAGAGAAGGAATAGGTTCTAAAGGCATCAAAGCCATTAACCGTTTTATCGACTACGGTGCTTTGGTTTTGGTCAAAACTTCTTTCAATTGTTTTGGTATACCAAATTTCTTCATAATTTACGGATGTAGACGCACTGAAATATTTAAATAATTTAAAATTGGTGCTTAACGGAATACTGTGTTGGAAACCAATTTTTGCATCCCGGAACATTTGTGGCTTGAAGAATAAAGAATCGGTAGTAACAATGCTGTTTCGGCCATTCAGATTATATTGTAAATTGATGTTCTTGAAAAACCCTTTTTTTACGCCGTCTTTCCCCACAAAAGGATAAATCCGATCCACACTCAGTTGCAGTGTAGGTAGTGTCATATTGATTTCTGCGGTTTGTGTATTTTGCGAGTGAGTTGCAGTCAATGACATTCTAACTTGTGGAATTGAAGTGAATGTTTTTGAATACGACACAGAAGAACTTAAGGTATTATTTAGATTTGAACCAATATTTATCTGATTGATAGATTGTCGAAAATATTTACTACTTCCAAGATTCACAGAGGCCGAAAAACTAGAATTAGGATTCGATTTAGAGTCTTTGGAATGGGACCATTGTATGTTATAAATATTTTGTTTTAAGTAATCAGGGTAGCCTCTTTCGCTGGTAATTAAGTTTTCAAATCGAATGTTTAAGTTTCCTCTATAATTGTATCTTTTGGCATAACTGGATTCAAAACGCAACCCGTAACTGCCATTAGTATAATAATCGCCTAATACGGTTAAATCATAATTATCACTCAAGGCAAAATAATACCCTAAATTTTGCAACGAAAACCCTCGGTTGTTGGAGTCGTTATAGCTTGGTAAAATTAATCCTGAAATGCTGGTTTCTTGGCTCATTGGAAAAAAAGCAAAAGGCAATGCAATTGGAGTAGGAACATTTGCAATAACCATATTAGTCAATCCCGTAACTACTTTTTTGCCTGGGATGAATTTTACTTTGCTGGTTTGAAAATAATATTCTGGATTGTCTACATCTTTTGAAGTAGTAAAACGGGCTCCTTTTAGAAAATAAACAGAATCATTTTCTTTTTTGGTCTGCGTTGCTTTTATTTTAAATTCGCCTTGATCTGATCGTGAGTTCCAAATTAAAGCTTTTTTTGTTTTAAAATTAAATCGGATAGAATCAGGTTCAATAACATTAGTGCCCTGTTTGAAATTTGGAAACTGTGTATATGCTCCTGTAGAATCTTTGATGCGACCGGCATAAACTTCATTTTTTTCATAATTCATTACAATTATACCAGACTTCAATTCAATGTCTTGATAATACAATTCTGCGTTATTATACAAAGTAATGAGCTTTTTCTTTTGATCAATTTTAGCATATTGATCGGCTTTGTATTTTACCTTTCCGTCAAGGAATGCTTTGGTAGGCTTTATACTGTCTTTTTGTATTGAATCCTTCTCTTTTGTAGTAGTTGCAACAGTAGGAACCTTTTTGATAGTTCCTAAAGTAGTACTATCTATTTGTTTACTAACGGAAATCGCCGTCTTTTTTTTTGATATATCTTGAGAATATAATTTTCCAGACCCTAAGGATAGGAAGATTGATAATAAAACGATATTAAATAAGTTTGTATGCAAAGGTTTAAATGCTATTTTTGTAAAATTATGGCCTGTTTTTTGAGATGTCAAACTTACATATAAATTTTTGTCAAAAATAGTCAAATAAATAAATTTATACCCTTAGTCTTCTAATTAAATTAACTTATAGCTTTATGCACAACACCTATAAAATTAAAATTACAATAACTTTTTTGATGACGATAATATCGCTATCAGCCTTTTGTCAATCTAATGTTTTTAAGGTAACACTTGATGCGGGGCATGGAGATCATGATTTTGGTGCTGTATATGAAGGACGAATAGAAAAAAACATAGCTTTGGCTGTCGTTCTAAAAGTTGGTAAGTTATTAGAAGCTACTCCACAAATTGATGTGAATTTTACACGAAAAACAGATGTTTTTATTGACTTAATTGAAAGAGCCAATATTGCTAACAGATTTAATGCTAATATTTTTGTGTCAATTCATTGTAATGCCAACAGAAATACCGCTGCCGATGGCACAGAAACCTACGTGATGGGTTTAAGTAAGATAGCCTCTAACCTAGAAGCGGCTAAAAAAGAGAATTCTGTAATCACTCTTGAAAAAGATTACAAACAAAAATATGAAGGATTTGATCCAAACTCTCCGGAAACTATGATTGGGATGACCTTGATGCAGGAAGAATATTTAGACAACAGTATTTCACTGGCCAGTAAGGTAGAAGATGCTTTTGCAGATTTAGGAAAAAAAATACGTGGAGGAGGAGTTAAACAAGCGCCATTTATGGTGCTTCATAAAGCCTACATGCCACGAGTATTGATAGAAATGGGGTTTATTTCTAATCCGACTGAAGGAAATAGATTAAATTCAGAAGAAGGCCAGAACGAAATTGCCAAAGCCATTGCAGGAGCTATAATCGATTATAAAAAAGAATATTTTGGAAGTGGAGAATCGGAAGCATTTGAAGTAAAGCCTTCGCAAAAAATTATTGAAAAACAAGTTAAGGATACTGCAACGCCTTTAAAATCAAAAACAAACCTTCAAGTTATTGAAACTAAAAAAGCAATCGATAATACTAAAACCTCATTCAAAGTGCAACTTTTGGCTAGTATCAAAAAAGTAGCGCTCCTGCCTAGAAATTTTAAAGGATTAAAAAATATCTCTGTTGCCTATGAAAATAGAGTCTACAAATATATGTATGGAGAAACAACGGATTACGATGAAGCAAGAAAGCAATTAACAGAGGCAAAAGAGAAAGGATATGATACTGCTTTTTTGATCGCTTTTAAAAATGGAGAAAAAATAAGCATTCAAGAAGCGATTAAATAACAAGTGCTACAGTAGTATTGATTAAAAAAATAAGTTTTATTTCGAAAATAATACGAGCGAATTCGCAATTCTAAAAGTATTTTTATTGGTCTTGTTGAACTTTTTTTCTCAGACCGATTTATTTTAATGCGGACACGGCGGTAAAAACTCAGTAAATTTGCACAATAGTTTTGTTGAAAAGTAAATGCGCTTACGACAATATTAAAGTTAAAAAAACAGATCTAAAGATGCGTACGATGTTCAAGTAGTCTATCCCAAAACAACATATTTGTTAAACTATAACTGGTTTTATTAAATAAAAAGTTAAATGCATCTAATTTCAAAGTGTCTGAAGAGCTTCTACTGATAGCGGATGACAGGATCATTAGTATTAGTTATAAATCTAAATATCAGATTATTATTTAGCAAAAAATATCGATATGGTTAAACCTAAAAAGATACGTCCGGACACTTAATTGCATTTAATGTTGGAGAAAAAATAAGTGTAGAATAAGCTCTTAAATAATAACAACAACTTAAAATATTTTACATTAAATTTGTAAAAAATACTTGAATTTTGAAAATAACACGAGAAATTAAAACTGCTATCTTAGTAATTGCTTCTATTTTATTATTTATTTGGGGCTATAGTTTTTTGAAAGGAAGAGATCTTTTCACAAATTATAAAACATTTTATGTAGAATATAAAAGTGTTGAAGGTCTAGCCACATCCTCACCTGTTACCCTGAACGGTTTGGTGGTTGGTAAAGTAAATAGTATTACCATAAATGAAAACACAGGACTATTATTAGTTGAATTGCAATTGAAAACTGATTTTCCTATTTCTAAATCCAGTAGGGCTTCTATTTATGAGCCAGGATTTATTGGAGGAAAACAAATTGCAATTATCCCTAATTTTAAAGATAAAAGCTTGGCACTTGATGGTCAGAAATTGCAAGGCGGAGTGAAATTAGGACTTACTGATAAAGTAGGGGATCAATTAGCACCTCTTCAGGAAAAACTAGAAAAACTATTGTTAAGCACGGATAAATTAATTTCCGGTTTTAATAACGTTCTGGATCAAAAAGGGCAGCAGGATTTAAAACTCACTCTAGCTGAATTGAGCAAAACCATTGAACAATTTCATAAAGTGTCCTTAAATGTCAATACTTTATTAGAAACGAATAAAGCACAAATCAACGGAGTCGTTAGCAATTTTTCTAAAATATCGGGTAATTTTTCTAAAATATCAGATTCCTTGAATAAAGCCGATCTTGGAAAAACGGTAAAAAATCTCAATGCAACTCTAGGAAGAGTTGATGGTATTATGAGTGGTTTAGAATCTGGGAAAGGTTCTATGGGTAAATTGCTAAACGACGAGGCTTTCTACCAAAACATAAAAAACGCCACAAAAGAATTAGAATTATTATTGCAAGATATTAGACTTTATCCCACTCGATATGTCAATATTTCTTTATTTGGAAAGAAAAATAAACCGTATGTAGGTCCTGTAAATGATTCTATATCTAATGAAATAAAATAGCAATTATGAGCTACTTAGACAACATTTTATTTGCCGTTATATTGGTAATTGGTTTTGGTTATTTTTTCAACAGTGTTAAAAAAATCAGACGAAATATCAATCTTGGAACGGATGTAAATCGCTTTGATAATCCAAAAGCGCGCTGGATTAATATGGCCATGATAGCTCTTGGTCAATCAAAAATGGTCAAAAAACCTATCGCTGGAGCATTGCATATTATTGTCTATGTGGGTTTTATAATTATAAATATTGAATTGCTAGAAATTATTATCGACGGACTTTTTGGGACACATCGTGTTTTTGCTTTTTTAGGAACTACGTATGATGTGCTGATTGCTTCTTTCGAAATTTTAGCTTTTTTAGTTTTAGTAGCAGTTTTTGCTTTTTGGAGCAGAAGAAATGCCATCAAATTGAAAAGATTTGTAAGCTCTGATTTAAAAGGCTGGCCAAAAAATGATGCAAACTATATCTTGTATTTTGAGGTGGTTCTTATGACATTATTTTTATTGATGAACGCTTCTGATTTGCATTTACAAAATGTCCCCGGAGGTTTTTCTCATTTTATAAAAGCCGGTTGGTTTCCTATCAGTCAATTTATTGAACCTATCTTTAACGGAATGTCAAATGAATTGGTAATGTTGCTTTCAGAGATATTCTGGTCGTTGCATATTGTGGGTATTTTAATTTTTATGAATTACTTGTATTTTTCAAAACATTTACATATTCTGTTAGCATTCCCAAATACGTATTTTGCAAATCTAAATCCGCAAGGACAATTTGATAATTTAGAATCCGTTACTAAAGAAGTGAAGTTAATGATGGATCCTAATGCTGATCCTTTTGCGGCAGCACCAGTGGATGAGAATGCGGTTCCAAGTAAATTTGGTGCCAGTGATATTCAGGACTTAAACTGGGTTCAATTATTGAATGCGTATACCTGTACAGAATGTGGTCGTTGTATGTCAGCTTGTCCAGCCAATATTACAGGAAAAAAATTGTCTCCACGTAAAATTATGATGGATACCAGAGATCGAATGGAAGAAGTAGGAAGAAATATTGATGCCAATAAAGGTGTTTTTATTCCGGACAACAAAACATTATTAAACGATTACATCACACCAGAAGAGCTTTGGGCATGCACTTCTTGTAATGCGTGCGTGGAAGAATGTCCTGTAAACATTAGCCCGCTTTCAATTATTATGGATATGCGTCGCTATTTAGTAATGGAACAAAGTGCGGCCCCACTGCCAATAAACGCCATGATGACTAATATAGAGAATAACGGTGCGCCATGGCAATACAATCAGCAAGACCGATTGAATTGGAAAAACGAATAGGCGTTAAATCGCGTCACTGTTTAATAGGCTATTTGTATTACGAATAACCGATTTACAAATGAAGATTTTGTCATTAACCAAATAAGCAAATAACCGAATCAACAAGATAGTATGTCAGAGAATTTAATAGTGCCTACCATGGCCGAAATGTTAGCTCAAGGGAAACAACCAGAAGTTTTATTTTGGGTGGGTTGTGCAGGAAGTTTTGACGATAGAGCGAAGAAAATAACGAAGGCTTTTGTTCGGATTTTAAATCGGGCTAATGTTCCTTTTGCCGTTTTAGGTACTGAAGAAAGCTGTACAGGTGATCCTGCCAAAAGAGCTGGTAATGAGTTTTTGTTTCAAATGCAGGCCATGATGAATATTGAGGTTTTGAATGCATACGAAGCAAAAAAAATTGTTACCGCTTGTCCACATTGTTTCAATACACTAAAAAATGAATATCCGGAATTAGGCGGAAAATACGAAGTGGTTCACCACACGGAGTTTTTGAAATCCTTGTTAGATGACGGAAGGCTGACCATTGAAGGTGGACAATTCAAGGGTAAACGAATTACTTTTCACGATCCTTGTTATTTAGGAAGAGCTAATAATGTATATGAAGCACCAAGAGAATTGATTCTTAAATTGGATGCTGAATTAGTTGAAATGAAGCGTTCTAAAGCTAACGGTTTATGTTGCGGTGCAGGTGGAGCCCAAATGTTTAAAGATGCTGAACCTGGAAATAAGGAAGTCAATATAGAAAGAACCGAGGAGGCATTAGAAACAAAACCAGAAATTATTGCCGCAGGCTGTCCTTTTTGTAATACCATGATGACGGACGGTATTAAAAATAAAGAAAAAGAAGGCGAAGTAAAAGTGATGGATATTGCGGAACTAATTGCTAATGCGCAGGATCTTTAGTGTACAGTGTCTAAGTAATCAGCAATGCTCTATAATTTATTACACCTAACTTCATAAATCTACAATCTAAAATTACAAATCTAAAATCGTATGTACGTTCCATTTGAAAATTTACCCGAAGAATCTAAAATCTGGATTTATCAATCAAACAGAAAATTTTCGGATGCCGAATTTTCTGAAATAGAAAGCGCCTTGCAATCTTTTCTGGAAGGTTGGGCTGCGCATGGTACTAGTCTAGAATCCTCGTACCAATTAAAATACAACCGGTTTATCATTATTGCCGTAAATCAGGATGTACAAGCTGCAACAGGATGCTCTATAGATTCCTCTGTAGAATTTATTCAAAATTTAGAACAAAAATATACCGTAGATTTATTGGATAAAATGAACGTTACCTTCAAACTTGGAGAACATATAGCACACAAGCCGTTGATTGATTTCAAGAAAATGGTAAAAGATAAAGCGGTTACTGAAAATACCATCGTTTTCAATAATTTAGTTAATAATATAGAAGAATACAATGAATCCTGGGAAGTTCCTGCCATTGATAGCTGGCACAGTCGTTTTTTTTAAACAAAATAGTCAGATGAAAAAGATAAGCATCAGAAATAGTTTTTTTTATGTCTTATTTCTTTTTATTGCTGTTGGTTGTGTTGGTACAAAAACAAATAAGAATAAAGTAATTGTAACCAACATTCCGTCCAAAATTGAAAATTTAGACAGTATTGCTTTAAGTAATACGCCCACACTTTTTGAATTGTCTCCTCAAGGCAACAAATGGGTTGATAGTGTTTACAGCGCAATGACTTTAGAGGAAAAATTTGGACAATTGTTTATGGTTGCCGCTTATTCCAATAAAGATTCGGCGCATATTAAAGCTATTGATACACTCATAACAGATCATAAAATTGGAGGATTAATTTTCTTTCAAGGTGGACCTGTTCGTCAGGCAAAATTAACCAACCGTTTTCAATCCAAGTCAAAAACTCCATTGTTTATTGGTAGTGATGCGGAATGGGGTTTGGGTATGCGATTGGACTCTACCTACAGTTATCCCTGGAATATGACTCTTGGAGCCATCCAAGACATGAAATTATTGGAGAAAGTAGGTGTTCAAATAGGACAACAAAACAAGCGATTGGGATTGCAATTTAACTTTGCTCCAATTCTTGACATCAACTCCAATCCTAAAAATCCTATCATAGGTTTTCGTTCTTTTGGTGAAGATAAATTCAAGGTTACAGCACATGCTATTGCTTTGATGAAAGGGGTACAAAGTCAAGGCATATTTTCAACAGGAAAGCATTTTCCGGGACATGGCGATACGGATACGGATTCTCATAAAAAATTACCGACCATAAATTCCTCAAAAGAACAATTACAAAACCTAGCGTTTTATCCTTACAAAAAAATGTTTCATGAAGGACTTTCGTCCGTTATGGTAGCCCATTTAAACGTTCCCAGCATAGAACCAAGACCTAATTTTCCTTCCTCAATTTCCTACAATGTGGTTACTGATATTCTTCAGAAAGAATTGGGTTTCAAAGGACTTATTTTTACAGATGCTTTGAATATGAAAAGTGTAAGCGAATTTAAATTACCCAGTGAAATCAATTTTGAAGCTTTTATAGCCGGTAATGACGTGCTGCTGTTTCCTGAAAATGTTCCTGCTGCTATTGAGAAATTTAAATTTGCGTATTCTATAAATTTATTTACGGAGGAACGATTGGCTTTTTCCGTAAAAAAAATTCTGAAATTCAAGTACAAAGCGAATTTGAATAATTTTAAACCAATTGCCACTGAAAATTTATACACCGATTTGAATTCAGTTGAAAATGAAGCTTTACACTATGAGTTGTATGAAAATGCAATTACCGTTCTAAAAAACACGGCTGCTGTTTTGCCGATTAAAAATTTGGACAAACAAAAAATCGCTTATGTAAAAATGGGAGATGACAACAATGATGTTTTTGTTTCAACTTTAAAAAAATACACTGAAGTAACTGTGATTTCAGATGTGAATTTGGATAGTCTTCAAGTGAAATTACACCCTTTTACAACCGTAATCATTGGTTATCACAAATCAGATGTTGCTTTTAGTAATCATGATCTAAGATTGGATGAGTTGGCAAAAATTAAATTTCTAGCCCAAAATAATACTGTAATTCTGGATGTTTTTGCAAAACCATACGCTTTATTACCAATTATAAATTTTGAAGATATTGAAGGTTTAGTTGTTTCTTATCAAAATAGTGCAGTTGCACAGGTCGTTTCGGCAGAACTAATTTTTGGGGCTATTGAAGCTAAAGGGAAACTACCGGTTTCTATTAATACTAGTTTTAATGTAAATGATGGTTTGCCAACAGAAAAATTGAATCGGCTGGGATTCACAACTCCAGAAAATGTTGGGATGAATTCAAGGATTTTATCAAAAATTGACAGTATTGCTACTAAAGCAATTGACGCTAAAATGACTCCTGGAATTCAGGTATTGGTAGCCAGAAAAGGAAAAGTTATTTATCAAAAATCATTCGGTCATCATACGTATGATAGAACGATTAAAGTGCAAGACTCCGATATTTATGATGTTGCCTCATTAACGAAAATTATAGCTACATTGCCTAATGTGATGCAGCAATACGATCAGCAAAAAATAAATTTGGAAACAACATTAGGATCAATGTCTCCTATTTTTAAAGATTCCAATAAGGCAAATATTAATTTCAAGGATTTATTGTCGCATTATGCAGGTTTAGTAGCAGGAATACCATTTTACAAGGCTACAATGAATAAATCGCAATCTCCTTCTGATGTTTATTTTAGAAAAATTGCTGAAGAGCAGTTTTCGAAAAAACTAGGAGACAGTCTTTTTATACGAAATGATTTTAGTGACACAATTATGAAAATGATTGTTGAGAGTAAACTGTCATTAAAAAAAGAATACAAATACAGTGATCTTACTTTTATGATTCTGAAGGATTATTTAGAAAAGACAACGGGTAAACCATTAGATGTTTTAATTCAAGAAAATTTCTATCGTTCACTCGGGATGAACAATTCAAGTTTCAATCCATTGACTAAATTTGATAAAAACAGAATTCCGCCAACGGAAACAGATACCTATTTCCGTCGTCAACTTTTACAAGGATATGTCAATGATTTGTCCGCTGCTTTAGAAGGTGGGGTTTCAGGTCACGCAGGTGTTTTTTCGAATGCTATGGATGTGGCTAAAATAATGGAACTTTATTTACAAAAAGGAAATTATGGAAACCGGCAATATTTTTCTGAAAAAACATTTGATGATTTCAATACGTGCTATTTTTGTGCCGCCGGAAATAGGAGAGGAGTGGGCTTTGATAAACCACAATTAGGTGCTGTAGGACCTACGTGCGGTTGTGCTTCAATGACGAGTTTTGGTCACACTGGTTATACAGGTACAATGGCTTGGGCTGATCCTGAAACGCAAATTGTTTATGTGTTTTTATCTAATAGAACTTTCCCAATTGCAAGTGAAAATAGATTATCGAAAGAAAATATTCGGGAAGATATCCAAAGGGTAATTTATGAAGCGATTATAAACTAAGCAAACGTTAACGTAATAATAAAATAGTTCAAATAAAATTATAGTCAATTTCATTTGAACTATTTTTTTTAAAATGATTTTGTTAGAAGTATTTCGTTACAAAGTTCACCTGTATTATAGTATATTTGAGATAAAAACAATAGGATGAAAAATAAGAATACTGTAATTGCAAAAATCAATTTAATTGTATGGCTTTTTTGCATGACTTTTGTAAATGCTCAAAATAATGATATAAATATTCTACGAGATATCAATGTTGATCGAAATAAGAATTTAGATCCTACTTTTAAATTAATAACGAATAGTGCGGTTCCCATCGGTCTTGTTACTCCTATTATTATATATTCGGTTGGTTTATTAAAGAAAGATAATGCCGCCAAGAAACAGGCAATTTTTGTTGGAGAAGCATTCTTAGTAAATGCATTTATTACTACCGCTTTGAAACATACTATAAAAAGACAGCGACCATTTAAAACCTATCCTGATATTGATCAAGCAGCGTCGACCGTGGGTTATTCATTTCCTTCGGGACATACTTCGTCAGCTTTCGCAACGGCAACGTCACTTAGTTTAGCGTATCATAAATGGTATGTTATTGCACCGTCTTTTGTATGGGCAAGTGCCGTGGGATATTCTCGAATGCACTTAGGCGTTCATTATCCAAGCGATGTAGTGGCAGGAGCCGTTTTAGGAAGTGGGTCGGCCTACCTAACCTATAAGGCTAATAAATGGCTTAACAAGAAAAGATCAAGAATGGAAAAATAACGGTTTATACTGTTTACTGTTCTATGAAAACGTAAAATAATTCAAAATGAAAAGATTAAATTATATTTCAAAAACAGTCTGGATAGTATCACTGGTTAGTCTATTTACGGATACAGCGAGCGAAATGCTTTATCCAATAATGCCTATATACCTTAAATCGATTGGGTTCTCGATAGTATTAATTGGTGTTTTAGAAGGCTTTGCCGAGGCTTTAGCTGGATTAAGTAAAGGATATTTTGGTAAGTTATCTGATAGTTCAGGTAAACGTGTTCCATTTGTGCGTCTGGGCTACGGTTTAAGTGCTATTTCAAAACCCATGATGGCGGTATTCGTCTTCCCTCTTTGGATATTTTTTGCCAGAGCAATTGATCGTTTCGGAAAAGGAATTCGTACTGGTGCAAGAGATGCGATTTTATCTGATGAAGCAACTGCTGAAACGAAAGGAAAGATATTTGGATTTCATAGATCAATGGATACGTTTGGTGCCGTTCTAGGACCTGTTATGGCTTTGATTTATCTGCATTTTTATCCACAACAGTATAAAATGCTTTTTTATGTTGCTTTTATTCCAGGTTTACTAGCGGTATTTGCTTCTTTTTTGCTTAACGATAAACTTAAGGTACAGGCAAAGGAGGTAAAACAGATTTCGTTTTTCTCGTTTCTTAGCTATTGGAAAACAAGTCCTGCACAATATCGAAGAGTAGTAACAGGACTATTAGCTTTTGCCTTATTCAATAGTTCCGATGTTTTTTTACTTTTAAAAGCGAAGCAAGCAGGTTTAAATGATACTGTGGTAATAGAGATTTATATTTTTTACAATTTGGTTTATGCTCTTTGTGCATTTCCATTAGGAATTTTTGCTGATAAAATTGGATTGAAGAAAATGTTTACTTTTGGACTTTTTCTATTTGCAATTGTCTATTTTGGAATGGCATTTACTAAAAACAGTTATATTATTGGTGGATTATTTTTAATTTACGGTGTGTATGCTGCTGCAACCGAAGGGATTTCGAAAGCATGGATCAGTAATATTTCTGATAAAAAAGATACTGCGACTGCTATTGGAACTTATTCTGGATTTCAAAGTATTTGCGCCTTATTGGCCAGTTCTTTTGCCGGGGTCCTTTGGTATCAATTTGGTGCGAATACTACATTTTTTATTACTGGGATAACCACATTACTTATTATTATTTATTTTTCGTTTTTCATTAAATATAAAACAATTTAAAATGGCTTCCCAACACAAAACTTTACCTGACAACAAATGTTGCGCAGTAGAAGAAAAAAAAGTAAATAAAGCAGAGCAAGATGCAGGATGTTGTTCCTCTCACAGTGAGTCAGAAAATCACGATGAGGAAGATCACGATCATTCTAACGGAAATGAAAGCACCCTCAGAATGTTTTTACCATCTATAATTAGTTTTATAGGATTGCTGATTGCTTTATTGTTTGATAATTACTTTCCTCAATCTTGGTTTAATGGTTGGTTTCGAATCGTTTGGTATGTTGCAGCTTACATTCCGGTAGGGCTTCCAGTTTTGAAAGAAGCTTACGCTAGTATTGGTAAAGGAGCTATTTTTTCTGAATTTTTTCTAATGGGAATAGCTACATTAGGTGCGTTTGGAATTGGTCAATATGCCGAAGGAGTGGCTGTCATGTTATTTTACTCCATTGGTGAATTATTCCAAATGCTCGCCGTTAAAAGAGCAAAATTAAATATAAAATTATTACTGGATCAAAGACCTGATGTTGCAAACGTTGTAATGGGACAAAATGTGATTGCAATTAAAGCTTCGGAAGTGGCTATTGGAGCTGTCATAGAATTAAAACCCGGAGAAAAATTAGCATTAGATGGAATGTTGCTTTCGGATTATGCCACTTTCAATACTGCTGCATTAACAGGCGAAAGCAAACCGGATTCTAAGTCAAAAGGAGATACAATTCTTGCCGGAATGATCAATGGCACTTCTATTGCTCAAGTAGAAGTGACTACTGCATTTACAGACAGCAAATTATCTAAAATCCTCCAGATGGTGCAGGATGCCACTGCTAAAAAAGCACCAACAGAATTATTTATTAGGAAGTTTGCTAAAATATACACGCCAATAATAGTGTATCTCGCTATTGCTATATGTGTAGTGCCAATCTTATTTGCAGAAACGTATATATTTAAGGAATGGCTGTACAGAGCCTTACTGTTCTTGGTGGTTTCCTGTCCGTGTGCCTTGGTGATTTCCATTCCGTTAGGGTATTTTGGCGGAATTGGCGCCGCAAGTAAAAACGGAATATTGTTTAAAGGATCTACATTTCTGGATACTATGGCAGCTATTCAGGTAGTGGTGATGGATAAAACAGGGACTTTAACCAAAGGCGTTTTTAAAGTTCAGAAAGTAGTGTCGATAGGAATTCTGGAGTCTGATTTAGTTAACTATACTGCAGCAATTGAAGCTAAATCGACGCATCCGGTTGGTTCCGCAATAGTAGAATTTGCCAAAAATCCTAAAAATAAAATTGTTGTTTCTAATTTCACTGAGATTCCAGGCCTTGGCTTGCAAGGTGTTGTAGATGGAAATGAAATCTTGGTGGGAAGTCCTAAACTGATGAAAAAATTCCATATTGATTATGACACGGATCTTGATGCTATTCCGTACACTATTGTTGTAGTTGCCATCAATCAAAAATATACAGGTTATTTTCTTGTTGCCGATGAAATAAAAGAAGATGCAAAAGTGGCTATTGAAAGTTTACATAAAATAAATATCAAAACAATATTACTTTCTGGGGACAATCAAGCGGTAGTTTTGGCTGTAGCCAAAGAATTAAATATTGATGAAGCTTACGGAAATTTGTTGCCAGAAGATAAAGTCAATAAAGTAACCGCACTTTTAAACCAAAAATTAAAAGTTGCATTTGTTGGAGACGGAGTAAATGATGCTCCAGTCATTGCTCTGGCAGATGCGGGAATTGCTATGGGTGGTTTAGGAAGCGATGCTACTATTGAAACGGCTGATATTGTCATTCAAAATGACCAGCCCACTAAGATTTTTACCGCTATCACCATTGGAAAAAAAACAAAACAAATCGTTTGGCAAAATATTGGATTGGCTTTTTTCGTAAAACTAATAGTTCTCATTCTGGGAGCTGCTGGACTTGCCTCTATGTGGGAGGCGGTTTTTGCAGATGTGGGGGTGGCCTTATTGGCGATTTTAAATGCCGTTCGAATTCAGCGAATGAAATTTTAAATTTGTATTGCATTTAACTTAAAATTCCATAAAACACATTCCTATTTTTCTTAATTTCGTTTCATTAAATTAAATACATGAAAATTGCAATAGTTTGTTATCCTACCTTTGGAGGTAGTGGTGTTGTCGCTACAGAATTAGGACTGGAATTGGCTCGTCGTGGGCATGAAATACATTTCATAACTTACAGTCAGCCCGTACGTTTGGCACTTTTAAGTCCAAATGTGCATTACCACGAAGTAAATGTGCCTGAATATCCATTGTTTCATTACCAACCGTATGAACTGGCCTTATCGAGCAAATTAGTCGATATGGTAAAATTATATAAAATAGAATTGCTTCATGTACATTATGCTATTCCTCATGCCTATGCGGGCTATATGGCAAAACAAATGCTGAAAGACGAAGGCATTGATATTCCAATGGTGACAACATTACACGGAACAGACATCACCTTGGTAGGGAATCACCCGTTTTATAAGCCAGCAGTCACTTTTAGTATCAATAAATCAGATTTTGTGACCTCAGTATCCCAAAGTTTAAAAGACGATACGCTTAAATTATTCAATATAAAAAATGAAATTGAGGTTATTCCTAATTTTATTGAATTGAATAAAAATACAAATAACCTGAACATTCCTTGTCAACGTTCAGTCATGGCCAAGGAAAATGAACGAATTATAACGCACATCAGTAATTTTAGAAAAGTAAAACGAATTCCGGATGTCATTAAAATTTTCTATAATATTCAAAAAGAGATTCCGGCTAAATTGATGATGGTTGGTGATGGCCCTGAAAAAGAAAAAGCAGAATATTTATGTCAGGAATTGGGTATACTAGACAAGGTAATCTTTTTTGGTAACAGCAACGAAATTGATAAGATTTTGTGCTTAACTGACTTGTTTTTACTCCCATCTGAAACAGAAAGTTTTGGTTTGGCAGCCCTTGAAGCTATGGCGTGTAAAGTTCCTGTTATCTCTAGTAATTCAGGCGGTTTACCCGAAGTTAATTTTGAAGGCATTTCCGGCTATTTAAGTGATGTAGGAAATACAGAGGAAATGGCTCAAAACGCATTGAAAATTCTAAAAGATGATTTGACGCTTGCTAAATTTAAAGAAAACGCATTAGCTGTTGCCAAACAATTTGACATAAAAAATATTTTGCCCCTTTACGAAGAGTTATATCAAAAAGCCATTAATAAATACTTATAAACACACAGGAATTATTTTTGAAATTATTAAATGTAAAAACATAAAAATGAAAAAAGTAATGCTGTCGTTCCTTGCTATAACTGTCGTTTCCTGCGGTAGCGTTTCTTTAAAAAGTACAGATGCCACTACAGCGCTATATGAAGTTTTGACTCAGCAAACTAATGGTGGAGCTAGTATCCGTTTTTTTGAGATTCTTTCTGAGCCAAGCGAAATTAAAATGCTGCAGAATGATGAAAACTTAAAAAATAAGATTAATGCTAATGATATTCTGAATGCTAATTTTGTTGTTTTGAATATGGGAGAGAAAACCACTGGCGGATATGCCATAGGAATTGATAAGGTAATTGAAACAGATAAAAATATAATTATAACAGTTCAAGAAACAAATCCTGAGCCGGGTAGTATGGTGACACAAGCTTTTACGACTCCTTTTTGTGTTGTGAAAATAAATTCCAAGAAAGAGATTCTTATAAAATAAAAAATGCCACTATTTCTAGAGGGCACTGAAAAAGTCTTTTTAAAAATTAATTGTTAATAAAAAGGAGTAGAAAACTATAGTTTTTTGCTCCTTTT
>NZ_RYDP01000016.1:60593-84792 GCF_003970395.1 Flavobacterium sp. GSP27 | reverse complement strand
AATCCTGTTATAAGCGTTTTTTTATTGTCTAAAAAAGGATGCTAATCAAAATAAGTGAAGTTTTTCAGTGCCCTCCAAAATAGACAGCCTTTAAAATAGTTTGGGTTACATGTTTATCGACCAGATGGAATATCCATTTGGGGGACACTGTATTTTGACCCATTTGTCTGCTTGAGTAGTCGGCTGCCAAGTTGAATTACCTGTAAAATCTTTGATTTGAGCATTAGTCCAGTTGGTCTGAATCCATCGTTCTTGCCAAGTGGATGAATTATTGATGTAAACCACTAATCCAGGATTGCCGTTATATCCGTTTCTACGGGCGATGTATTCATCAGTATCAGTATATAAAATAGAGGTGTTACCAGTAGCTTTATTGTTATGAATCCAAATTAAGTTATTCATTTTCGTTTTATTAAGCCATTCTTCGTAATCTCGGTAAAAAATAGTTGGGTATCCTTCATGCGTTAAGATGTAGGCATACGCTAGCTCTTTTTTCCAAATTTCATCAGTGTCATGGTTGGTGACAAAAGTAACCGCTTTGTGCGGGTTTCTTTTCCACATCATGTCGTCATTCAAAATATTTAGGTTGTTTCCGTCGAAAGCATCGTTCATTTTATAATAGCACGCAAAATCAAAAACGGAACTGTTGGCATTATTCGCCCAATCATTTAGTATGTTTACGTTAGAATCCCATAATTCACCAACGGAGAAACCACCAACGTTTGCATTCCAATCTTTTATGACCCACGGAGCAAAACCTTTTACGTAATCAAATCTCCATCCATCAAATTTCATTGTGTTTTTATAGTATTTCCCTACTCCGTCTGTTCTTTTCCAAAGCCAGTCTTGTACATTTGGTACTACATGGGCTAAATCTGGAAATCCCCCAAAGGAACCTTCGTCATTATTACCGTACGCATTTTTATAGAAATCAGCACTTGTTCTTGGAAATTTTCCAGAAGCAACACCGGTAAAGTTTGTGTAGGTTTGTGTTCCTGTAAAAGGGTTGTTTTCTAATTGTCCGCCACTGTTGTGATTCAGTACCATATCCGCATAAACCTGCATGTTTTCAGAATGCACTTTTGTAATCAGGCTTTCTAATTCAGCACGGGAACCAAATCTGGTTTCTACCGTACCATTTTGATTGTAATTCCCAAAATCAAAATAGTCAGTAGGGTCGTAGCCCATAGAAAACGGCCCGTTTTGAGCTTTTGATACCGGAGGAAGCCAGATAGAGCCAATGCCGGCATTTGACCAATCTGTTATTTTTGTGTTCACAGTATTCCACCAGTTTCCACCGGCCGGTACATCCCAGTAGAACGCTTGCATCATTACACCACCTCCGGGATTTGCAACATATCTTCCAGTTGGTATATTAGTTGATACTCCAGTGCTGAATGGCCGTCCGTCATGATTAGTGACATTAATCACTTTGAATTGTGTTGCTGTTTCAGTTGGATTGTCTGCCAGATCATCATTTGAATTACAGGAGTACAAGCCGGCAAGTAAAGCGGTCAATAAATAAATTTTGAAATTTGGTTTTTTCATAAAATGATAAATTAAGGTAGTTAATAAATTTGGGACATTTTAATTAAAATCGAATAGGATGCGTATTAAGTCTATAAGATTCATTATGAAAGAATAGATTGCGATTTAAATCATAATTTTATTTAAATCAAAACAAAAAGCATTAAATAATAGTGATAATATATTTTTTAAGTTTTTTTTTAAATAAATATCATTTTTAGCTAATTTATAAAAATTATCAAAGGACTCGTAAAGCAGTGCTTTTAATTTGTAGCGATAACGTTGTAGTGTTGAGAACTTTTTAAATAAGGATCCTTATAATGAGGTTTTTAAAGCTGGATTTTTGTTTTTGAAGTAAAAAGGGTAAAGTTTTATCTTTTAGATTGTTTGAACGGAGCAGCAGATGCGCGAGTAAAGAGGTTTCATAATTAGTAAGCGCTGGGAAAAAGAAGAAAAATAATTGATTGCCGTTTCGATAGCATAAATGAAGGAATAGGGAGTCCTTTATTTAGGTCTTTAAAAGTCTCTTTTTTAGGATTTAGAAGCGGAAACAAACAGGGAATAAATAGGTGTATAAATTTTTGTTAATAGTAGTACGGAAACTTGTATTATATAATTGAATTGTTATTTTTGTCTCTTTTAAATTTAAAAAAAAGGAAGTAATTTGGAATGCAAATGCAATTCATTTCCTGAAGCTTAAAAGTGTATATTTGGCAAAAATTAATATTGCTTTTACAAGCCATACTTTAAAGTCGGGAATATAAATCCTTCATTATAAAAATAAACTAGAAAAATGCCAATAAAACACATACAAATGAAAATTATTAATAAAATTGTTCTTCCTTTTTTTCTTTTGCTATTTTCAAGTGGCCTTTTACAGGCACAAGAAATCATTAAGGATACTGTAATCGTTCCTATTAAAAAAACGCAATCTACTGGGAAGCAAAAAATTGATGGGGTTATTGGTACCGTAGGAGATTATATTATATTAGATTCGGATATTGACAAGTCATATCTTGAAATTTCTAGTCAGGGAGGTTCTGTAAAAGACATTACAAGATGCCAAATGTTAGGGAAGTTATTAGAAGATAAATTGTATGCGCACCAAGCCATTCAGGATAGTATCGTAGTGACTGATGCCGAAGTAAAAGGTATGATGGAAGAGCGCTTGGAGTACATGACAGAGCAAATCGGGTCGCTGGAAAAAGTGGTGGAGTATTATAAAAAAGATTCGGAAGAAGAATTCAGAACCTATTTCTCAGATATTCTAAAAGAGAATAAGCTCACGTCAGAAATGCAAAAGAAAATTATTGAAGCAGTAGAAATTACACCGGAAGAAGTTCGTAATTTCTTTAAAAAGATACCTGCCGCTGATCTTCCTTTTTTTGGAGCTGAAATGGAAGTGTCACAAATTATAATTACGCCTAAAGTTTCAGCTGCCGATAAACAAAAGGTAATTGATCGATTGAATTTGTTTAAAAAAGAAATATTAGAAGGATCCAGTTTTTCAACTAAAGCCGTATTGTATTCTCAAGATCCCGGTTCAAGAGCAAATGGAGGTTATTATAAAATGAATAGGAAGACCCCTTTTGTAAAAGAGTTTAAAGAAGTAGCTTTCAGTCTGGCTGAGGGAGAGATATCCGCTCCTTTTGAAACTGATTTTGGGTTTCACATTATTTACATAGAAAAGATAAAAGGACAAGAAGTAGAATTGCGTCACATATTATTGAGTCCAACTGTAACAGAGGAAGCTTTGAATGAAGCTAAAGAAAAAATCACTTTGATCAGAAAAAGAATCGAAGATAAAGAAATTACTTTTGAGGAAGCAGCAAGGACTTTATCTGACGAGAAAGAAACAAGAGCCAATGGAGGCGCATTGATTAATCCAAAAACGCAGGATACCCGTTTTGAATTGACGAAAATGGACCCCGCTTTTTACAGTCAAGTGTCAAATTTGAAAGAAGGCGAGATTTCACTTCCCATTTTAGACCAAGGTGAAGAAGGTAAAAAGAAATTCAAATTGATTACCGTGACCAATAGAATAGAAGAGCATACTGCTGATTACGCAAATGATTACATCAAAATTAAAGATTTAGCTTTGAAAGACAAGCAAATTACAGCTATTGGGAAATGGTTTGGAGATAAAATTAAAGAAACGTATATCAAAATCATTGGAGAATACAGAGATTGTGCTTTTACAAACAACTGGATAAAGAAATAATTTACCACAAGAACACATTAAGTAATAACCATGGTATAATGTCGTATTTTAAAATCAGGATAAAATCATGTAAAAATCTGATTTAAAGCTGTTTTGCTTAAAGTTAATTCTTTTGACTTTACGACTTTTAAACTTTCGACTTACTTATGTGAGAGGAATCGCAAATATTTTTTTTTCAATAAAATAAATAAAAAGAGTTAGTTTTATGATTTCATAACGCTAACTCTTTTTTAATTTTAAATTTTTATAAATGTCAGACGTAGCAGCAATACACAACCTAGTTCAAAAAAGGAATGAGCTGAAAAAGGAAATCGCAAAAATCATAGTGGGACAGGATGCTGTAGTAGATCAAATTTTGCTTTGTATTTTTTCTGGGGGACATGCTTTGTTAGTAGGAGTGCCTGGATTAGCTAAAACATTAATGGTAAATACGCTGGCACAAGCATTAGGTCTTGATTTTAAAAGAATTCAGTTTACACCGGATTTGATGCCCTCTGATATTTTGGGCAGTGAAATATTAGAGGAGAACCGTCAATTTAAATTTATAAAAGGGCCTATTTTTTCTAATATTGTTCTGGCAGATGAGATAAACCGAACACCACCCAAAACGCAGGCAGCCTTGCTGGAAGCCATGCAGGAGCGCGCTGTTACTATTGCTGGGGAGAATTACAAGTTAGCCTTGCCTTATTTTGTTTTGGCCACGCAAAACCCAATAGAACAAGAAGGAACATATCCTTTGCCTGAAGCTCAATTGGATCGGTTTATGTTTGCTATAAAGCTGGAATATCCTTCTTTTGCAGAGGAAGTTCAAGTAGTAAAACGCACGACATCAGACATCAAAAACACGATCAATCCATTATTTACTGCACAAGAAATTATTGATTTTCAACATTTGATTCGCAGAATTCCCGTGGCTGATAATGTAATTGAATATGCCGTGACATTAGTGAGTAAAACTCGTCCTGAAAATCCATTATCAAATGAGTTTGTAAAAAACTATCTCGATTGGGGAGCGGGGCCCCGAGCATCTCAAAATTTGATTTTGGCAGCCAAAGCCAACGCTGCTTTCAATGGAAAATTTTCGCCGGATATTGAAGATGTGAAAGCGGTAGCCACCGGGATTTTACGCCATCGAATTATTAAAAATTACAAAGCAGATGCCGAAGGAATTACCGAAGAAATGATAATTGCTAAGTTGGTTTGACTTTTTTTTGGTACTCGGTTCTTATTTTTAGACAGGAACTACAACGTTTTCTTAGTTATAATGGTTTTTATGATCTGATACTAGTTAGAATGTAATTAATTCTTTAGGGATTAATCAGTTTATAGTTAAATTTTTTAAAATTATTTAATTATAAAGGGTAAAAATCAGTATTTAGTAATAATATCATTTGAAAAAACCACATCTATTAATTTTTTTTAAATATCATCTTAAAGAGCTAAATTTGCGACGTGAATAAAAACTACGCATCATGGCTTTTAATTTTGAGTACATTAAAATAAATAGCTTTTAACATTGAAAACAATTTACTATGAACATTTATAACGATTATCTGAAAGAAATCGAAGACAGAAAAACTCAGGGACTTAATCCAAAGCCAATTGATAGCGCTGATTTAGTAAGCGAAATCATTATGCAAATTAAAGATTCAAATAACGCAAATCGCAAGGATTCAATTTCGTTTTTTATTTATAATACGGTTCCTGGGACAACACCTGCAGCTGGCGTAAAAGCGTCTTTTTTGAAGGAGATTGTTCTTGGTGAATCAGTAGTGGATGAAATAACACCAGCTTTTGCATTAGAGTTATTATCACAGATGAAAGGTGGTCCTTCAATCAAAGTTTTGCTTGACTTAGCTTTAGGAAATGAAATCACAATTGCAAAAGTGGCGGCAGAAGTTCTAAAGACACAAGTATTTCTTTATGAGGCTGATACCGATCGCTTAGAGGCGGCATTTAAAAACGGTAGTGCGTTTGCAAAGGAAATTTTAGTGAGTTACGCTAAGGCGGAATTCTTTACGAAGCTGCCAGAGGTAGTTGAGGAAATTCAGGTTGTTACCTATGTTGCTGGTGAAGGAGATATTTCGACAGATTTACTTTCTCCGGGTAACCAAGCACATTCACGCTCTGATCGTGAGCTACATGGAAAATGTTTGATTTCGCCTGAAGCTCAAGGTGAAATTAAAGCGCTTCAAGCGCAACACCCAGACAAAAGTGTTATGTTGATTGCCGAAAAAGGAACTATGGGTGTAGGCTCTTCAAGGATGTCAGGAGTGAATAATGTGGCTCTTTGGACAGGTAAAAAAGCAAGTCCTTATGTCCCATTCATAAACATAGCTCCAATTGTTGCTGGAACTAACGGTATTTCCCCAATTTTCCTTACTACTGTTGATGTGACGGGTGGTATTGGTCTGGATCTTCAAAACTGGGTTAAGAAAACAGATGCAAATGGAACGGTAGTCCGCAATGAAAATGGTGAGCCTATTTTGGAAGAAGTTTATTCTGTTGCAACAGGAACAGTGCTGACCATAAATACAAAAACTAAGAAGCTCTATAACGGCGATAAAGAATTAATTGATATTTCTAAGGCATTTACGCCTCAGAAAATGGAATTTATTAAAGCGGGTGGATCTTACGCTATTGTATTTGGAAAAAAACTACAAACTTTTGCATCAAAGACTTTAGGAATTGATATCGTATCGGTATTTGCTCCGTCAAAAGAAATTTCTATTGAAGGACAAGGTCTTACCGCTGTAGAAAAAATATTTAATAAAAATGCAGTTGGTTCAACACCAGGTAAAGTTTTACATGCAGGTTCTGATGTGCGCGTTACAGTAAACATAGTAGGTTCGCAAGATACTACAGGCTTAATGACTTCTCAGGAATTAGAGTCTATGGCTGCTACTGTGATTTCTCCAATTGTTGATGGTGCATACCAATCCGGTTGTCATACAGCATCAGTTTGGGATAATAAATCCAAAGCAAACATTCCAAGATTGATGAAGTTTATGAATGACTTTGGTTTGATTACAGCTCGTGACCCTAAAGGGAACTATCACGCAATGACTGATGTGATTCACAAAGTTCTTAATGATATTACTGTTGATGAGTGGGCGATTATTATTGGCGGTGACTCTCATACCAGAATGTCTAAAGGGGTTGCCTTTGGGGCTGATTCGGGGACAGTTGCACTTGCACTAGCTACGGGTGAAGCTTCAATGCCAATTCCGGAATCAGTAAAAGTTACCTTCAAAGGGGATATGAAAGAATATATGGATTTCCGTGATGTTGTTCATGCTACCCAATCTCAAATGCTGAAGCAATTTGGTGGAGAGAATGTATTTCAAGGACGAATTATTGAGGTTCATTTAGGAACACTCACTGCTGATCAGGCCTTTACTTTTACAGATTGGACTGCAGAAATGAAGGCGAAAGCTTCTATTTGTATTTCTGAGGATGATACTTTGATCGAATCATTAGAGATTGCCAAAGGCAGAATCCAGATCATGATTGACAAAGGAATGGATAACGAGAACCAAGTTCTTAAAGGATTAATTGCTATCGCTAATAATAGAATCGCAGCCATCAGATCAGGTGATAAACCAGCTTTGATACCGGATGCTAATGCAAAATATTTTGCGGAAGTTGTAATCGATTTAGATATCGTTGCTGAGCCTATGATTGCAGATCCAGACGTAAATAACGCGGATGTTTCTAAGCGTTATACACACGATACCATTAGACCACTTTCTTTTTACGGTGGTGTAAAAAAAGTAGATCTTGGTTTTGTAGGATCTTGTATGGTACACAAAGGTGATTTGAAGATTCTTTCTCAAATGCTAAAAAATATAGATGAGCAACACGGTAAAGTAGAGTTTAAAGCACCGCTTGTTGTTGCGCCTCCTACTTATAATATTGTAGATGAACTTAAAGCTGAAGGAGACTGGGAAGTTTTACAAAAGTATTCTGGTTTTGAATTTGATGATAATGCTCCTAAAGGCGAGGCACGTACAGGATATGAAAATATTCTATACCTAGAGCGTCCAGGCTGTAATTTATGTATGGGTAACCAAGAAAAAGCAGCAAAAGGAGATACTGTAATGGCAACATCTACTCGCCTTTTCCAAGGAAGAGTTGTTGAAGATACGGAAGGTAAAAAAGGAGAATCGTTACTTTCATCAACACCGGTTGTTGTGTTGTCTACAATTTTAGGCAGAACCCCAACTCTTGAGGAATACAAAGCTGCAGTAAAAGGTATAAATCTAACGCAGTTTGCGCCATCTCATAAGTTATTGGTTAGGTAATAATTAATTTTTGTTAATACTATTAAAAAGCTTGGGTCTTTCGACAGACTCAGGCTTTTTTTATTTTAATAGGTCTTCATTTTTTTTGTACCTTGTGGTTCTAAAATATAATAACAGAAAATAATTAGATATGGCTTTTGATATTGAAATGATTAAAAAAGTGTATGACAACATGACTACTCGTGTTGATAAAGCACGCGAAATAGTTGGCCATCCGCTTACATTAACGGAGAAAATATTGTACAATCACCTTTGGGATGGAATGCCTTCACAAGCTTTTACCCGAGGTGCTGATTATGTTGATTTTGCTCCAGACAGAGTGGCTTGTCAGGATGCAACCGCTCAAATGGCATTATTGCAGTTCATGCATGCCGGTAAAACTAAAGTAGCGGTTCCTACAACAGTGCATTGTGATCACTTGATCCAGGCAAAAGTGGATGCAGTAACTGATTTGGCCAGAGCAAAAACACAAAGTAATGAAGTGTTTGAATTCCTTTCTTCAGTATCTAATAAATACGGAATTGGTTTCTGGAAACCAGGAGCCGGAATTATTCACCAGGTAGTGCTTGAAAATTATGCATTTCCAGGCGGAATGATGATCGGTACTGATTCTCATACTGTTAATGCAGGAGGTTTAGGAATGGTAGCCATTGGTGTTGGTGGTGCTGATGCGGTTGATGTGATGTCAGGAATGGCTTGGGAATTAAAATTTCCTAAATTAATTGGAGTAAAATTAACTGGAAAACTTTCCGGTTGGACAGCGCCAAAAGACGTAATCCTTAAAGTAGCCGGTATTCTTACTGTAAAAGGTGGGACAGGTGCTATCGTGGAGTATTTTGGCGAAGGAGCAACTTCCATGTCTTGTACTGGAAAAGGAACGATCTGTAATATGGGTGCCGAAATTGGTGCTACTACTTCTACATTTGGTTATGACGCTTCCATGGGGCGTTATTTGCGTTCTACTAATAGAGCTGATGTAGCAGATGCAGCGGATAAAATTGCACCGTATTTAACAGGTGATCCAGCAGTATATGCAAATCCAGAATTGTATTTTGACCAAGTAATCGAAATCAACTTAGACGAATTAGAACCCCATTTAAACGGTCCTTATACCCCTGATTTAGCTACTCCAATTTCTAAAATGAAAGAAGAAGCAATCAAAAATAACTGGCCTTTGAAAATTGAAGTAGGTTTGATAGGTTCTTGTACCAACTCTTCCTACGAAGATATCGCTCGTGCTGCTTCATTGGCAAAACAAGTTACAGATAAAAATTTAAAAATAAAATCTGAATTTACCATTACTCCAGGATCTGAAGTAGTTCGTTATACCATAGAACGTGACGGATTTATCGATATTTTCGATAAAATGGGAGCAACAGTTTTTGCGAACGCTTGCGGACCGTGTATCGGAATGTGGGATAGAGAAGGAGCTGAAAAAGAAGAGCGCAACACTATCGTTCACTCTTTCAATCGTAACTTCTCCAAACGTGCCGATGGAAATCCAAACACTTTGGCATTTGTAGGCTCTCCTGAATTGGTAACCGCTTTGGCTATTGCCGGAGATCTGGGTTTCAACCCATTGACGGATACCTTAATTAATGAAAATGGGGAAGAAGTAATGCTGGATGCGCCAACAGGAAATGAATTACCTCCAAAAGGATTTGATGCCGAAGATCCAGGTTTTCAAGCGCCAGCTGTTGATGGTTCAAGAGTTCAGGTTTCTGTGAGTGAAACTTCAGAGCGCTTGCAATTGTTAGCTCCGTTTTTGCCTTGGGATGGAAAAAATATTACAGGGGCTAAATTATTGATCAAAGCTTTTGGAAAATGTACTACAGATCACATTTCTATGGCTGGGCCATGGTTGCGTTTCCGTGGGCATTTAGATAACATCTCTAATAATATGTTGATTGGTGCCATCAATGCATTCAACCAAAAACCCAATACCGTTAAAAATCAGTTGACTGGTACTTACGATGCAGTTCCGGCTGTAGCGCGTGCTTACAAAGCAGCTGGTGTTCCTTCAATTGTTGTGGGCGATCACAACTACGGAGAAGGATCTTCTCGTGAACATGCAGCCATGGAACCGCGTTTCTTAGGTGTGAAAGCTGTATTGGTAAAATCATTTGCTCGTATCCATGAAACAAACCTTAAAAAACAAGGCCTTTTAGGATTGACATTTGCTACTGAATCGGATTACGATAAAATCCAGGAAGATGACACCATCAACTTCACAGACTTAATTGATTTTGCTCCAGGAAAACCATTAACATTAGAATTTGTTCACGCTGATGGAACTAAGGATATTATCTTAGCAAACCACACGTACAACGCAGGACAAATTGGTTGGTTCATCGCAGGTTCAGCATTAAACTTGATTGCTGCTGCCGGAAAAGCATAAGCATTTAAATAATTTATTTCAAAACTCTCAAGGAAACTTGGGAGTTTTTTTTGGAGCTATTTCCTGCTCTCCGTTTCAAGCTTTTTCGTGAAATTTCTTTTTTTTAACGATAAAAAGGAGCTTCCTTTGGTCGCTCTTTTTATCTAAAAAAAATGTAATTTCACTTCAAAAGGCTTTCCACTTCCATCAGGGCTATGACAAACTAACAGTGTTATTATTTTGAATAAAGAATAGATTTTACTCAAAAAAACATTAAAAAATTACAAAAAAGGTATGAAATGTTCTTTTTGGACGTTAAAAGTTAAAAAAAAGAGAAGTCCTTAAGTTATAAGACTTATATTAGCTTTTTTGTGAAATAAAATTCATCGATTTTTTTCGGCTAGTAATACTGATTCGCACTCCATTAAGTGGCTTGTTTTTTAGATCAGTAGTACCATAGTATTGTAAGATTCCTTTTTGAGTTCTTGCGATGAATTAGAATAAGATCATTCAAAATTTTACAAACACAGAATCAGGTTTTTTTTATAAAAAAGGTGTTTTTCCACCCTTTTTTTATAAATAGAAAAAATACAAGTAAATAAACCAAAGCGAAATTTAATAATTATATCCCGAAATCGCTTCTGAGGAATACATAGGATAAGTAATTTGAAAGAGAAGAGTATGAGTGTAAGAGTAATTGTAGCGTTTTTTTTATTTAATAGTATAGTTCTTTTTTCACAGGAAAAAATTATAAAACATACCATCGTAAAAGGGGAAACAATATCGAGTATTGCTGAGCGCTATGAAGTGAAACAAAGCGCCATTTACAAACTAAATCCTAAAGCCAAAAATCTTTTAAAGCTTAATTCAGTATTGTTAATTCCAATTATAGGTCTGAAAAAAACCACTAAAAAAACGAATACTCCCTTAAAATATGCTACTAAAGAGCACGAAGTACTCGCTAAACAAACTCCATACGGAATTGCAAAGGAATACGGAATATCTCTGGCAGAATTAAACCAATCCAATCCTGAACTAGAAGCTAAAGGACTCCAAATAGGACAAAAAATCACCATTCCGGGAACCGCAGTTACAACCTCAAAAGTGGTTGTTTCTCCATCTAAAAAAGCAACTTTTACACCAGAAATAGTCCTAGACACTGAAGCAACTAATAAACAAATTTCTGAAATTTTGATACGGGAAGTTTTATCAAAAGAAACCAAATATTCCATTGCAAAACAGTACGGAATCACCATTGGAGAATTAGACAAAGCCAATCCTGCAATAGGAGTTAAACCACTTCGGGTAGGACAAAAAATCAATATTCCCTGGACTCAGTTACCCGTTACTCAAATAGCTGTAGTATTGCAGGAAGAGATTAAGGTACAAACAGCAGTACCTAAAGCCAGTTTATCTGTTGATCCTGTTGGGCCGGAAATCACAACAACCGTAGTTTTGCAGTCAAAAAATGATGTACCCGTACTATCAACGGAGGGCGAAGAAAAGGATGATTTACAAATTATTGTGCGGGAAGTGATGCCTAAAGAAACTAAATATTCTATTGCAAAACAGTATGGGATTACGGTTAAGGAATTAGAAAAACAAAATCCAGATGTGAAAAGAAAACTTCCCATAGGGTACAAGTTAATGATTCAGTCTCCTCGTGTACTATTAGAGAATAATAATGCTGAAGGTAATGGTATTATTGCGCAAACTAAACCGGAATTACACCCGTTTACCAAGCCTGTTTTTAATCATGATTTTCTGGATCAATTGATTGAGCATGCCTCCGAAAATATAGGAACCAGATACCGGATGGGCGGAACCACAAAATCTGGGTTTGACTGTTCTGGCTTGATGTGTACTACTTTTGAGGCATTTGATATTAAGTTGCCAAGAACATCAATAGCTCAATCCAGTTTTGGAACAAAGATTAATACGGAAGAAGCTAAAAAAGGGGATTTGATTTTCTTTAAGACAAATGGAAGGCGCCAAATTAATCATGTAGGGATGGTTGTAGAAGTTTGTGAAGGAGAGATAAAATTCATTCACGCCTCAGTGAGCAGTGGTGTTATCATTTCCTCTACAAAAGAAAAATATTATGAAAAAAACTTTACTCAAATAAATCGAGTGTTGCAGTAAAGCGCTTTTTAAAATAAATTATAAAATAGCAAAGCCTTTTCAACTACCTGAAAAGGCTTTGCTATTTTCAGGGATTAATTATTTAGGAAGTGCTTCACTATTTATTTCAATCCAATATCCATCAGGATCCTGAATGTAGATTTGTTTGATACCATCGGCTCGAACAGTAATTTTATCAAGTGTGCCCGGCCAATCTGAATAGGTAATGTTTAGGGTTTTTAATGCCGAAATCAATGCGTCAAAGTTGGCTGATTTAAAGGCTAAGTGGACTGCTTTATTGATTTTTACAGGTTCTTTAATCGTAGATACGAGATGTAATTCTTTTCCGTCACCTAAAGAAACCCAACGAATGCCTTCTTTTTTTGTAAGGTTTGTGATTTCTGAAAGATGTAATACATTCTTGTAGAAATCAACCGAACGGTCCAGGTCTTTTACGGAAAGGGCAATATGATCTAATTTCAGGGAAAAGGAATTAGTGTTTTGTGCATAAACACTTGCTGTACAGGCAAAAACGAATAATAGTGTGGCTAAAAATGTGGTTTTCATAGTGTAAAATAGAATTAAGTGGTTTTAGTTTTAGGTGACTGTCCACAAAGTAGACTAAGTTTACTGCCTGCAATGGCTTCAAAAAAGGGAATCAGGTAGTTTTATATTCAATTGATGCATCTTGAAGTAATTGTTTTATAATTTTGATTCTGTGGAATAATTTGGTTTAAGCAAGATACTATTTATCACGTTGATTAATTCCTGCGTGCTGCTGGTATTCGTATTTACTGCACTACTGTTAGTGCCATAAGGCGCATATATGTTTTGATTTTCTCGTGAAAAAAGCCCAATTGTTGGTGTTAGTGCTGAACTGGCTAAATGCATGATCCCACTATCAGCTCCAATAAAAAGTTTAGTATTTGCAATTACGGAGGCAATTTCTCGAATGTCTTTACTGTAAAATGTAGTTGCTTTAAAACCTATTTGGGAAATATTCTCAACGGGTAAAACCTCAATGATGTTATACTCTTGGTATTCTGTTTTTAACCTTTCATAGTATTCTTCCCACCAGGTTTCTGAATAGCATTTGTCATCTGTTGCATAGGTAAAGATGCAAATCGTCTCTTTGTCATTTTTGACTAGTTCTTGGACTATTTTTTGACCTTCAGCAAGCTCAGCAAGACTCAATTTAAGATCTAACGGTGGTACTGGATTTTTGTTTTCCGGGAATCCCAGAGTGGTCAAAAAGTTTCTGAATTCATATACCGGGTATTTTGCAATATGCTTGTAATCGGGATGATTTAACGATATGTCTTTATCAAGCGCTCCAAAAAATTTATATTTGGCATCTGCAAATTGAGCGGATAATCGTCCAGAAGAGGAGTTTTTATCCACATTGATGACAATGTCATATTTTTGTTTTTTAATTCGTATCCAAACCTTAAAATATTCAACAAGATTTTTGAATGGTTTTTTGGGAAGTTCAATTACGGTATCGATATTGGTATATTTTTCAAATACAATTGGTGCTAAACCACCTTTTACAAACAAATCAATCTTGCAGTCCGGAAAAGTAGCTATTACATCTTCAACAAGTGGGGTAATGAGCAACAGATTTCCCAATCTGTGGTTGGGTCTGGAAATTAAAACTCTTTTGATCTCTACTTTTTGAGTCCAATCAATTTTTTGATTCTTTTGTGAATTACCAATATTTTTAGTTAGGCCTTGTGTTGCAATTCTTCGGAATACATTTATTTTTTTTAAGATACTCATGCGTTTAAAATAGAATTTAGAATTGAACTTTACTATTATTTATCAAAGGAATCAAGTGGTGCATAGTACGGTTCCGGAATGTAAACAATCGGAACACCTCAAAAGGTACTCGGTACGCAACAAATGTACAATTTAGATCGAAACAATGCTGTTTCTAGTCTTTATTATAATAGATTGGTTCAGTGAATTTATGAGCTATGAGCCAAGTGTATGTGTGAAGCGGTACTCAAATGAGTTTTGAATTCAAAAGTATTTTTATATATGGGTTCCAGCAGAAATACAGATTGGCCAAAGTCTGCCAGCTAAACTATATTACACACGATTTTTGTCGGGGTTCTGTTGTAATGAAGATTGTTGTAAAAATAGAACAATAAGTATCACCTCGGTATTTTATAAATTGGCACACCACATCAATTCGTACAAAGAGTGGCAAGTGGATTTTAATTTTGTGAAATGGTAGGGATATATGTAGGATATAGAAAGGCCTTATTTCTCTTTTGAATAAAAATAATTGAGCTATTCTTAAAAAAGCGTAATAAGAGCCGTTATAATTGCATTTTTCGTAAAAAAAGCTGAATAAGTATGTAAATAGGTTTCTTTTAGTTAAAAAAATCTAAATTATTGGTGCGTTACCTTGGATACCAAGTTTGATGTCATATATTTAAAAGATCTAAACTATTTAAACTATGATTACCTTTATTATTGCAATTTTTTTATTGATTTTTGGTTACATCATCTACGGTAAATTTGTAGAGAGAAATTTCAAGATCGACGAGAACAAAACGACGCCGGCAAATGAACTTACTGATGGGGTCGATTTTGTTCCCATGAGTAGTAACAAAAACTCATTCATACAAATATTAAATATTGCGGGAGTGGGGCCTATTTTCGGTCCTATTTTAGGAGCTCTATATGGACCATCAGCTTTTATCTGGATCGTTTTAGGATCCATTTTTGCAGGGGGTGTGCATGATTACTTGACAGGAATGATTTCTATGCGGTACGGTGGTGCACATTTACCGGAATTAGCGTCTCGGTTTTTGGGTAAGTATTTTAGTCACGTTGTTAACTTTTTTGCCCTTCTTTTACTGGTTTTAGTCGGTACGGTATTTGTTTCGGCACCTGCCAAAATGATTAATGAATTAGTGGGAAATGATGCAGACATTTATCTAATTATTGTGTTCTTAATCTTCCTGTACTATATTATTGCGACCGTTTTGCCTATTGATAAAGTGATCGGTAAGATATATCCGGTTTTAGGTTTTTTGCTATTGATAAGTGCCTTGGGTATTTGTATCGGGATGTTTATGTTTGGGAATCCAATCCCTGAACTAACCTTAGAAAATCTGCATCCAAAAGGAATTCCCTACTATCCGGTAATATTTTTGACTATATCCTGTGGTGCTTTATCCGGATTTCATGCCACGCAGTCCCCTATAATTTCTAGGACGATAAACAACGAAAAAGACGGTAGGAAAATTTTCTACGGAATGATGATTGTTGAGGCGGTTATTGCAATGATTTGGGCAGCAGCTGCAATGAGTTTGTTTCATGGAAACGATCTTAGTTTGTTGCTTGAAAACGGTGGTCCAGCTGCTGTTGTAAATAAAATTTCGGTAACGTTCTTAGGGACTATTGCTGGGACAATCGCAGTTTTAGGGGTGATTGTTTTACCAATTACTTCCGGTGATACATCGTTTAGAGCCGCAAGAATGATTATTGCTGATTATTTCAAAATTGATCAAAAGCTGTTGAAAAACCGTTTTATGGTTGCTACTCCACTTTTTGTAATCTCCTTTATTTTAACCAAAATGGATTTTGAATTGTTGTGGAGGTATTTTTCTTGGGCCAATCAAGTAACTGCAGGGATTGCTCTATGGATTGGTGCGGTGTATTTGTACCAAAGAAAAACTAACTATATGGTAGCTCTAGTGCCTGCTTTTTTCATCAGCTCTGTCATTGGTTCTTACCTTTGTTATGATCCTACTATAGGTTTTGGATTAGATATCAGTATTTCTAACACAGTAGGAATTTTATTCTCAATTGCTTTGACGGTATTGTTTTTTAGTGTGTTAACAAAAAGGAAATCAACACTATAGTTGCCTTAAAGTCTGTTGTATGATGTATGAAAGCAGTGTAAATCCCGGCATGATGCTAATTATAACAGGATAGGTATAATTCAATATTGAATTGGTATGGACAGAGAGCGGGTTATGCTAAGCAAATGCTGTTTGTGTAGCAGTAAAACGATTTTCATACCTTTCACTTGGCACGTATTGGACCTTAGATTTTTATAATATAGAACTAATGTAAATTAGTCTTTTGGTTGAGAAAAGAGAGATAATTTGTACTCCGTTAGCATATATTTTGCAATCTTTGGCCTCAAAAAAAATCAAACTGCATTATGAGCAAGACAAAATTAACAATCAATCGCAATGGTTCTATAAAAATAGAAGGCGATTTTGAAATAACAGACTGCGAAGGAAAAACATACGGATTAGAGGGAAGAACGGCGTTGGGTCTTTGCCGTTGCGGACTATCGGTAAACAAGCCTTTTTGTGATGGTTCTCACCGCAATGGTTTTGAACATGAATCAGCTGCATTCGACTTGCCTCCGGTGAAGATTAAGTAATATCATTTTTACAATTAAATAATAAAAGCTACATCTTATGGGTGTAGCTTTTTTTGGTTTTATTTAAACGAATTATACACAATGATTTATTCGCTGAGTTTACTACTGTTTTAAAATGATTTACTTTTTAAACTACTGATAATTGCCATCACATCTAAATCACCTAATCCTTCTTGCTCTGCGGCGGCATAACTGTCGTACAAAGGATGAATCAACGGAGAATCGAGTCCGGCTTCTTTGGCAAGTCTTAAATCTTTGACCAGATGTTTCAACGCAAATGCAGCAGGATAGGAATCGTTCAGAATGGAAGGTGTTTTAATATTCGTAATTCCGTTGCCGCAAGCACCTTGATTGATGATGTTGAGCATGTCTTCTTTGCTTACGCCGTTTTTCTCGGCAAATAAAACAGTTTCGGCTACTCCTTGAAGATTTAATCCTAATAGGTAATTGATGGCTAATTTAGCAGAACTTGCTACGCCAGGTTCCCCTACGTGAATCGCAATTTTACCCAAAACCTCAAATATTGGTTTGGCTATTTCGAAATCTTCAGCCGAAGCCCCCACAAGAATGACTAACGTTCCGTCTTGTGCTGGTTTCACACTGCCAGAAACGGGAGCATCTATAAAATGTACCTGATGTTGGTTGCAAATGGTGTTCAAATAACGCGAGGTTTCCGGAGCAACTGTACTCATATTGATGATGGTTTTGCCAGGATGTGCTTTAGATAATAAACCTGTTGGTCCTTCAAAAACTTCTTTTACCGCCGCGTCGTTGGACAACATTGTCAAAACTACGTCGCATGTTTGCAGTAGTTCGTGCAAACTGCTTGCTGATTTTGCTCCTGAGGCCAGTAACGGTGCTTCTTTCTCTTTGGTACGATTGAAAACGGATACTTCAAAACCGGCTTTGAGTAGGTTCATAACCATTGGATTTCCCATGTTGCCAAGGCCTATCCATCCTAATTGTATTTTATTCATGTTTATTAGTGCTAAATGATATCTTTCTTTATAGATGTGACTTTATTGTTGGGTGTATACGCTTAGAAAAGTGACCCTAAAGTACCGTTTATTTTTGGAAAGAAACATAAAATAACAGTTGGAACGGTAATAATTATAAACATTCAAGTGAACGGGTTTTATAAATTCAGGTACTCCAATGTAAAAATCAGTAGTTTATAGCGTGTAATTCCGGATGTTGCTCTGGTTAGCGTCCAAAAAAGTTTTTGTTTTTTATTTGTTTTCACCAATTGTTCCATGAGCAATACGCCATTTTCCTTCACTTAAAGTTTGATTTCTCGTTTGCTGAATTTTTTGTAGTAGAATTCTAATATCAAATCTTTGGCGTATAGTTTTATTTCATCTTAATTCCAGAAAAAGAAAATTTTTTAGATTTTTTTCCATTTAATAAAACACTTTCAATTCCAAAAATAGAGTTAATGAATTCTATTTTGTTCGAGTCAATACAAAATTCGGAGTATACAACAGTTCCAAATTTAGGCATTGTTAAGTTTTATGAAAAAATCGTTTATTTACACAAATGCAAGCAGAGCGCATCAAACGCGATTGGATTTAGTTAAAAAATTGTTCTCTTTACGGTTTCCCTCATTCATTTTAATTAAATATTCGATACTTTAGCATTCGAATTATCAGATTTTAATTTAAAATCAATCCCTTAATGACATTCAACGAAGATTCCAGAGTAAAAATACCCACGGTACTCCATTTAACCCGTTTGGGATATACGTACATTTCGTTGAAAAATGCAGTATGGGATGAAAACACCAACATTTTTACTACTGTTTTTATAGACAGTATTTCTAAAATTAATCCTGGAATTGAGCATTCTGATGCAAAACGATTGTTAGATGAAGTTTCCCTGTTGCTCGATAATGAAGATTTAGGAAAAGCGTTTTACGAAAGAATTACGCAAAGGTCTGGATTTCGATTAATTGACTTTGAGAATTTCGAAAACAATACTTTTAATGTTGTAACGGAACTCACTTGCAAAAAAGACGACGAAGAGTTTAGACCGGATATTACGCTGTTAATTAATGGAATGCCACTGGTTTTTATCGAAGTAAAAAAACCGAATAACCAAGATGGTATTTTGGCGGAACATAAGCGCATTCAATCGCGTTTTCAAAATAAGAAATTCAGAAAATTTGTCAATATTACACAATTGATGGTTTTTTCCAATAATATGGAGTATGACGATAATTCGCCAATGCCAATTGAAGGGGCTTTTTATGCCACAGCATCGTACGAGAAACCATCATTTAATTATTTTAGAGAGGATAAAATACTTGATATGGCTTCGCTTCTTTTACCATTTGATGATGAGAATGAAACCATAGTTTTAAAGGATAACAATCTCGTTGGTATTAAAAACTCACCTGAATTTATAACGAATAAAAATCCAGATTCACCCACCAACAGAATTTGTACATCGTTGTTTCAAAAAGAACGTTTGAAATTTATGCTGCAATATTCCATTGCCTATGTCAAAGGATCAAAAGGTTTGCAAAAACACATTATGCGATATCCTCAACTTTTTGCCACTAAAGCGATAGAAGCCAAACTGGAAGAAGGAGTGAAAAAAGGCATTATTTGGCATACGCAAGGAAGCGGAAAAACAGCTTTGGCATATTACAACGTTAAATATCTAACGGATTATTTCCAAAGTAAAAAGATTATCCCAAAATTCTATTTTATCGTAGATCGCTTGGATCTATTAATTCAAGCAGGAAAAGAATTTAAAAGCAGAGGCTTAGTCGTTCATAATGTGAACTCAAGAGAAGAATTTGCAAGAGATATTAAATCAATTAGTGTAATTCATAACAATTCTGGTAAAGCGGAAATTACGGTTGTTAATATCCAGAAATTTCAGGATGATCCTGATGTAGTTCGAAATACGGATTACCAACTCAACATACAGCGCGTTTATTTCTTAGATGAAGTACACAGAAGCTACAACCCAAGAGGAAGTTTCTTGGCCAACCTTAACGAATCGGATTCCAATGCGATTAAAATTGGTTTAACTGGAACGCCGTTATTAGGTACAGATTACAATTCGAAAGCCTTATTTGGAGAATACATTCATAAATACTATTACAATTCCTCCATAGCGGATGGATATACGCTGCGTTTAATTCGGGAAGAAATAGAAACCAATTATAAGCTAACACTGAAACAAGCCTTGGAAGAAATTGAAATCCTAAAAGGTAACGGTGACAAGAAAATTGTATATGCGCATCCTAAGTTTGTGGAACCGATGCTAGACTATATTGTTCAGGATTTCGAAAAAGCCAGAATTGCCATGAACGATAATACGATCGGTGGTTTGGTGGTTTGTGATTCCTCCGAGCAAGCTAAAATGCTGTTTGAAATATTCGAATCGAAATATGCTATAAATACAACCAGAGATAGTGGGTTGTTGCAAGCTGCGGAACCATCAGAAAGTTATGGATCTAAAAAGAAAGTAGAAAGCAAAGTAACCACTGCTGCGGTAATCCTTCATGACATTGGCACTAAGGAAGATCGCAAAAATAAAGTAGAAGAATTTAAAGATGGCAACATTGACTTTTTGTTTGTATACAACATGCTTTTAACGGGTTTTGATGCACCAAGATTAAAGAAATTATACATTGGCCGTGTGATTAAAGCGCACAATTTATTGCAAACTTTAACACGTGTCAATAGAACCTACAAAGAGTTCAGATACGGTTATGTAGTTGATTTTGCCGATATTCAAAAAGAATTTGACAAGACCAACCAAGATTATTTCAACGAATTGCAATCAGAATTAGGGGATGAAATGGAACATTATTCCAACATCTTTAAATCACAAGAGGAAATTAATGCCGAAATAAAGGAAATTAAAGACGTCTTGTTTCATTTTGATACGATGAACGCTGAGATTTTCTCGCAACAAATTACGCAAATCAATGACCGAAGTGAAATTCTAAGAATCACACGAGTACTGAATAATGCGAAGAGTTTGTATAATTTAATTCGACTGTCTGGGAATTACGAACTGTTGGAACAACTTGATTTTCATAAGCTGACCGTTTTATCTCGTGATGCTAATAATCGATTGGCACTGATTAATGCAAAAGAAGCCTTAGAAAGCAATATTGATACCTCAAACCTTTTGAACATTGCCTTAGAAGATGTTATTTTTGCTTTTGTTAAAGTCAAGGAGGAAGAAATGGTATTGGCTGACCAACTCAAAAACATTCTTCAAAAAACCAGAGAAATGTTAGGCGGTAATTTCGACCAAAAAGCACCTGAATTTATTTCGTTGAAAGAAGAACTGGAACGCTTATTCAAAAAGAAAAATTTGAATGAAGTGACCAAAGAAGAAATGGAAAGCAACATTGCAGCGCTGGAAAAAATTTATACCAAAGCCAAAGAATTAGAACGAAAAAATCAATTGCTACGGGCCAAGTATGATAATGACGAAAAATACGCTCGCTTGCACAAACGCTTAATGGAAAAAGATCCTTTGACGGATAGCGAAAGTAAATTGTTTGAAGCCTTGCAAGGATTGAAGGCAGCAGTCGATGCACAAATTATTCAAAACTCGAAAATGCTGGAAAACGAGAGTTTTGTAGAACGAATGATGATGCGATTGGTGATTGACCAATTCAAAAACAAACAAAACATCCCGCTGGATGCTACTGCAACCAAACGTATTAATGGAATGATAGTAAAAGAATATATGAATGAGTTTTATGGAAGAACAGCATCATGAGTGAAATTATAATGCGAGTTTATTGAAATCGGAATTTTCGATTTTTCTACAAAACCTACTAATCATTATAATTTAGATATTCTTACTATCAGTTGGTTATCGTGTAAAATCGCTGTAAGGAACCCAATTTCGTATCTGGATAAACTAATATAAATAATTTAAAGTTATGAGTACCTATTCTCAAATATACATTCAAATTGTGTTTGCTGTAAAAAACAGACAAGCATTAATTACTAGTACTTGGGAAGAAGAATTATATAAATACATTACAGGAATCGTTCAGAACAAAGGTCAAAAAATGTTGGCTATAAACGGAATGCCTGATCATATTCATATTTTTATTGGTATGAAGCCAACTTGCTGTTTGTCCGATTTGGTTAGAGAAATAAAAAAGTCGTCAAATAGTTTTATAAAAGAAAAAGAATTTTGTAGATATAAATTTGAATGGCAAGAAGGATTTGGGGCTTTTTCGTATAGTCATTCTTCTTTGGATAATGTTATAGGGTATATCAACAATCAAAAAGAGCATCACAGGAAAAGTAGTTTCAAAGAAGAATATATAGATTTTTTAGAGAAATTTCAAGTTGAATTTAAAAATGAATACCTATTTGAATGGATAGAATAGAATCGACTCCAACGGAGTCAAATGTTTTTAGAAAATATGAGGCGTTATGCATACGACCCCTTCGGGGTCGAACCAAACAGCCGGATTATTTTTTACAAACATAAAACCCCTTCGGGGTAAAAATATGAAACAGTAACGAGTCCTAAGGATTCAAATAATTATAACAATGACTACCACCATACAGTTTGAAAAGCAAACCAAAAACCTCATAGACGATTTAAAAAGCGTTTGTGCCAATTACGGTTTGGGAAATGACGGAAACGAATTCAAGATTATCACCCAAGTATTTTTATATAAGTTCCTGAACGACAAATTTGTTCACGAAGTCAAACAACTCGATGACAACATAGCCAAAGCCGACAATTGGGAAGCGGTTCTAAGAGCATACAATGATAACGATTACGAAATGCTGATGATGCAAATGTGCGAAAGTACCGCCCGCTTGCAACCCAAGCATTTTATTTCCAGTTTGTTCGAAAGACAAAATGAAGCCAACTTCTCGGATATTTTTGACAATACCTTACTGGATATCGCCAAAGAAAACAGCGAATTATTCTCGGTATTGACTGAAGGTGGCGAGAAAATTATCTTGTTCGAAAACATCAGTAAATATGTAACGGACAAGCGAGATGATTTTTGCAAAGCCATAATCAACAAGTTAATAAACTTTAGTTTTGAGAATATCTTTCATGAAAAGTTTGATTTTTATGCTACGATTTTCGAATATTTAATCAGCGATTACAACACCAACAGTGGCGGAAAATATGCTGAATATTTTACACCACATGCCGTAGCCAAAATCATGGCGCGTTGTTTGGTTAGTGAGAGTGTAAGCAATGTAACCTGTTATGACCCTTCGGCGGGATCCGGAACGTTGCTGATGAACTTGGCTCACCAGATTGGTGAAGACAAATGCACGGTGTATTCTCAGGATATTTCGCAAAAGTCCTCAAACCTATTGCGACTGAATTTAATTCTGAACGATTTGGTGCATTCCATCCCGAATATTGTAAAAGGAAACACCATCCTCGAACCGTACCACAAAGACAAAAACGGACGGCTGCAGCAGTTTGATTATATTGTGAGCAATCCCCCGTTTAAGTTGGATTTCTCGGATTATGTGGCGGATTTGGATAGTAAAGAAAACCACGAACGCTTTTTTGCAGGAATGCCCAATATTCCTAAAGCCAAGAAAGACAGTATGGCTATTTATCCGTTGTTTGTACAACACATTATGTATTCGCTTACCGCAAAAGGCAAAGCAGCGATTGTAGTACCAACAGGATTTATCACCGCACAAAGTGGTATTGAGCGCAAAATACGCGAGCAAATGGTGGAACGAAAAATGCTGCGTGGCGTAGTAAGTATGCCGAGTAATATTTTTGCCACGACAGGAACCAACGTTTCTATTTTGTTCCTAGACAAAACAAACACTAAAGGCGATATTGTTCTAATGGATGCTTCTAAACTGGGCACTACCGTAAAAGAAGGCAAAAACCAAAAAACGCTTTTATCCCCACAAGAAGAAGATTATATCATTGACACTTTTAACCAGCACGAAGCCAAGGACGATTTCTCGGTGGTGGTTTCCTATGACGACATCAAAGCCAAAAACTACTCGTTGAGTGCCGGACAATATTTTGAAGTAAAAATTGAATATACCGATATTTCACCAGCGGCATTTGAAGCCAAAATGAAAACTTTTGAAAGCAATTTGAGTACACTTTTCAGCGAAAGTAAAACTTTAGAAAAGGAAATTCAGAATAATTTGAAGGGGTTGAGATATGAGTAATTTATTGGTTTATACGACTCCGAAGGAGTCCAATGTTTATAGCAAAAGTGTTTGTAGAGAATCCGACCC
>NZ_RYDP01000016.1:0-60587 GCF_003970395.1 Flavobacterium sp. GSP27 | reverse complement strand
GGATATGAGTAATTTATTGGTTTATACGACTCCGAAGGAGTCCAATGTTTATAGCAAAAGTGTTTGTAGAGAATCCGACCCCTTTGGGGTCGAACCAATTTGGAGTATGTTTTTTTATAGACGTTTGACCCTTTCCGGGTCAAACAAAATAATTAAAAATATTTTATTAGAAGTAGAGATTCAGAATAATTTAAAGGGGTTGAGATATGAGTAATTGGAAACAAGTATCTGATTTTGTTAATTTCTCAATTAAAGGAATAACACCAAAATATGTTGAAAATAGTTCAATCATTGTTTTAAATCAAAAATGTATTCGAAATGGTAAGATCGATTATTCATTTTCTCAATATACTGATGATACTAAACAAATTTCTGAATCAAAATTTGTCAAGAGAGGTGACATCTTAATTAATTCTACTGGAACAGGAACAGCTGGAAGATGTGCTTTTGTAAATGAACTTCCAGAAAATCATCGTCTAATAACGGATTCGCATATTTTATTATTAAGATGTAATTCGTATTACGAAGCACAATGTCTAAGTTATTTACTTTTCTCATTTGAAAAAACATTAATGTCTTTTATGACTGGAAGTTCTGGTCAATCAGAATTAGATAAGGTTGTGTTATTAAATCTTAAGACTAAATTACCAACGGACTCAAATATTCAACAAAAAATAGCCAAAGTCCTTTCTGATTTAGATTCTAAAATAGAACTCAACAACCGCATCAATACCGAGCTGGAAGCGATGGCAAAAACGCTTTATGACTATTGGTTTGTGCAGTTTGATTTTCCTTATTCCCCTCCTTCGGAGGGGTGTCCGCAGGACGGGGTGGGCATTGGAAAACCGTATAAAACATCTGGAGGTAAAATGGTTTGGAATGATGAGTTGAAAAGAGAAATTCCGGAGGGTTGGGAGGTAAAAAAAGTCAAAGATATTGCAGAAACTGGTTCTGGAGGAACACCTTTAAAATCTAAAAAAGAATACTTCGAAAATGGAACAATTCCTTGGATTAATAGTGGGGAAGTTAATGCCTCTTTTATTATTTCTTCGAGAAAATTTATAACCCAAAAAGGGTTAGACAATTCAAGTGCAAAGTTGTTTCAAAGAGGGACTATTTTAATGGCGATGTATGGTGCAACTGCTGGACAAGTCAGTTTAATTGACCTTGAAGCTTCAACTAATCAAGCTGTATGTGGAATTATACCAAACGACAAGAGAATGATTCCTTATTTAAAATATGGTTTACATCAATTGTACGATTATTTAATAAATTTAAGTTCAGGTTCGGCAAGAGATAATTTATCACAGGATAAAATCAAAGAACTTTATTTTGTAATTCCTGAGGATAATTTAATGGAACAATTTTATAAAATATCAAATTCTCATTTCGAAATGATTTTAAGGAACCTAAAAGAAAACCAAGAATTCTCTTCGCTTCGCGATTGGTTGTTGCCTATGTTGATGAATGGTCAGCTACGTGTGGGTGATGGTGAAGAGGAATTGGGAATGGTTGCGGAGGAAAGCCCACGTTATGGGAAATAAAAATCAATAGTTTGATACTAAAATTAAAAAAAGATGTCAAAACACGATGAAATAAAGCAAATGCCTTTGTACCAAAAGGCAGAGCAAATCCTAAAAATCACCATGGGATTAGTAGAAATTGTACCCAAAGAAAACGAGTTTTTGCAAGAAACGACCGTACGGTTTATGATGGAAAATGCGTTCCTGATTCCGGCCAAAATTGCTGGAGCTGCAGGGGTTGGGTTGTATGATATAAAAATGGAAAATGCCGCGATTATTCGTAAAGCTGCCAGAGAATTGTATGTGCAGGCAGGAAGTTTACGTTTTGAAGAAGGCATTACTGACAAAGATTACATCGAATTATTAAGAAATACCATTGATGAATTCAGGTTATTGTTTATTGATTGGGTGGCGAGTTTTGATGTTTGGGATTATATCAAAGACAGTTGGGGATTATTTAATCCGCCTGGTGTCAATGCCCATGATAAAGATCCAGATGATGATATCCCATTTGATCCAAATGATTTTTTTGATGATATTTAGACGACATTACGGAAAACCGTAAAGGAGATAGTATTATAAACTGTAGGTTTGAACTTTCATGTTTAGGAATAAATAAATTATCCTGTTTAATTATTTGGATAAAATATAATTACTGACAGCAAACAAAATATACTTAATGAAACACTTTTACAAAATTCTATTTTTATTTATCTTCCTTTTTACTGCAATATATAGTGTTAACTCTCAGACAATTAACTTAATTAGATTTAATAATACAGCTAATTATACTGCTGGTTCAGGAGTTTCTGTAATCGTTAATCCAACAGGAATATTTCAATTGGATAATCAATTTATTTTAGAATTATCTAACGTTGGAGGGATTTTTCCGACTTCACCAACGATATTAACAACTTTAAATGAGTTTTATGCTCCTGTGATGAATGGTACACTTCCTGCTGGACTTCCTGCTGGAACTTATAAATTAAGGGTTAGAGCGACAACAGGTTTGGGGACAACACCAGAAACATATCCCACAGAAGAAACTTTATCATTTAATATTGTTCCAGGTAGTAGTGATATTCCTTCTGCTACTTCTGATTTAACAAATAATAGTTCTTTTTTTAATTGTACTTTAACCTGTTTAAAAACAACAAACATATTTGGTTCGTTGACACAAAGTTCAGGAGCTACTAGTAATATTTTGCCGAAAAAGAAGATTACAGTTTGCAATTATTTAAATACGGATAATTACAAAATAACCTTAATAGACGTAATTAATGGTACACAAACTCTCATTGCCTATAACATTGGAAATGGAGAAATAACGATCCCTGACAATTTAGCAATTGGAACGTATGTTTTTGAAATTGAAAAGAACAGTAAATCTGTGTATAGTTTGGTGTTTTTGTTTCACGGAAATGGTACAAGTTTAGGTAACTCTACAAGTGAAGTGGTTTGTGTAGGTGTAGATGTTTCATTTACTGTTGATGTAACAAATCAAGGAATTGGAAGAAATTACAGTGGTTCAAAATATAGGGTTGATTTTGGCGACAGTTCACCTGTATTGGAACTAACGCAGGCAGAATTAATGGCAAATCCAACCATAACTCATACATTTACGTCGGTATCATGTGCTAAGACTGATGGTAATTTTATTATAAAAGAAACTCTTTTAAATAAAGGCGTTTACAATGGTGGCGCTAATGCAAATTACTGTACTGAATTTTATAAAAATGGAAATGGTGTTGAGAAAAAAGTAAATGTAAGTTTAGCCCCAAAAGCAGAATTTCTTTTATCAACAAAGCAATGCATCAATCTAGACATTATTGCAACTAATAAAACAATGTTGGGGTCGTATGGGAGCAGTGGAACTTGTCTTGATAAAGCCACCTTTACATGGTATTACAAAAAACCCGGGGATGTGAGTTTTACGGAGGTTAAAATCTCTAGTTGGATTGATTCTTCGAATAATCTGAAAATTCCCAAAGCATTAATTACTATTCCAGGTTGTTGGGAAATAAAATTAACAGCAATAAATGACGATTTATGTCAGACTGTTTCTGAAGTTACTAAAACCATAAAAATAGAGATCTCACCAACAGCTACTTTCACGAATACACCAGAAACACCGATTTGTCCAAATACACAAATCCAATTTACAAATACTTCAAATGTAATTAATCTTAGTTGTCAAGAGCCAATCTATTTATGGACTGTTTCACCTTCTACTGGTTATCAATTTGTCAGTCCGTCTAATTCTGCTTCAAAAGACCCTGAAATAGTATTTACAGATCCTGGTATTTATACTGTGAAATTATCTGTTACAAATTCTTGTGGAACTGTTGTGTCGACACCAAAAATTATTGAAGTTTTAGGAAGCCCTACAGTAAGTTTTAGTCCTAACACAATATCAATATGCAATCAGGCACCACCCAATTATACAATCGATTTTAGTCAAGTCGGGACGAAGCCAAATTATAGTGTCGCTCCTTATGCTCCAACAAGTTTCTTATGGTCTATTTCCGGTAGTGGTGTCACTGCATCGGATTACAGTTTTATCGGCGGGACAACGGCTAACAGTCAGTTCCCTAAAATAAACGTTACGACATTTAAAACGTATAATATCACTGTAGTCGTTAATGGAAATTGCGCAGGCTCAGGTCAAGCTACTTTTACTTTTACATTAAATAAATTCTCCAGTTTAATTGTTACAGATCCCTTAGCAGTTTGTTCTCCTGGGACTGTAGACATTACAGTACCAGCCATAACATTAGGTTCTGACAACGGATTAATTTATAGTTATTGGACAAACGCATCAGCAACAACAGCGATATCAGCACCATCTGCGATTACAGTTTCAGGTACATACTATATCAAAGCAACGAATACGAACGGTTGTTCTATAATTAAACCAGTAACAGTAGTTGTAAATGCTTTACCAGTTATAGGAGGGACATTGTCTACATGTATTGGTGCTAGCTCACAATTATCAGGTACAGCAACAGCATCCACAACTTCACCTTGGTCATCTTCAAATCCGGCTGTCGCTTCAATTAGCGATACTGGACTAGTTACTGCATTCACAAGCGGAACTACAATAATTACGTATACAAATTCTAATGGTTGCCAGAAAACAGAAACATTTACTGTGAGTATTAATCCAAGTATTATAACCCCACAAAACCAAACCATCTGTTCCTCTACCGCTTTTTCAATAGTTCCTTCAGACGGTGTGGGAAATATTGTCCCGGTTGGAACCACCTATTCATGGTCGGCTCCTGTGGTAACTGGAGGAATTACGGGAGGTGCAGCCTTAGTAAATCAAACAACTATAAAGGGTACATTAATTAATCCAACAAATGATGTTCAAACGGCTACGTATACTATAACTCCTAAATCTGGAACTTGTACAGGGCCAACATTTACAGTAATAATTACTGTTAATCCTTCTCCAAAAGTCCAATTTTCGGGAGTAAATCAAACGCTGTGCTCTGGAAGTGACAGTTCACTAATAAGTTTATCAAGTCCTACTACCGGAAATGTTACCTTCAATTGGACGGCTACTATTCCTGCGGGAATTTCTGGCGCAACACCTTCGGGAACAGATACAATAGCAACTCAAACGCTGGTAAATTCAACCACAAATCCACTAACTGTAATTTATACTGCGACCGCTACTTTTAAAAATAATGCGGTTTCTTGTTCGGGGGTGCCTTTAGTTTATAAAATAACGGTAAGTCCTGCCATTATAACATCCAGTATTCCTTCTAATTTTAATGGATTTAATGTGAGTACTATTGGTGCAAGTGATGGAGCAATTAATGTTACCGTTACGGGAGGTTCGGGCGCTTATACTTATTTATGGTCAGGACCAAGCGGTTTTTCGGCTTCAAGTCAAGATATTTCACTTGTTCCAGCGGGCGCATACTCATTAACCATAAACGATGGACTTTGTAATCCTGTCATATTAAATTTTACCTTAACGGCACCATTAGCTTTGCTTATCCAGGAAGATACAGCAGCACAAATAAATGTTTTGTGTTTTGGTTATTTGACTGGAGCTATTAAAGTAGATGTTACACAACAATCTGTTGGACCTTATGATTATTTATTGACTTTGCAAGGAAGTGGAACAATTAATAGTATTGTTGATTCAGCAGCTACTACTTATACTTTTACGGGTTTGGGGGTAGGCATTTATGATATTAAAATTACCGATGCAAATGGAAGTGTGAAGACAATTTCTGGAATAGTAATTACGCAGCCTAACGGTATAACAGCTTCCATATCATATCCTACGAATATCAGTTGTGCTGGCAGTGCAACGGGTTCGGCAACGGTAACCGCAAGTGGTGGTGTAGGAACTTTAACCTATTCTTGGAATACGAATCCAATTCAAACTACGGCAACAGCGTCAGGTTTGAAAGCAGGAACTTATACCGTTACGATAACCGATGAAAATACTTGTTCGATACAAAAACAGGTTATGATTACGGAACCAAACGGTATTATTACATCCATTACATCTCAAACCAATGTGTTCTGTTTTGGAGATAACACGGGTTCAGCAACGGTTTCTGCCACCGGAGGTACAGGAACTTTAACCTATTCATGGGACACTATTCCAATTCAGACAACGGCAACAACAACGGGATTAGTAGTAGGTACTTATAATGTAACCATAACAGATGCCAATGGTTGTTCAAAAGTGCAAACAGTACTTATTACTCAGCCTTCTGCCGGATTGACCGCTATGATTTCGAATTCAACTAACGTGAGCTGTTTTGGAGGAAATAACGGAAATGCTACTGTCTTAGTTACTGGAGGGACTTCCCCTTATTCTTACTCTTGGAATACCAGCCCAATTCAAACCTCGGCAACAGCTATCGGGTTAAAAGCCGGAACTTATAATGTAACTGTTACTGATGCGAAAGGGTGCATTATTTTAAGCTCCGTAACAATAACAGAACCAGCAGGAATGTCTGCAACTATAACCGCTCAAACGGATGTTTTATGTTCAGGAAATAGCACCGGTTCAGCAACTGTGACTGCTACTGGAGGCACAGCGCCTTTCAGTTATTCTTGGAACACAACACCAGTTCAAACTTCAGCTGTAGCAATAAATCTGACAATCGGCACGTATACAGCCACAATTACAGATGCTAAAGGTTGTACTACAGCAGCACAAGCCACGATCACAGAACCAAACGGAATTATAATTTCAATAGCCTCACAAACCAATGTAAATTGTTTCGAAAATAATACAGGTGCAGTTACCGTTTTAGCAAGTGGTGGAACGGGAATATTGACATACTCTTGGGATACAATTCCAGTACAGACTTCGTTAAATGCAACAGGATTAATTGCAGGAACTTATCATTTGACCGTTACAGATGCTAAGAATTGCTCGAAGGTTCAAACAGTAAATATTACGCAACCCGACGATATTGGTATAACTACTGATTTAGAAAAAGACATTACTTGTTTTAATGCTGCCAATGGTGAAATTAAAATCACAATCACTGGCGGTACATTAAATTACAATTATGCTTGGACGAAAGATGGAATTTCTTATGCAACCACCGATGATATATCCAATTTAAGTCCCGGAATATATAAAGTAACCGTATCGGACGCTAATAATTGCAACCCAAAAACTGCGACATTTACCATAACAGAACCACCTGTATTAGCGGTTAGCCTAATCAGTAAAACTAATATATTGTGCTCTGGAGAATCTACAGGAGCGATACAGATTGCAGTAGTTGGAGGAACACCTACACTTTCGGGCTATAGCTTTGCTTGGACTGGACCTAACGGATTTACAAGTTCCAATAAAAATCTCACTGCTACTTCAGCTGGAACTTATAATGTACAGGTTACTGATAATTCAGGTTGTTCTAAAGTATTAAGTGTTACACTTACCCAACCAACTGCCATTGTTTTGTCAGCCACAACCACACCAATAATCTGTTATGGTTCTAATGATGCTTCTATACGTCTTGTTATAAATGGAGGTCTTGCACCCTATCGAATCGTGTGGAGTAATCTTGGCAGCGGCACGTTTCAGGATAATCTTACGGCTGGTGATTATCTAATCACCATTACAGATTCAAATAATTGTGTAAAAACACTGAATGTAAATATCCCCGAAGCCCCCATTTTTACGATCAATCCTGTAGTTAAAAACATTTCTTGTTTTGGTGCCCAAGATGGTAGTATAAATCTAAATATTATTGGAGGGATTGCTCCTGTAAAATTGGTTTGGGATGATAGTTCAGTAGCTGGAAATGTTAGAAACAATTTGAAACCAGGCTCTTACGTCGTAACTATCGTGGATGGTAAGCCTTGCGCAATCAAAAAAATTTTTATAATATTAGAACCTCAACCTTTAATTTTATCCGCTAATACTACCAATGCCTTTGATTGTGACAATGCCAATAGTGGTACAATAAATCTTCTGGTTGCTGGAGGGACACCACCTTTTACGTATTCTTGGTCAAATGGATCTACAACTGAGGATTTAGTGAATATTCCAGCAGGAAATTATCTGGTTACAGTAACTGATAGCAGAGGCTGTTCAAAACAGGCGCAATATAGCATCAATCGACCGCCACCTATCGTTATTGGAGTGGCAACCAAAACAGAATTTGATTGTGAAACCAAATACGTTAAACAAAACTTTGTAGCCCAAGTTTCGGGTGGGGTTCCGCCTTACCAATTGTCTTGGTCCAATGGAACGGTCAGCGGTTCAAATAATGAAATAATGAATACCAGTCAAAACGGAACGGCAATATTATATGTAACTGATGCCTTGGGCTGTAAAGCAAATTACTCCTTCAATGTTAAATTGCAGTCTCTTGGAACACCATCATTTAATGTAACATCATATTCTTATTTAACGTATGGTAGTTATTCTATAATGGATCCAATACAGTTTACCAATACCGCTACTGGTGATTACATCAGTATGATTTGGGACTTTAGCGACGGTAGCTTTTCAACAGATCTAAATCCAGTACATACCTTCATAAATCCAAAAGAATATACGGTAACACAAACAGTTACTTATCCGTTTGGATGCATCTATGTACAAAAAATTAGTTTTATCGTTGAAAAGGGGTATGTGTTGGTTGTTCCCACTGCTTTTACACCCAACAACGATATTGTCAATGATACATTCAGACCTGTGGCGAAGACCTTAAAAAATGTTCGCCTGGATATTTATGACACCTGGGGTTCACTTATTTATTCAGAAACCGGAGACACATTGAAAGGGTGGGATGGTAAAATAAAAGGCCAGAATGCGGAGAATGGTAATTATTATTGTAAAGTTAGCGCAGAAACTTTTTATGGAACTATTGTCACTGAAAATCACCCTTTTGTAGTAATAAAATAATCAACAACAGAGAATGAAATTAAAATTTGCTTTGTATATCCTGTTAACTTCCATATTTATTACAGAAGTTAACGCACAAGATCCTGTTTTTACACACTATTATTTTGTCCCAGAAACGCAGAACGGCGCGTTTACAGGAACCGTAAACACGTTAAACACCGGAATTTTACACCGAACACAGTGGCCCGATGGAGTTAGAAGAGTGGATACTGATTATGCCTTTATCAATGGTTCCATTGGGAATTTATCAGAAGATTCCCGTCCGAATGATTCAAATCTTCAAAATATTGGAATCGGTATCACCGTACTAAATCAGTATGAGGCTTTTACAAACTATAATTACACTCAAATTAACGGTGTGTTTTCGCTAAATCTTGACTTAGATAATTTTTATTCCGGATTAAGAATGATTTTAGGAGTAGAAGGGGGTTATGGAACTAAAAATTTTAATTTCAAAAGCCTTTTGTTTGAAGATCAAATTAATAGTAACGATGGTAGTATTGGTGATGGTAGTTCAGATCCAAGTCTTATAGGTCTACAAAATAAAATAGATTTCTTAGATATTTCATCTGGTCTTTTACTTTATACCGATGATTTTTGGCTCGGAGCTTCAGTGAAGCATCTCAATACTCCCAATATTGCCTTCGACTCTCAAGGTAAGCTCCCTTTAGATATGAACATTACTCTTCAGAGTGGATATGCATTTAATCTGGACAGTAATCCCGCTTTATCATTTTTACCGAATGATTCCAAATTAGTACTTACATCAAATTTCATGAAACAAGGACAATATAATCGATTGGATTTTGGTAGTATTGTTCATTTTAATCCATTTATTCTGGGAGTCATTGCTGCAACAAATCCTATGATTAAAAGTAGTGAAAGCCATATACTTACTTCAGTAAATCTAATTGGTTCTATTAAAATATATAACTTCACTTTTGGATATTCCTACGATGTAAGTACATCAAAAATAAAAAATACCCAAGGAGTTCATGAGTTTTCGCTTACTTGGCAGATAGGTAGGGAATGTCATAGTTGTAATAATTATTTAGCAAGAAGACCCTGGGGTAGGAATTATGATGATTAACATTTTAAAAGAAAAAACAATCAAACGAATTAATCATACTACAATCTTCTGCAACAATTAAAATTCTGAAAATTTGGTTGAAAGAGACGCGGTACACATGAAAACTACATTGCATGTTTGCCGTGTCTGTATCATACTTAAAGAATTATCAGCTCAATTCATAAAATTCGTCACTTCGGTGCTCACTGGAGTAATCAGAGGGCGATGTTTTTTGAATTATTTCCAATAAAAAACCCTAACATATTGATGTTAGGGTTTTTGCTTTGGTAGCGAGACCGAGATTTGAACTCGGGACCTCAGGGTTATGAATCCTGCGCTCTAACCGACTGAGCTATCTCGCCATAATTAGGGAAAAACCTTCCCTGAATGCGGGTGCAAATATAAAAATAAAAATATTGGATGCAACTATATTTTTAATAAAAAAATATATTTTTAAAAACACTTTTTTTATGTAGTTATATTCTATATATTTCCGAAAAATTAAATGTAGGTCATGGATCAAAAAGTACGTTACGAAATCGAGTTTCCCATAAATTCTTCTCCACAATTATTGTATCAGTATATCTCTACTCCATCAGGTTTGTCTGAATGGTTTGCAGATAATGTAAACTCTCGTGGTGAATTTTTTACTTTTATTTGGAAGGATTCCGAAGAAAAAGCAAGGCTTGCCTCTAAGAAAGCAGGTGAGAAAGTAAAATTCAAGTGGGTCGACGAGAATAGTAAAGACACGGAGTACTTTTTTGAATTGCATATTTTAGTAGATGAACTCACTAAAGACGTTTCTTTAATGGTAGTAGATTTTGCTGAAAAAGACGAGGTAGACGAGGCCACATTACTGTGGGAAAATCAAATATCGGATCTTAAACATCTAATAGGATCTGTATAGTAAAATCATATTTTATGACTTATATTTGCCTTGAATAAAATTTAGGGCTTCTTTATGATTAATTTTAATGGAACTATTGTGTCTCAGGACACCAATGTATTGTTTCAAAACCGTGCTTTTCTATATGGTGACGGTGTTTTTGAAACAGTTAAAATAGTAAATAATACAATTCTTTTTCTAGAAGATCATTATTTCAGGTTAATGTCTTCTATGCGGGTGGTGCGTATGGAAATCCCAATGAATTTCACCATGGAATACCTGGAGGAACAAATTCTCTCTTTAGTAAAAAAAACGGGTCTCTCTCTTTCCTCCCGAGCCAGAATTACAGTATATAGAAACGATGGCGGGTATTATTTGCCGCAAAATAATACGGTTTCTTTTTTGATCCATTCAATAGCGCTTGAGAACACTTTGTATTCAATTGAAAAGAAAGAATATGAGGTAGATTTATACAAAGACTTCTATATCACAAAACAATTGCTATCGTCGATCAAAACGACTAATAAAATTATCAATATAACAGGAAGTATTTTCGCTAATGAAAATGGCTTGGACAATTGCTTATTACTCAATGATAGCAAGAATGTAGTAGAAGCATTGCAGGGGAATATCTTTATGCTAATGGGTGATAAATTGATTACGCCTCCGGTTTCTGAGGGGTGTTTAAACGGCGTCATGAGAAAACAGATTTTAAGTCTGGCTAAAAAAATAGAAACTTTAGAGGTTGTCGAGGAAGTGATCTCTCCGTTTGACCTGCAAAAAGCGGATGAATTATTTATAACGAACGTAATAAAAGGCATTCAACCCATAACGCGATACCGCAAAAAAATATTTACGACTCCCGTATCGACTCAATTATTAGAAAAACTCAACGAAATAGTCCGAAATACTTAATTTAGGTATGGATTTTCCGGAGCATTAGACCAGATGAGGTATTCGCCGCCTAATTCCATAATCTGTTCTTTCCAGAAATGAGTGGCTGATGTTCCAATTATTTTGTTTTCATAGCTGTTTGCCGTTATAATCCACGAGCGACTTTCCATTTCGCTTTCTAGTTGGTTTTCATGCCAGCCGGTATAACCTAAAAAGAATCGGATATTGTCTTTGCTTATTTCTCCTTTATTGATGAGCTCTTTAGTCGCTTCAAAGTCACCACCCCAATATATTCCGTTAGATATTTCAATGCTATTTGGAATTAATTCAGGGATATTATGAATGAAATACAAGTTGTCTTGTTCTACTGGACCACCATTATAAATCTTAAATCGTGCCGCTATCTCCGGAATTAAATCGTGGATAGTGTACTTTAAAGGTTTATTAATTATGAACCCTACGGATCCTTCTTCATTATAATCAGCTAATAAAATTACCGATCTATTGAATGATAAATCCCCAATTATCTTAGGCTCTGCTATAAGCAAATATCCTTTTTTTATCTTATCTGTTATCATCGGATTAGATTTTTCATTAAATTTAGGTTTTTTATTTTAAGGGCGCCATATAAAATCGTTGAAACGTATAAAAAAACCTTCCAGATGGAAGGTTTTATTATATTTAGGAAGGATAAAAATTAGTTTACTGCACCTTCTAATTCTGCTCCAGCTTTAAATTTCACTACATTCTTAGCAGCGATTTGAATAGTTTTTCCTGTTTGAGGATTTCTACCGTCTCTTGCAGCTCTGGCAGATACTGACCATGATCCGAAACCTACTAAAGATACTCTTCCACCTTTTTTCAAAGTTCCGCCTACGTTACCTAAAAATGACTCTAAAGCTAATTTTGCTGCAGCTTTTGTAATTCCTGCATCAGCAGCGATAGCATCGATTAATTCTGATTTGTTCATAATAATTAGTTATTAATTGTTGGTTAAAAAAAATTGTTAATACACAAATTTAGTAGGAAATACGTTCCTTGCAAGCGTTTTGTGTTAATTTAGAGTATTTTGTTGATAACTTATTTTTTTTGTTGATAAAGTAAAGATTGTTTCTTGTTAAAGTGTATGAGGTGCCCTTTTTGTTGGTGTTAATAGACTTTTGCGTCAACAGAAAATACAATCCCGTTCAGAAATTCAGAAGTATTCATTTTCTTTTTGCCTGGAAACTGTAGAGTAAGTATTTGGATAAATCCTTTTTTTACAGCTACCCTCATTTCTTTTTTGGTGCAAATTAAACTCCCGACAGCATAATTATGTTCCTCAGTGATTATTTTGGCTTCGTATAGCTTTACATTCCACTCTTCACTCTTGTCGCCAAAGTAACTCCAAGCCGCTGGGTACGGACTCAAACCTCGGATCAGATTGTTTATTTCCTGCGCTGATTTTGTCCAGTCTATTTTGCAATTCTCTTTGTTGAGTTTGTAGGCTGTTTTGATATCGTTGGTGTCTTTTTGAATCACTGTCGATACACTTCCTTTTTCGATCAGTGCCAAAGTGTCAATAACGGTCTCGCTTCCTAATTCCATTAATCGGTCATGCAAATGTCCCGCATTTTCGGTTTCATCAATTGGAATTTCCGAACTTAAAATCATTGCGCCTGTATCAATTTTATCATCGATAAAAAAAGTGGTGACACCAGTTTTAGTTTCTCCATTAATGATTGCCCAGTTTATGGGTGCCGCGCCGCGATAATTCGGCAGGAGCGAAGCATGAAGATTAAAAGTGCCTAAAGAGGGCATTTCCCAAACTACTTTTGGCAGCATTCTAAACGCAACTACAGTTTGCAAATTAGCATTCAACGCTTTTAATTCAGCTAAAAAAGTTTCGTCTTTTAAGTTTAAAGGCTGCAATAAAGTTAGATTATTGGCTAGTGCGTATTCCTTTACTGCTGAGTATTTTAATTTTTGTCCGCGACCTGCAGGTTTGTCTGCAGCAGTAATGACACCTACGACTTCGTAGTTGTTTTTAAGTATCGTGTCTAATATTCCCACGGCAAATTCGGGCGTACCCATAAAAACTATTCGTAATTTTTTCATTATGATCGTAAAGTATATTTATTATTTGGTTTAACCAAAATTGTGTTGTTTTCTAGTAAATCCTGAAGTACAAAGATAACTTCGTCTGGACTATTTTTAGTTTTATTTTGAATGTCTCTTGAGTTTAAATCTTCTGCTTGTAATAACGCAATTATTTCTTTGGAAAGTACCGATACCTCTTTTTTCTTTATTTTTTTAGTAATGCAAAAGGAGCAAACGCCGCAATCAACGGTTGTTTTTTCGCCAAAATAATTTAGAATCAACTTATTTTTGCATACTTTTTTTTCACTTATATACTGAATTACGGATTGAAGCTGTTCTTTTTTTAACTGATTTTGATTTTCTAAATGCTTCGAAACTCGATTGATGGTTCTGTCATCTTCCCGAACTTCATTGAAAATTAATGTGGCGTCATTATTTTTCGAATGGTACTCTATAATTTTCTTTTCTTTTAATTTATGTAAAACAGCCTGAATTTCAGTTTCCTTATGGTTTGATTTTTTAGCAATCAGTTGCAGGTTGAATGCTGTTTGCATTTCGTAAATTCCCGGATACGTGCGCAAAATGGCTAAAATAATTTCCTCGTCATTTGGATTTAAACTCATATACCGAATCACTTCTTTGGAGGGAATAAGAAACTGCATGGTGATTTTTTCTGAAAATTCTTGAGACAGGCTAATAATTCCTTGTCGGTCCAGGAATTGCATTGCATGGTACGTTTTTAAGGTTGGGAATTCATATTTTAAACAAAAATGATGTAAATTGAAGGTAAACTGTTCATTGATTCCTTCTCCGTAAGCGATTTGAAAATAGTTGCAAAGCTTGACATACATGAGATTCAAAAACTTTTTATCAGGAAGAATAGTGATAAATTGGCTTTGAGCCTGAATGATGTCAGAGGGACTGGTTAATAAAACCGCAAAAGCTCTTTCTCCGTTTCTACCCGCACGTCCGGCTTCCTGATAATAATTTTCCATATTTTCCGGAAGCTGAATGTGAATGACCGTTTTTACATTGGCTTTGTCAATTCCCATTCCAAAAGCATTGGTTGCCACAATAACCTGTACATCCTCATTCATCCAGGATTCCATGTTTTTATCTTTTTCTTTGGACGAAAGTCCGCCGTGATAATACGTAGCTTTAAATCCTAATGAATTCAATTGAGAGGAAATATCCAGACACGATTTCCTGTTTCGTACATATATTATGGAAGGTTGTGGATTTTTCTTCAGGATTTGTTCGATTCGGAACAGTTTATCCTCGACCTCAAAAATCATATAAGCAATATTTTCTCTGGCAAATGATTTTTCAAAAATCTGTGGTTTATGTAGTCCCAGTTCTGCGATGATATCTTTTTTGACTCTTGGCGTTGCAGTAGCGGTTAAGGCTAAAAATGGTACTGTTGGAAAATGCTTTTTTAGTTCTGAAATTTTTAAATAAGCTGGTCGGAAATCATGTCCCCATTGGGAAACGCAATGCGCTTCATCGATTGTGATTAAATGGATGGGAAGATTTTTTATTCGTTCTAAAATCCAATCGGATTGAAGACGCTCTGGCGATAAATAAAGGAATTTGTAATTTCCGAATTGGCAATTGTCCAATAAATCAATCATTTCTTCGGATCGAATTCCGCCTGTCAGCGCTATGGCTTTGATGTTTCGCTGTTGCAAATTGGCGACTTGATCTTTCATGAGCGCTACCAATGGCGAGATAACCAGGCAAATGCCTTCTTTCATCATTGCCGGAATCTGGAAACAAATTGATTTTCCACCGCCGGTTGGCATCAATGCAAAAGTATCTTGACCACTTAAAACGGAATCGATGATTTCCTTTTGCAGTGACCTGAATTTGTTGTGCTTCCAATATTTTTGAAGAATAGCTTCTGCTTCTTGCATAGAGTATAGATTTCATTTCATTGAAAAACAGTCCAAAGCATAGATCCTAAACCTGCAGACTATCTGGAAATTTCATCTAAGATAAAAAGAATTCGGTTATCCATCGTATCTTTTGGAACTTCTATGAGTTTGTACCCATAATTTTCATAGGTTTCAGTGAGATGATTGTAGATGAGTTTCGCTTGTTCGAAGTTTTCATAACGTTCGTGGTCGCTGATATAAATTTCTTCCCAAGGTGGGAGTATGAATATTTTTGAGTAGGTGTGTTCGCGGCAAGCCGTATCAAAAGTAGCAGGATAACTATCGCCTATGTAATGCATATAGGCCAAAACATCCGGAATTCCTCTGTCTATAAATACAATATCGTGGATTTCTTTAGAAGCATTTTGAAATTGTTTTTTTCTTCCTTCAAGAAGCAATTCGCTGAATAACAGTGGTTTTTCTAGGAATAATTGCTCGATTCCTTGTTTTTTTGCTTCCAATGTTACTTCCCGGGAAATTTCGGGATAACAACAATGTCCCTGAGCTATCAATCCATCGATGATAGTAGTTTTACCGGTTCCTGGACCGCCAATGATAACTATAATTTCTTTCTGCACTTTTAAAAAATAAGGGGCAAATTTACTTAAACTTATTGGGATTTGAAAAAATCATTGCGGTTAAAGTGCGATTAGACAAAAAATCATATTTCAAAATTCATAATTCACGTTTGAAACCGTATATTTGCCTTTATTTTTAAATAAAAAATGGATAAGAAGACGGAAGAATTTTACGATAGATTAAAAGTAGAGTTGGATATGAGCAATACATGGCCAGCAGAATATTTATTTAAATTTATTGTGCCAACAGAAAGTGATAATGTAGAACGTGTTGAGTTGGCTTTTGATTGTATGGGAGCAGTTATCAAAACCACAAAATCCAAAACAGGCAAATTTACCAGTATATCTGTTGATGTGACTGTGAAAGATGCACAAGAAATAGTAGATAAATACCTAGAAGTCTCTACAATAAAAGGCATTGTTTCTCTTTAGATATAAAAAAATTGGGATGGGTGTTCGAATGATTCCACTATTCGAAAAAGAAAACACGTAAATCAAAAAAATATATACATTCAAATATGAATTCAAAATATAGTAAAGAAAATGCGAACGATGTAGTGCATCATTTGGAATACAATGCAGAGCGATCGCATTTGATTATTCCGGAGTACGGGCGTCATTTGCAAAAATTAATTGATCAGGCAACTAAAATTGAAGATGATGTAGAACGCAATAAAGCGGCAAAATACATTATTCAGGTCATGGGTAGCTTGAATCCGCATTTGCGTGATGTTCCTGATTTTCAGCACAAATTATGGGATCAAATTTTCATAATGTCTGATTTTAAACTAGTGGCGGATTCGCCCTACCCAACTCCATCTCGCGAAGTCTTGCAGCTGAAACCGGATGTGTTGAGTTATCCTCAGAATTTTCCTAAATACAGGTATTACGGCAACAACATAAAATACATGATTGACGTGGCCAATAAATGGGAAGATGGCGATATGAAAAGTGCCTTGGTGAAAGTAATTGCCAATCACATGAAAAAATCATATTTGAGTTGGAACAAAGACACAGTAAAAGATGATGTCATTTTTGAACATTTATTTGAACTCTCTGATGGCAAGTTGAATTTGATTCAAAGTTCAGAGGAATTATTAAATACCACTGATTTATTACGAACCAATAAGCGGGTTTCGAATAAAATATTGCCGGTAGGACAACCCAAAATTCTTAGCAATAAGAATACAAAAACAGGAAAACCAAATCCGATTCACAAGAACCAAAATAGGAAACCTTTGTAAGTCAGTTATAAATTGGAGTTATAAGTTTTGAATTTTGTTCTATTACTTTTAGCTCGTAACTTTTTAACTCATAACTAATAATTTATAACTCATAACTGTAAAAAATGGGAATTTTCAAAATAGAAGGTGGCATCAGTCTAAAAGGAGAAATCACGCCACAAGGGGCAAAAAATGAAGCGTTGCAAATTTTATGTGCCGTTCTTTTAACACCTGAAAAAGTAATTATCAATAATATTCCTGATATTATTGACATCAATAAACTAATTACGCTTCTAGGAAATTTAGGAGTAAAAATTCAAAAAAATGGATCAGGCTCGTATACTTTTCAAGCTGATGAAGTGAATATAGAGTATCTGGAAACCGAAGCATTCAAGAAAGAAGGCGGTTCTTTAAGAGGTTCTATCATGATTGTTGGACCACTTTTGGCACGATTTGGAAAAGGATATATCCCAAAACCAGGTGGTGATAAAATAGGCCGTCGAAGATTGGATACGCATTTTGAAGGATTCATCAATCTGGGCGCTAAATTTCGTTACAACAGAGAAGATCATTTTTATGGCGTTGAAGCACCAAAAGGATTAAAAGGGGCCGATATGTTATTAGACGAAGCCTCCGTAACCGGAACCGCAAATATTGTTATGGCTGCCGTTTTGGCCAAAGGAAAAACAACAGTGTATAATGCAGCTTGTGAACCTTACTTGCAACAATTGTGTAAGATGTTGAACTCTATGGGAGCTAAAATAACTGGAGTTGGGTCTAACTTATTGACTATTGAAGGAGTTGAAAGTTTAGGTGGTTGCGAGCATAGAATTCTTCCAGATATGATTGAAATTGGGAGCTGGATTGGCCTGGCTGCAATGACAAAATCAGAGATTACAATAAAAAATGTCAGCTGGGACAACCTTGGTGTTATTCCTACGACCTTTAGAAAACTTGGAATTACGCTGGAACGTCGTGGCGATGATATATACATTCCTGCTCACGTAGATGGATATGAAGTAAAAACAGATATTGACGGTTCTATTTTGACAATTGCTGATGCACCTTGGCCCGGATTTACTCCGGATTTATTGAGTATTGTGCTTGTAGTTGCCACTCAGGCAAGAGGTGATGTTTTGATTCACCAAAAAATGTTTGAAAGCAGATTGTTCTTTGTGGATAAATTGATTGATATGGGAGCAAAAATTATGTTGTGCGATCCGCATAGAGCAGTTGTGATGGGGCATGATTTCAAATCGCAGCTCAAAGCCACCACAATGTCATCACCGGATATTCGTGCGGGAATTTCATTATTGATTGCTGCGCTTTCCGCAAAAGGAACGAGTACAATTCAAAACATTGAACAAATCGACAGAGGATACGAACGTATTGACGAACGATTGAGAGCTATTGGTGCAAATATTGTACGTGCATAAATAACATAAATCATAAAAATTTTCGTTTAAGTAAGCCAGAAAGAATTTAAATCTAAAATTTAATTCGGTTTACTTAAACGATTTTACTTTTATTTCATCTTTAAACAAAGCGCATGTCAAGCGAACAAACAGCGATCAAGGCGACTTATTTTAGCATTATAGGGAATACTTGCCTGGCTATTATTAAAGGGTTGGCCGGTTTTTTCGGAAATTCGTATGCACTAATTGCAGACGCAATTGAATCAACGACTGATATTTTTGCTTCTTTTTTGGTGTTGTTCGGAATTAAATATTCCAACAGGCCAGCGGATAAAAATCATCCGTACGGACATGGTAGAGCAGAACCTTTGATTACTTTTCTGGTGGTAGGTTTTTTGATTACTTCGGCCACAATTATTGCCTATGAAAGTATTGTAAATATTGGAACGCCACATCAATTACCAAAACCATGGACATTACTCGTTCTGGCTGCAATTATTATTTGGAAAGAATATTCGTTTCGACTGGTGATGAAAAGAAGCATTCAAACCAATAGTTCCTCACTACGAGCTGATGCTTGGCACCATCGAAGTGATGCCATAACTTCTGTGGCGGCATTTGTTGGAATTTCGATTGCCTTGATTTTAGGGGATGGTTACGAATCTGCGGATGATTGGGCTGCACTTTTTGCTTCGGGATTCATACTTTATAACAGTTACCTTATTTTTAGACCCGCTTTGGGCGAAATAATGGACGAACATTTATACGACGATTTAATAGCTCAAATCCGAATGGTTTCCATTCAGGTTGACGGAATTATCGATACCGAGAAATGTTTTATTCGAAAAGCCGGCATGCAATATCATGTAGATTTACATGCTACGGTCGATTCAAATATTACCGTGAAAGAAGGACACGATCTGGCTCATAAACTAAAGGATACTTTGCTAGAGGAAATTCCGGAATTGGGACAGGTGTTGATTCATGTGGAACCAAATGATTAATATTGTGGTGTATGATAAAACTAAAAAAGACACCAAAACTATTTTCGAGTGCCTTTTTTTAATTCGTTATGTTTTTGTCACATCGAGCGCAGTCGAGATGCCGTTATATTTTCCGACTGTACTGCAACTGACAAATAGATTCTTTTTTATTCCAATATATTCAAAAATTTGAGCCCAAATACTACTCCGTCTCCTTGAAATCCATTTTGGTACGAACGAACATAATCGATACGGAGCATTTTAAATTTACCGAAACCTAAATTGTCTAACCCAACTGTAATTTCAGTATAAGGTTTGTTGTTTGGCGTAGACAGCGCGTGAGCACCCAGTGTCAAAGTTGATTTTAGTTTGTTCAATAAAGGTATTTTATTCATGATATAGCCTTTGTCGTTGTATTCCGTATGCACTTCAAAATAGCTGTCGTTCGTACTGTTAGAGTAATACGGCAGTAAGTTAAATACATTCAAATAGCGCGCTGACTGCCCAATGTGGGTTTGATTGCCATTAAAATGCTTGTAATCTATAAAAGCAATGTTATCTGCATTCAGAAACTTCCCCGCTTTTAGATTCAACCCTAAAACACCTTTATTTTTCAATGTCAAATCATACGTCAATCGGCTATTGAAATGGTCAAACTCATACTTCTTTTCATTAGCCGCAATTGCTTTTTCATAGCCTAAATAAAGAGTTGGATATTTTTCATTTCGGATGTTAAATTTTCCATCGGGACGGGAGGAATATTTGTTTCCAAAATTGATTTTTGCAAGTAAATTAATTTTCGTCAAATGGTGTTTTTCAAAACCGGGAGTGGTGAAATCATTTGGTACCAACGGATTATTCGAAGTGTATAATTCGTCCTTGTTAAAAAAAGAAAAATCCGTATTGTTGAATACTGGTTTGCGTTGCTGGTATTCTATCTTTCCATTGAGATTCACGCCATTTGCAACATCTTGGCTGTAGCCAATTGCCGCTGATTCCAGATTATACAACTTCATAAAATTGTTCTTGAATGCTAGGGAACTGATTGTGTTTATTACTTTACTGATGGGTTCATTCGGATTAAATTGCTTTACAGAACTGCCTCCTGTCATATATAAAGTGGCATAATTCTGATTGTTGAACCGGTGGATAAATTGTCCGGTGACACGCAAACGATCTTCGGCAAAACCGTAATTGAGTTTTGTACTTATGGAAGTGTAGATTCCTTTACTTTCCTGATTTTTCCAGTTGGTGTATTTAAATCCTGAGTCAAAATTATATCCTTGCACCGTATTGAAACTCAATGAACCAAGATTTAATAATCCTTCATAACTAAAACTGTGTTTTTTGCTACTGTTTTTATAGGTGTAGCCGCTCAGTAGCTTCAAGATTTTGAACTTGTTCTCTTTTGTGTCTACTGAATCCAGGTATTTTTCGGAATTTCGGACCTTGTAAATGCTGTCTTTTCTAAAATAATCCATGCTTTCTTCATTTGTTAACGGAATGGGTCTGTTGGTATTCCAGAATAAGCTGTCTTTTTTATTGGCATTTATTTCGATTCTCGTAATTTCATTTGTAAATGTTTTGGGTGCAAAAGCATTTATGAATTCATAATTGCTATACACGTAATTGTATTTTCCGGTAAATTTTATCCCAAAAGCACCTGCTGTGATTTCGAGACTTTGGGTATTTTTGGCCCAGATTTTATTGCTGTTGTTGTAACTGAAATTTTGTTTTAAGGTCATCACATCCATAAATTCTTCTTTTATTCGGTAGCCTTTTATATCCAGATCAACGGCGTAAATCGCCCAGGAGTCTTCCACTATATAAATGTACCCTTCAAAAACGGGTTCACTGTCGCGCTTTGCAATCACTTTTATTTTGTTGATCATGTTTGTATTCTCGTCAAAAAAAGTGCTTTCTAAGGTGTAATTATAGTAGTTGAACGCGTTGTTCGCTATTGGAGAAATCATTTGGACACTAAAATCGATGGTGTTGTCATAAAAATCGTAGAATGAAGATGTAGCCGTATTGTAGCTGTAGCCATTGTCTCTGCCACTTACTTTTGAGGCAGTAACTACTTCTTTTAAGTTATTGGGTTTCTCAAATGCTATTTTTGAAAACGTTTCAGATAAGGAAATGATTCCGGTTCCGGTAGAATCCAGTGCGCCATCAAGATCACCAATTTTTTGGCCTAATATTTTTTTTGGGGCATTTTTTAGTTTAAAAATACCGCGGGAATAAAAGTTAGCGTTGAATCGATTTGTTTTTTTGGTGTTTTGTTTTCTGCTGGCAATGGCACTTTTTATTATCGCTAAAGCCGGATTGTTTTTTTTGTTGATGATTACTTCGTTCAGCGAGAAACTTTCTTCGATCATTTTGATGTGCAACGAATAAGGGAGTTTGTCTGTTTGTATAACTACTTTCTGGGTTTTAAAACCTAAAAATTGAAAGACAACTGTTTGTTTTTCCTTTTTCTTTAAGTTGAATTCATAGTTTCCTTGCTCGTTTGAAGTGGTTCCATTATAGGTGTCCTCCTGAAAAATAGTCACAAAAGGCAAGGGATTTCCTTTTTCGTCCGAAACGGTTCCTTTAATTTGTGCAGTACTGACAAATGAAACTAATAAAAGCAGTAGTAAGTAGTATTTTTTCATGAAAGTTTTTTCTTTCACAAAAATAGAAGAAGTTACAAAAGAGCGTATTAATTATTTGTTAAAGATTTATCTAATGGCTTATTTTATTTTGATACTACAAAAATGACTGAATCGCCAGCTCATAACTCTTTAAACCAAAACCCAGAATAACACCTTTGGTATTTCCAGAAATATAGGATTGATGTCTAAAACTTTCACGGGAAAACGTATTCGAAATATGAACTTCAACCACTGGAGTGGTAACGGCTTTTACAGCGTCGCCAATTCCTATAGAAGTATGTGTATACGCTCCGGCATTTAGGATTATGCCATCAAATGAAAAACCAAATTCCTGAATTTTATCAATTAATTCCCCTTCAATGTTACTTTGGAAATAAGTAAATGCTATTGCTGGGTATTTAATTTGTAAAGTAGTGAAATATTCTTCAAAAGTTTGATTTCCGTAAACTGAAGGCTCGCGTTGACCCAGAAGATTGAGGTTCGGTCCATTGATGATACTAATTTTCATAAGTAGTTGCTATTTGTTTTTTATTTGAATATCGAATTCCCATGTGGCTTATCTGGTTTTCATTACATTTCCGATACGCTCATTTTATAATTCCTGCTTCTGTAAAAATAAAAAAACCGTTCCACTTTATAGAACGGTTTTAATAAATTTAATTTTTTATTTTTTTAGAATGTAAATCCTGCTGAAATTTGAAGAACAGAGTTCTTAACTTCTGCTTGTTTTGAAGCTTCAGTTAATCCTAACACATAACGACCTTGAAGGAAAATGTGTTTAGTTACATTTAGAGTTAAACCACCGGCTACTCCAAATTCAAAAGTTTCTGCATTTTTTACATCAAATTCTCTTCTTTCACTCAATAGGAATGAGGCCTGAGGGCCAAGATCTAAACTGACTGTTTTGTTGAAATGAAATTTAGCCATCACTGGAATAGATAAATATCCTAACTCTTTTTTGAATTCTGTAGCCGCATATTTATATGATGCTCCCTGAGTGGAATACAATAATTCGGGTTGTATCGAAAAACCATCTGTCAATTTCAGTTCAGCTACTAGACCCGCATGATAACTCGTTATAGCTTCTTTATCATAATTACCGCTGTTGATGGTGATATCAGTTCCTGATTGATTGGCGTAATTTAAACCCCCTTTAAACCCAAACTTTATCAATTGTGCTTGCATGTCTACTGACGCGGCAAGAAGAACTACTGTAACAAGAATTATTTTTTTCATATTTTTTTTTTTAAATTAATTTAATGAGTACATTTATTACAAACTGTTTTGTTTGATTATTATTGTTGTCTTCTCTCTAATCAAAAATTAGTCCACATTTTGTTAATAGGAATAATAGTTATTTTTTTTAATTATTATTCTTGGTTAGTTTGGATTAAAATGTTACAATTGAGTGCGTTGTGTATTTGTAAATTTATAATTATATTTTTTATGTGAAGAAAAATACTGTGAATTTTAAAAGTTATTTTTTTCATAAAAATCGTACAAAATATTTAGCATTATCTACTTTCGTTCCAATAAAAACAAATCAATATGAAAAAAATTATGCTGTCCGGTATTGCCTTTTTTGCTTTTTTAGTTGCTCAAGCTCAAGAAAATGAATTGCAAATGCAAGGAAATCAAGGTTCTAACGGAAAATGATTGATTGAAGCAAATACAGGTTTTGGGCAAAATGTAGGCAATACTTCTTTGTACTTTAAAACATCTGATGGTGTTACCGCCTATAATATAGGGCTTGAAGGGGGTTATTTTATTAAAGATAACTTAGCAATTAAAGTGGGATTAGGCTATGGCGACGATGGTGTCAGTACTCTCACGGACCCAATTGCGTATAAATTAGGATTGAAGTATTATTTTAAAAGTAAAATTCCGGTCGAGATTTCCTATAATGGTGTAGGCTTTGGCGATACAGATGCAAATCCTGCCTACATTGGTTTTCAAGCAGGATACGCTTTTTTTCTTGGCAAAAATGTAAGTATGGAACCAGGTATTCGCTACAATAATGCGGTTAACAAATCGTTTTATGATTCAAATTTTCAATTTAATATGGGTTTTGCATTGCATTTCTAAAGTTTGCATAGTTACATTCAAAAGCCTCTCAATTTGGAAGGTTTTTTAATGAATAAAAGTGTTACTTTGTGTTTATGAATTGGACTGCTTACATAAAAAGGTATCAATCGTACTTAAAAATTGAGCGCGGTTTGTCTCACAACACAATAGAAAATTATTCGTTTGATGTACAACGATTGTGTCTTTTTTTGACTGAAAATAAAATGGAAGTTTCACCCATTCAAATTGATGAAGAAATACTTCAACAGTTTATTTACAGTGTTTCAAAAGAAGTGAATCCCCGTTCACAAGCCCGAATTATCTCTGGTCTTAAAAGTTTTTTTGGTTATTTAATGTTTGAGGACTATCGAACAGATAATCCATTAGAACTTATAGAAACACCCAAAACGGGCAGGAAACTTCCAGATATTTTATCTGTTGATGAGATCGATACTCTTATTGCAGCCATTGATTTGACCTCTAATGAAGGGGAACGCAATCGCGCTATGATGGAAACCCTTTATGGTTGTGGGCTTCGGGTTTCGGAATTAGTGGCATTAAAAATGTCCGACTTGTTTTTTGAAGAGGGTTTTATAAAAGTTACCGGAAAAGGAAACAAACAGCGCTTTGTACCTGTAGGGGATTATACTCAAAAATTCATCATTATCTACAGGGATACAAAACGAAATCAACTGAATATAAAAAAAGGTTTTGAAGATACGTTGTTTTTAAATAGAAGGGGAAGCCAATTGACAAGAGCCATGATTTTTACGATAATCAAAAATTTAGCGTCAGTCATAGCGTTGCACAAAACAATTAGTCCACATACCCTGCGGCATTCTTTTGCCACACACCTTTTAGAAAACGGGGCTGATTTGCGTGCAATACAATTGATGCTTGGTCATGAATCAATCACCACAACGGAAATATACGTACACCTTGACAGAACATTTCTTACTCAGGTTCTAAATACTTTTCACCCAAGAAAGTAATATTTTTATTAGCTTAACCTGTTGGTTGTAATTAGATTTTGATGAAAATTTTCGTCAGTTCGAGTGATCCCGCTTTTAGGCGGGATTATATCGAGAACTAGAAAATTAGTATTAATAACGATTCTCGATACACGTCACTTCGAGTGCGAAGCGTATCGAGAAGTTTTGTTCCGTTTTACTCTACAAAAAACACTCGAACTGACGTTTTGAACAATTGTACCCAACGGGTTAGTTTAGTTTAGTTGAAATTTTATAAAATTGATACTTTTTTTATGTTTGAATAAAAATAAAATCTAAATTATAATCGCATTTAAATGATATAAAAAGTAATTATGGTTTTTGATGTTCCCTAAAACGAAAATTACCAAGAGATAAATAATTTTTAAAAACCGTATTTTCAGTGCAAAAAAAAACTTCTCCATACGGAGAAGTTTTTTTGTTTCTTATAATGGGAATAAATTATTTAGCAATATTCACAGCTCTTGTTTCCCGTATTACGGTTACTTTAACTTGGCCCGGATAGGTCATTTCTGTTTGAATTTTTTGTGAAATATCGAAAGATAAGGTAGCCGCATTTTCATCCGAAACCTTTTCGCTCTCTACGATAACCCGAAGTTCTCTACCAGCTTGAATGGCATAAGCATTTTTCACACCGCTAAAGCCGTACGCTACTTCCTCAAGATCTTTTAGACGTTGTATATAAGAATCCAAGACTTGTCTTCTTGCTCCTGGTCTTGCACCTGAAATAGCATCACAAACCTGAATGATCGGGGATAGTAATGATTTCATCTCTATCTCGTCATGGTGAGCACCAATCGCATTACAAACCTCTTCTTTTTCACCGTATTTTTCAGCCCATTGCATTCCTAACAACGCGTGTGGTAAATCACTTTCAGCATCTGGAACTTTACCAATATCGTGCAATAAACCAGCTCTTTTAGCCAGTTTTACGTTTAAGCCAAGTTCAGCTGCCATGATTCCACATAGTTTAGAAACTTCCCGGGAGTGTTGCAATAAATTCTGTCCGTAAGAAGAACGGTATTTCATGCGTCCTACTACTTTAATCAATTCAGGGTGTAATCCGTGAATTCCTAAGTCTATAACGGTACGTTTACCCACTTCTATAATTTCATCGTCAATTTGTTTGGCAGTTTTTGCTACTACTTCTTCAATACGAGCCGGGTGAATTCTTCCGTCAGTCACTAATTTATGTAATGCTAAACGTGCAATTTCTCTTCGAACCGGATCAAAACAGGAAAGGATAATCGCCTCCGGGGTGTCATCTACAATGATTTCTACTCCTGTAGCTGCTTCCAGTGCACGGATATTTCTACCTTCACGGCCTATGATTCGTCCTTTTACATCATCAGATTCAATGTTGAATACTGAAACGCAATTTTCTACTGCTTCTTCGGTTCCAACTCTTTGAATGGTGTTGATGATTATTTTCTTAGCCTCTTGTTGTGCTGTAAGTTTCGCCTCTTCAATCGTGTCTTGTATGTGAGACATTGCTTTGCTTTTAGCCTCGGCTTTAAGTCCTTCAATCAATTGATTTTTTGCTTCCTCAGCGGATAAGCCGGAGATTACTTCCAATTGTTGCAATTGACTCTTATGAAGTTTGTCCACTTCAGCCTGTCTTTTGTCTAAAATATCTATTTTAGAGTTGTATTCTACCGTTTTTGCTTCAAAATCATCATTTACTTTTTTAGCTTTTGATAATTCATTTGAAATTTGAGATTCTTTGTCCCGAACTCTTTTTTCTATTTCAGCGACTTTTTTATCACGAGAAAGGATCACTTGCTCATGTTCTGATTTTAATTCAATAAATTTTTCTTTCGCTTGAAGAATTTTATCCTTCTTTATATTTTCAGCTTCAAGATTGGCATCTTTAAGAATCGATGCGGCTTCTTTTTTTGAATTCTTAATCAAGTTAGAGATATTGCTTTTTTCTATCATTTTTGCGATGGCAAAACCGCCTGCAATACCTATAATTCCCGTAATAATAATCGTTAATATGTTGTCCATGTTTGTTAAAATTTATAAATAAAAAAGCCTACATTAGTTGTGTTGAATAAACTCGGAAAGACAAGTTTTGAGCTAACTCACTGTTCAAGTTTCCTCGCCGGGGCGTGGCATGCTTTAGTAGTGATGATTTGCTCATTCTAAATTGTTAGTGTTGAGTTTACCAAATGTGAACTAATGTAGGCAGTATCTTAGTTTTTGTAAAGAACGTTTATTTGTCGAGATATTGATCTAAAACCGCATTGATTTTTTTAATTCTTTCAATGGTTTCTTCTCCATCAATTGCATTATCAATTTGTTTTTGTTCCGTTTGTGAGGCAAATTGCAGGGCACACATTGCTAAAACATCCTGCTTATCACGAACGGCATAGTTTTCTTCAAATTGCTTTATCATTTTATCAATTTTTTTTGAAGCACTTCTCAGTCCTTCTTCCTGTGAAAGATCAACCGTTAACGGGTAGACTCTGTCTGCAATTGATATTTTAATTTTAAGCTTTTCGTCCATATCTTTTATTAGTCTGATAGCTGGGCTATACAATAATCAATTTCGCGAATTAATGAATTTATTTTAAACTTGGTATCTCTTTTATTATCGTCACTGCCTAGTAATGCATTCGCTACTTTGAGTGTTTCATACTGCGTTTTTAAGGCCTCAATCTGTTGTGATTGAGTTAGTATTATAGATGCAGTTTTTGTTAATTCGTTTCTTAAATCTTGATTGTTTTGTTCCAAACTTTTCATTTTTATGAAAAGTTTTTCAACTTTATTTTCAAGAGTATCAATAATTTCTGCAATTGCACTCATTATATATTCTAATTCATTACATAATCATACAAAGTTAGTATTCCTTTTTAATTTTGCAATATTTTATTATTTTTTTTGCATTTATTTAGTTAAATAACAGTTAAACAATTGATTAGGAACTGTTTTTTTTTAGAACTGTTTTTGCATACTTTTTTTTTACCTTAGCAAAAATGTAAACAATGAAATTTTCTCTTTATTTAGTATTTTTTTGCAACTTTGTTTTTGCGCAAGCGGAGTATCCAAAAGATTATTTTAGGTCTCCATTAGACATCCCGATGCAATTGTCAGGGAATTTTGGAGAATTACGACCCAACCATTTTCATGCAGGATTTGATTTAAGAACCCAGCAAAAGGAGGGTTTCAAGGTGTATGCAGTAGCCGATGGGTATGTGTCCAGAATAAAAATTTCTACTTTTGGTAATGGAAAAACAATTTATATTAATCATCCTAATGGTTTTACATCCGTTTATGGGCATTTAAAAATGGCCAATGGTGCCATTGAAAGCTACATCAAAAACAGCCATTATAAAGAGGAATCATTTGAAATTGAAATGTTTTTTAAACCCGATGAAATGCAGGTTAAAAACGGGGATGTTATCGCTTTTTCTGGTAATACAGGATCTTCTCAAGGTCCTCATCTGCATTTTGAATTTCGAGATTCCAAAACGGAGTTCATAATCAATCCCATGCTTTTTGGCTACGATACATATTTAAAAGACACTAAAAAACCAATTGTTTCAGCCGTTTACGTGTACCCTTTAGATTCAAAAACAACAGTTAACCATTCCAAACGACCAATAGCCCTCAATGTTTCGTTACAAAAAGATGGGACATACCTGTCTGATAAAGTAACCGCAAATGGCGTGATTGGTTTTGGTATTTCCGCTTCTGATAGTGATGATGTCTCGTTTAATGTTAACGGAGTGTACAAGGTGCACTCCTTTTATAATGGGAAACCAAATTTCGGGTATGAATTCAATACCTATTCCTTTGATGAGATGCGTTACATTAATGCTTTGATTGATTATCCCAGATATAAAAAAACGCAACAACGGGTTCAGAAACTTTTTATGAAAACTCCGTATAATTTGAGCATTATTCAAGCCGATGAAAATAAAGGTGTGTTGCAAATAACGCCAAATTTAGCTTCGTTGTATCGCATTGAAGTGTCGGATTTCTTTGGAAACAAAAAAATAATAGCGATTCCTATTCAATATGATTTATTGCCAACGGTTATAAGCCCGGAACCTGCGGTGTCAAATTATTTTGTGAACGCTAACGTAGATAGCAATTTTGCTTTAGAGAACATGTCAGTTTTCTTTCCTGCGGGAACATTTTACGATGATTTTAATATGAATTTTGATGTAAAAAACGACATTTTATGGTTGCATGATGATACCGTTCCTGCCCATAGTAATTTTACTGTTTCTATTGAAGACACAAAAGCTACGGAACTGCAAAGAGAGAAAATGTTTATTGGCAGAATCGACGGAAAAGCTACAAATTACAATCCAACATATAGAAAAGACAACGTATTTAGCACCAAAGTCAAAATTTTGGGCAAATATGCTTTGGTTTCTGATACCGTTGCTCCTAAAATCACCATGAATGCACCTGTAGAAGGAAAATGGATCAGTACACAAAAAAGGATTCAGCTTTCTATATCCGATGATTTGTCAGGCATCAAATCATACAATGGGTATTTGAACGGAAAATGGGTATTGTTTGAATATGATAATAAAATCAGAAAAATTACTCATTATTTTAGTGATGGGATTGTTGCTGAAGGCGCCAATGATTTAAAAGTGGTAGTGACGGATAATGTAGGAAATTCAACTACCTTTGAAACGCATTTTTTTAGAAGTCAAAAATAATAAAAGCCAAACCATTTGAGCACGAATCGATTATTACCTGTATTCTTTTTTTTTCTTCTGAGCCTTACTGCAGTAGCCCAAACGGCTAGGATCAAAGGGGTGATTTTGGATGAAAACAACCAGCCTGTGGCAAGCGTAAATGTTTCGTATTCCGGTAGTGGAACAAGCTCCAATCAAAATGGATTTTATGCGCTAAAAGTTCCTGCGAATAAACAAATTACGCTTGTTTTTACACATGTTTCGCTAAAAAAAATAACGGTGACTTTTGTATTGGAACCAAAGGAGGAAAGAGAGTTCAACCCTGTAATGACGAATCGGAAGGAGCAAATGGGAGAAGTTATTATAACGGCAAATAACAGAAAACAGATCCAGGGAATTACTACAATTGAGCCAGAAATGATCCGAAAAATTCCTGGGGCTAACGCGGGTGTCGAGAATATTTTGAAAACATTGCCGGGAGTAAACTCAAATAACGAATTGAGTACGCAATACGCCGTACGCGGTGGTAATTACGATGAGAATTTAGTTTATGTGAATGAAATTGAAGTCTATCGTCCGTTTCTAATTCGGTCGGGGCAACAAGAAGGGTTGAGTTTTACCAATACGGATTTAGTGCAAAATGTTGATTTTTCAGCGGGTGGTTTTCAAGCGAAGTTTGGAGATAAATTATCCTCGGTTTTAGATATTACGTATCGAAAACCGATTAAATTTGGCGCAAGCCTTGAAGCGAGTCTTCTTGGCGGAAGCCTTTCTGTAGATGTGGTTTCCAAGGATAAAAAATGGTCTGCGGTTACGGGAGTCCGCTATCGCAACAACAGTCTTCTGGTGAATAGCCAGGAAACACAAACAAATTTCACGCCTTCCTTTGCAGACATTCAAGCCAATATAAATTATAATGCTTCGGCGAAATGGCAATGGAGTTTTTTAGGTAATATTTCCCAAAACAAATACCAGTATCAACCATTAACCAGACAAACTAATTTCGGAACTATAGATAATCCAATGCGTCTTTCTGTTTTCTATGAAGGACAGGAAAAGGATCAGTACGACACGTATTTTGGCGCGGTGAAAACAACCTTTAACGTTTCGGATAATTTTACGTTGAAATTTATTGGTTCTGTTTTTCATACTTTAGAACAAGAATATTTTGATATTTTTGCCCAATATCGCTTAGGCGAAGTGGATTCCAGTATTGGTTCTGAAACCTATGGCGAAGTCGCTTTTACAAGAAGAATTGGCTCCCAGCTCAATCATGCCAGAAATGACTTAGATGCACTGATTGTTAATACGGAAATAAAAGGATTTCAGGATTGGAAAGAAAGCCAATTTGAATGGGGAATAAAGTATACACGAGAATCCATCCGGGATCGAATTATAGAGTGGGAGGTAATCGATTCAGCCGGTTTCTCGTTGAATCCACCTGTTATTGATTTGCCTAAAAACGACCAGCCCTACTCGCCTTACACAGGACCGTTAGTGCCCTACCAAGACATTCGTGCGACTAATTTTAATTCGATCAATAGATTTTCAGGCTATGGCCAATGGAGTTTGAAAAGTACTATTGGCAGGAGTGAAGTTTGGTATAATGCCGGAGTCCGGATGCATCAATGGGAAGTATCAGGTGCTACTATAATTGGTAAATCCCAAATAACGATTAGTCCCAGAGCACAATTTGCCATAAAGCCGGATTGGCAGCTCGATATGATCTTTAGACTTTCCGGAGGTTTATACCATCAACCTCCGTTTTACAGGGAACTGAGAAATGCAGATGCACTGGTGCAGCCCAATACCAAGGCGCAACAATCCATTCATTTTGTGATTGGGAATGATTTTAGTTTCACGATGTGGAATCGCCCTTTCAAACTAATATCTGAGTTGTATTACAAATCACTGTCGCATGTAAATACCTATACGATTGACAATGTGCGCATTAGGTATGCCGCTAATAATAATGCTACAGCGTACGCGCAAGGAGTAGACATTCGGTTAAACGGGGAATTTGTTCCCGGAACCGAATCATGGTTTAGTTTTGGGTATTTGAAAACAGAGGAAAATAGCAATAACCAGGGTTTTATCGCAAGACCAACAGACCAGAGATTAAAATTTGGTCTGTTGTTTCAGGATTATATGCCCAATATTCCAAGTATTAAATTGTATTTGAATTTAGTGTATAATACGGGACTGCCGGGAGGTTCGCCGTCTTATGCAGATCCTTATGCATACCAAAACCGATTGAATGATTACCGCCGTGTGGATGTAGGTTTTTCTAAAGTTTTTATAGATAACACAACAGTAAAAAAGAATACGGGTTGGTTTAAAGATTTTAAAGAGTTGGCGGTAGGATTGGAAATTTTTAATCTTTTTGACAATCAAAATGCCATTACGAATACTTGGGTTCGCGATGTATATTCTAAAAATCAGTATGCAATTCCTAATTACATGACTACCAGAGTTTTTAACGTGAAATTGAGTGCTAAATTATAGTAGTATGCGATATGTCGTATTTTAGATAAAAGTCGGACTCTATTTTAATTAGATAAATCGACAACGGAATACGATTGTCATTTTTTAAAAATGATTATATTTGAATTTTAAAGCACAGCATCATGAAAAAAATACAGATCACTCTTATAGGAATAGCCGTTCTGCTTTTGACCAGTTGTAAAGAAGAGGTTGAAAAACCTAAAGTAACTTACGATGGAACGAGCAAAGCAAAGGTAATTGCCCGAGTGGATTCTACTCAAATACAAATTGCTGACTTACCATTGCAAATGGAAGGGACGGATTATTTGATTCATCCTGTGGCCGATTTAAGTATCCGTGAAAGAGGAACTAAAGCGCGATATGGATCTTCGAGTGTAAATGATTTAAGTTTTACGATTTCTAATTATGGTGAATTTGAAATCACCGGTTTTTTGCAAAATTTAAAATTTCAAAAAGTAGATTCGGATTCCATCAGGAAATTGACAGACAAACCTGTTTTGATTCAAACAGCGACGTATTTGAAGTCCGTTGCTGACAAAACCAATAACCAGATTATGGTCTATACGATGGTCGATGTGGATACTAATAAAGATGGAAAACTAGACACAAGCGATATTAAGGCCTTGTATTTAAGTGAGATTAGCGGCAAGAAGTTCACAAAGATGTCACCTGATTTTCAGGAATTGATCGATTGGAAATTGATCGGTTCCAAAAATCGTTTGTATTTTAGGACCGTTGAAGACACTAATAAAAATGGTGAATTTGATAAAAAAGATGTCGTGAATTATTACTATATCGATTTGTCCAATAAAGAGTGGAAAATAATTGGGTATGAGCCCGTTTAGAAGCACTGATTTTAGATCAAAATATCACTTTCCAAGTCTGATTTTTCAATGGTAAAATTAAATCCCAGTTGTTTCACTAACTGAATGACCAGGTTTTTATACCAGTTTTCGGATTTGGGATGGATGTATATTTTTTCAATTAACTGATTGATGTCTACATTGATTTTTAAACCATCATTAATTTTTATATCGCTTTCTCCAATGTCCGTGATGATGCGCACTTCACCTTCATATTGAAAACTTTTTCGCTTGAACAAAAAAGGAAAAAATAGATCATCAAACGGGATGTGTTCTTTTTTGTAATCAATATAATTTACTTCCCCAATGTATTGATTAAAATTTGTTTCCGGACCAAGTGCTTGCTGTAAACGCCCAATCGTAGATTGAATGGCTAAACCTTCACTGTTTTGCGTGAAAATTTGCCACATAGCAAATGATTCATATTCGTTGATGTGCCAGCTGCTAATCGCTACTTTTTCCCGATGTGTTTTATAGTAGTTTAAAAAGTCAGGATTGTCAATAGAAAGTTTTTTTATTTCCTCAAAAGTAGGCTCGCTAAAAGTGCCTTCGTATTGATCTTCAAATTTATCGGATCGGGACATAAATAGCTTTTGTGACAACAACAAGTCCAGAAACTTAGACAAATCGAGGTATTTCCAAACAACAGTATTGGGGTCCTCGGGAAGATTTATGTTTGGATTATTAATGTACATTTTTAATTTAAAGATTTAAAAATCTGTCAAAATCATGTTTTTACTGTCGCAAATTCATTTCATCAGCGTATCATAAGACGCAAGAGTTATTCGAATGACTGCATCGTCACTAATTTATGATAGGTTCCATCAAGAGCAATTAATTCGTCATGTGTTCCTTGTTCTACTATTTTTCCTTTTTGCATCACCACAATTTTATCCGCTTTTTGAATGGTTGATAGTCGGTGCGCAATCACAATCGAAGTTCGGTTTTGCATCATGTTCTCTAAAGCGACTTGAACGAATTTTTCGCTTTCGGTATCCAATGCTGATGTGGCCTCATCCAGAATCATAATTGGTGGATTTTTCAAAACGGCTCTGGCAATCGATAAACGTTGTTTTTGACCTCCGGAAAGTTTGTTTCCGCTGTCGCCAATGTTCGTGTGAATCCCTAACGGTAAATCTTTTACAAATTCATAGGCATTGGCAATTTTCAACGCTTCGATAATTTCCTCATCGGTTGCGTCTAATTTTCCCAGGGCAACATTGGCTTTGATCGTATCATTAAACAAGATGCTGTCCTGCGTAACCAAGCCCATCAAGCCCCGAAGCGATTTTAAACTAAAATCTTTTATGTTAACTCCATCAATGGTGATTTCGCCTTCACTGGTGTCATAAAAACGGGTGAGCAAATTGGCAATGGTACTTTTTCCGCTCCCAGATTGCCCAACAAGAGCCACCGTTTGTCCCTTTTTTACTTCAAGAGTAAAGTCTTTCAACACATTCTCTTTTTCGTATTTAAAGTTAATGTTTTTGATTGTGATATTGGAATCGAAAGTGTTTTTTTCGATTGCATTTTCTTTTGAAATGATTTCGTTTTCGACTTCTAAAACTTCAAAAACTCGTTCTGCAGCGGCTAAACCATTTTTCACGGCATACGATGCTTTCGAAATAGCTTTGGCAGGAGTAAGAATGTTGAAGGCCAGCGTAAGAAAAACAATAAAAGCGGCACCTTCAAGGGTTTTGTCAATTAAGACTAAGTTTCCACCATACCATAGCAAGGCAGCAATAGTCGTAATTCCTAAAAATTCGCTCAATGGCGTTGCCAAATTATTTTTGTCGCCTATACTATTGGATAAATTCAATAATCGGGTTACCGAATCGTTGAATCGGTTTTTAAAATTAGGTTCGGCATTATAGCTTTTAATCACTTTTAAACCACCTAGGCTTTCATCAACTATTGAAATCAGAAAACCACTTTCTTTTTGTGCCTGTAAAGATTGTGCTCTCAGGTTTTTAGCGATTTTTGAAATGATAAATCCCGAAATCGGAATAAAGATCAAAACGAAAAACGTTAGTTCAACGCTTATGAAAAACATGGTGACTATTGCAAAGACTATAGTCAAAGGTTCTTTTACGATAAGTTCCAGTATTGAGAAAAAAGAGTTTTGAACCTCATTGACATCGCCCAGCATTCGCGCCATAATGTCTCCTTTTCTTTTTTCGGAATAATAGGATATGGGCAATTCAACTATTTTATCATACATTGATTTTCGTAAATCGCGTAATACACCATTTTTAAGGTGCATGATGTGATGCGAAGCGAGGTAATTGAATAAATTTTTGAATAAAAAAGTGACAATGACTAATGAAACGACTAATAAAAGCGCAAACTGAGCACTATTGTCTTTTGTTAATTCGGTTATTTTAAAATATAAAAGATCAGTCCCGTAGTCTTTTATATTCCCTATTCCGGTATATATTGGCTCTTTTTCTACTGTTTTGACTTTGCCAAAAAGCACCTGAAGTACTGGAAGCAGCGTCAACATTGAAATGGTACTAAATAAAGCATACAAAATATTGTACACCACATTCCAGATAATATGTGTTTTGTATGGTTTTGTAAAGGGAATTAATTTGATTAAATTTTTGTCCATTAGTTCAATTGCATTGCAATAATAATATTTTTAATTTTCTCGTTCAATACGGTTTCTACTTCCTGAAAATCTTCTACTGAATATAGTTCAGCATTTACACTGATGTAGAATTTTATTTTTGGTTCCGTACCGCTTGGTCTGGCACAAATTTTAGACCCGTCTTCCGTGTAATAAATCAACACGTTCGATTTTGGAATGGTCATTGTAGACTCGGATCCGTCCAAAAGGTTTTTAGCGATTGATGATTGGTAATCTTCCAGCATAATCACGCGTTGTCCGTTGATCTCTTTCAGTGGGTTCTCCCTCATGTCAACCATCATCTGATTGATTTCCTGTAAACCATCCATTCCTTTTTTAGTCAACGAAACCAAGTGTTCTTTATAAAATCCGTTATCAACATAGAGTGTTAATAATTCTTTGTACACCGTACTTCCTTTGGCTTTAGCCTGAGCTGCAAGTTCGCAAATCAATAAAGTAGCTGCAACAGCATCTTTATCCCGTACCGCATCGCCCACCATATAGCCAAAACTTTCTTCACCACCACCTATGAATTCCAATTCAGGAAAGTCTTTAATCATTTTGGCAATCCATTTAAAACCAGTCAAACCCACTTTGCATTCTACATCGTAGTTTGTCGCTAATTCCATCATCATAGGTGTGGAAACGATCGTAGAGCCCACAAATTGTTTGCCATTAATTTTACCTGCTTTTTTCCATTGTTCCAATAAAAATGCAGTCATCAAAATCATGGTTTGATTCCCGTTTAGCAACGTCATTTTACCTTCATTGTCTCTAACAGCAACTCCCAAACGATCACAATCAGGATCCGTCCCAATAACAATATCCGCATTTACTTTATCGGCAAGTGCTAACGCCATGGTCAAGGCTTCCGGTTCCTCCGGATTTGGCGATTTCACAGTAGGGAAATCACCATTGGGTACTCGTTGTTCTTCCACTATATTCACATTTGGATACCCCGCTTGCGCCAAAGTATCAGGAACTAGTTTTATAGAGGTTCCGTGCAAGGAAGTAAATACAATATTCAGCTTTTCTTTGGCTACAGCCGAAGTTCCAAAACTAGCATTTTCGATCGTCGATTGGATAAAAGCCGTATCAATTTCCGTATCTATATAATGAATCAAATCTTCATTGGCAGTAAACTTGATCTGATTGTAATTTAAATTTTCAATGACAGTAATAATTCCTTCATCTTCCGGTGGCACAATTTGTCCACCATCTTGCCAGTACACTTTGTATCCGTTATATTCCGGCGGATTGTGTGATGCCGTAAGCACAATGCCACACTGGCACCCCAAATGTTTCACCGCAAAGGACAATTCTGGTGTAGGTCTCATCTCCGAGAACAAGTACACTTCAATCCCATTGGCACTAAAAACATTCGCAACTAACTTAGCCAACGTATCGCTATTGTGACGGCAATCATAAGCAATAACCGCTTTCAAAGGCTGGTTTGGAAAGACAGTGTGCATATAATCCGAAAGACCTTGCGTGCTTTTCCCAAGCGTATATTTATTGATCCGATTGTTTCCTACGCCCATGACACCGCGCATTCCGCCGGTTCCAAATTCCAGGTTTTTATAAAAACTTTCCTCCAGCTCTTTTGGTGATGTAGTCATCAATTCAGTAATTGCTTCCTGAGTCGCAGTATCAAATGTTGGCGTAAGCCATTCATTTACGGCGTCTAAAATGTGTCGTTTAATTTCCATTTTTATAAATTTTTCGGAGCTTTTTCCTGCTATTCATTTCAATCTTTTTTTCGGTAAAAACCTCAAAAAAGGATTTCCATTGCTATCAGGGCTAGTACTCGTTTTTTCAAAAATTATTTTTTGTACCCAATTCTATTTCGTTCAGAATCCTTTTGAGTCGTATTATCTTTATTTACCAAATAATTTAATGCGTTGTAAATATCCAGACTCGAGTCTGAAAGACGAACAGGCGAAAGCAAATTGATTTTCTATTGCTTTTTTTAGACAATCAAGAGCATTGCGATCCCTTGTTCTGTAAACGCAAAAGGCAAAGCAACACTAATATTGCTTTTTTAGGGTGTCACAGCTTGTGATACCAGTTAGTTTGTCTCAGTTGCGGTCAGCATAAACATAAAATTTCTGGGGAATCGAGAGCTGTTTCTTCGTACGACTTGCTATAAAATGCGTGTTTCAACATTGTATAACAAGGCTAAACCAAAATCAAGCATCACGTTGAATTCTCTTATCTCCACTATTTTTTTGTGTATAATTTTTAATTCTATAACTTCTAAATGTTTGAGGTCACAATTTGGGACCTTAAAAAAAATAATTATACAAAAAGATTGATCTCGTTAATTCAGTTCTTTCGAAATTTTATAGCGTTCCTCATTATTTTTTGTTCGCAAAATAATTTCGCCCAGAAAGCCAGCTAAAAACAATTGTGTTCCCAAAACCATTGTCGTTAGCGCAATATAAAACCAAGGATTATTCGTTACCAGGCTATAGCGCATGTCATTGTACATGTGGTATAATTTGGAAACACCAATATATCCGGCAAGCATAAACCCAATGATAAACATCAACGATCCCATGGCGCCAAATAAATGCATCGGTCTTTTTCCAAAACGAGAAAGAAACCAAATGGTAATTAAATCCAGGAAACCATTGATGAAACGTTCCATTCCAAATTTTGTTTGTCCGTATTTTCTAGCTTGATGTTGCACTACTTTTTCACCAATTTTTCCAAAACCGGCATTTTTTGCCAAAACCGGAATGTAGCGGTGCATTTCACCCGAAACTTCGATATTTTTTACCACAACATTTTTATAAGCTTTCAATCCGCAATTGAAATCATTCAATGCTACACCAGAGGTTTTTCTGGCAGCCCAATTGAATAATTTAGACGGAAGGTTTTTTGCCACTACGGAGTCGTAGCGTTTCTTTTTCCATCCGGAAACCAAATCATATTTGCCATTGGTGATCATATCGTACAAACCTGGAATTTCCTCCGGGCTATCTTGTAAATCGGCGTCCATGGTGATAATTACATCACCCTGCGCTTTTGCAAAACCAGCATGCAACGCTTGTGATTTTCCAAAATTTTTCATGAAACGAACTCCCTTTACATGAGGGTTCTCTTGGGCAAATCCTTCTATAAGTGTCCAGGAATTATCCGTGCTTCCATCATCCAGAAAAAGGATTTCATAAGAATAATTATGAGATTGCATCACTTTGATAATCCAGCGGTAGAGTTCATTAAGGGATTCCTCTTCATTAAGAAGCGGTATGAGTATAGATAAATTCATTACTTTTATTCTTGTGTAGTGTTACTTTTAAAGAATGCTGCCATGATTAATCCTAATATGGCACAAAAAAAGAGTACGAAAACAGATCCTTTTAATTGTTCAACGATCGAATACGGATCCGTTTCTCTTAATTTTGAAACGGTTTCATTCAATGAGGATGCCGGAACCCCAAACTGTTCAGACGTACTAATTAAATATTTTATGGTTAAGTCTAAAAGAGTCTCCTTTACGGAAGGATCAATAAAATTAAATAAAATGATTTTAAAAACAACAGAAATAAGAACGGCAACCACTGCTGATATAAAATAGGTAGTAAAGGCCTCTTTAAAAGAAAGAATGCCATTTAATTCCTTTTTTGTTTTTGACAGCATTATGATAGGAACGATTATAAAAACAGAGAAGCTTAAAAGGGTAGTCCACCATGCGATGAATAATTTGATATCTATAGCGTACATAACAGCAGTTATCAATGATAATAGTACTCCTGCAATTACACCGTAGGTTACACCGTTTTTTTTAATTATTTCGTTGATCATTATGTGTTGTTTTAGAATTAATCTACAAATATAACAATTCCCAATATATTCGGGACTAAAAATCACTTTTTACGATTATATAAAAAAAGTGAGACAAAGATTTGTTTATTGGAAAAAAATTGTAAATTTGCAGACTCAAAATAATAGTGTAAAAACAAAAAGTTATAATACATTTATACCTTTTCTGTCAGAAGAAAAGCTTCAAAATGACTTATAGCCAAACAAATAAAAAAGAATAACAAGATGAAAAAAGGTGTACACCCAGAAAATTACAGATTAGTTGCTTTTAAAGACATGTCAAATGAAGATGTTTTTATCACTAAATCTACTGCAGATACAAGAGAAACGTTAACAGTTGACGGAGTTGAATATCCAGTTGTAAAAATGGAGATCTCCAGAACTTCTCACCCTTTTTACACCGGTAAATCTAAACTTATCGATACTGCAGGACGTATTGATAAATTTAAAACGAAATATGCTAAACACGCTAAATAATAAAAGCTTGTTTTTAATTATAGTAAAGCCTTCCTCCCGATACTTCGAGATGGAAGGCTTTTTTTATTTTTATCTATTTGAAAACTTTGTAACTTTGGCACTGCTTAAAAGTACGGACAAGTCACGACTTGTCCGTACGGATACATTTTAAAAAAAAATATATGAATTACATACTTTTTGACGGTCCCGCTCGAAACGCCTTACTGCCTTTTACGTTTACACGTCCTGTTGCGGATATTCTTATTGGGATTATGACCATTCGTCAAAAATGGGAAATGCATTTAGGCTCTACCACAACTACTTTGACGGAGGACTATTTGTCTGAAAAATTCCCTATGGTGGAACTAGAAGAAAATGTGATGATCAATGCTTCTTTTCTGCCCAATGCTATTTTGGTAGAAATGATTAGTAATCTGGAACCCAATCAGGCCATTTTTAGAGCAGATGAAGTGATTGCTTTTTACACCACTGAAGAACAAGAAGAAGTAGATTTTGATTCCTATGAAATTATAGAATTTCAGGACGATTGTTTGACGGTTCAAAATACATGGGATATTTTTTCGAAAAATGATGCCGCCATTCGGGAAGATTTCGAAATCTTAACCGAAGACCGCAGGTCACAGCCCATCCCAAAAAGTGTCAACGTCATCGCTCCCGAAAATATATTTATCGAGGAAGGCGCAAAGTTAGAGTTTGTTACTTTAAATGCTTCAACAGGTCCAATATATATAGGTAAGGATTCTGAAATTATGGAAGGTTCTGTCATCAGAGGTCCTTTTGCCTTGTGCGAAAACGCAACCGTAAAAATGGCTGCCAAAGTCTACGGAGCAACAACCGTAGGTCCGCATTCCAGAATTGGAGGCGAAGTTAATAATTCGGTATTGTTTGGGTATTCGAATAAAGGACATGATGGTTTTTTAGGGAATTCTGTTCTTGGCGAATGGTGTAATATTGGCGCGGATAGTAACAATTCAAACTTAAAAAATAATTATGAAGAAGTAAAATTATGGAGTTACGAAACCGAAGGTTTTGCTAAAACCGGACTTCAGTTTTGTGGATTGATGATGGGAGATCATAGTAAATGCGGAATTAATACGATGTTTAATACCGGAACGGTAGTAGGCGTAAGTGCTAATATTTTTGGCAGCGGCTTTCCACGCAATTTTGTACCGAGTTTTTCTTGGGGCGGGGCGTCCGGTTTTACGACCTATATTACCAAGAAAGCATTTGAAACAGCCCGATTAGTAATGAGTCGCCGAAACGTAGCTTTTGATGAAAGAGAAGCGGCTATTCTTGAACATGTTTTTGAAGAAACTAAAAAGTGGAGGAAGGAGTGATGGGATTAGTTAAATAGGTAGATTTTTAGACTTCTTAGATTGAATCTATATTTTAAAAATTCGATAATTCACATAGTAATCTATGTGAATTATCGAATTTTTAATTTTAAACAAAATGTATTTTTTTTTGGATTGTCTAACCGTTAAAAATTTGCAATAGATTCTAAAAATCTAATTGTGTTGTCCAATTCTTTAATTAATCTATCTTTGCAACTTCAAAAAAAAAGGTTTAATCGGGAAATGACAACTTTAAATTTTTGAACATTAAACTTTAAACAAAAATAATGATTACAGTTAACGATATTTCCGTACAATTTGGTGGAACGACACTTTTTAGTGATGTTTCTTTTGCCATAAATGAGAATGATAAAATTGCCCTAATGGGCAAAAATGGAGCAGGAAAATCGACGCTTCTTAAAATTATTGCGGGTCAAAGTAAGCCTTCAACTGGGAATATTTCGGCACCAAAAGATGCGATAGTTGCTTACTTGCCTCAGCATTTATTAGCTACCGATGGCGCAACGGTTATGGAAGAAACCTCTAAAGCCTTTGGTGAAATCTTTGGTATGAAAGCCGAAATCGATGAAATCAATGAACAATTGACGATTCGCACCGATTATGAAAGTGATGCTTATATGAAATTGATCGAAAGAGTTTCTGACTTAAGCGAGAAATTTTATGCTATTGAAGAAGTAAATTATGAAGCCGAAGTGGAGAAAATTCTACTTGGTCTGGGATTTGTTCGCGAAGATTTTAACCGTCAAACTACGGAATTTTCTGGTGGTTGGAGAATGCGAATTGAACTTGCCAAAATTCTTTTGCAAAAACCAGATTTAATTTTGCTGGATGAGCCTACCAATCACATGGATATTGAAAGTATTCAATGGTTAGAGGATTTCTTGATTAATTCCGCCAAAGCGGTTGTGGTTATTTCGCACGATAAAGCTTTTGTCGATAATATTACGAATCGCACCATCGAAGTTACAATGGGACGTATTTATGATTATAAAGCCAAGTATTCACATTATTTAGAACTCAGAAAAGACAGACGTGTGCATCAGCAAAAAGCGTATGACGAGCAACAGCGCATGATTGCGGATAACAGGACTTTTATTGATCGTTTTAAAGGAACTTTTTCTAAAACGGATGCTGTACAGTCCCGTGTAAAAATGTTAGAGAAACTCGTTATCGTTCAGGTAGATGAGGTAGATACTTCTGCTTTGAAACTAAAATTTCCACCAGCTGCTCGCTCCGGTCAATATCCCGTAATTGTAAAAGATTTATCAAAATCGTATGGAGAGCATGTTGTTTTTTCGAATGCAAATATGGTGATCGAAAGAGGCGAAAAAGTGGCTTTTGTAGGGAAAAATGGAGAAGGAAAATCGACGATGATCAAAGCCATTATGAAACAAATCGAAATCAATGGTGGTAGTTTAGAAATTGGCCATAACGCCCAAATTGGTTATTTTGCTCAAAATCAAGCCTCTTTATTAAATGAAAATGCGACTATTTTTGAAACCATCGATGACATTGCCGTGGGGGATGTTCGAACTAAAATAAAAGATATTTTGGGGGCTTTTATGTTTCAGGGCGATGATGTAACCAAAAAAGTGAAAGTGCTTTCCGGAGGAGAGAAAACCCGTTTGGCAATGATTAAATTATTATTGGAACCGGTGAATTTATTGATTCTGGATGAGCCATCGAATCATTTGGACATGAAAACCAAAGACATCATCAAAGAGGCTTTGCGCGATTTTGATGGTACATTGATTATCGTTTCTCACGATAGGGATTTCTTAGACGGATTAGCCACTAAGGTTTTTGAGTTTGGAAACAAAAGAGTAGTGGAACATTTTGAGGATATTGCGGGTTTCCTAGCGCACAAAAAAATGGACAGTATGCGAGAGATAGAGAAGTAATCGCTTGAAAATCTGCATAAAAAAAGAGGCTGTATTCAAGAATATAGCCTCTTTTTTTTAGAGTCTGATTCCCGGAGGAAGCAACTCTTTGTAAATAGGGTTCTTTTTAAAAAAAACAACTATTTTTGGAAGGATAGGAACAACTTTAAATTTTCGTTCTATCGCAATTTCCATAATGTTTTTTAGAAATTTAGAAATGAATTCCTCATCTTCAAAGGATTCCGGTACATTTATTTTTGTCAAAAATATTTTTTTCTCCTGAAACGAATATTCAACAGAAACTAATCCTTCGTCGACCATAGTTTCAAATTGTCTTGCAAAAGTGTTGTCTTTGATTTCCATAGTGATTGCTGCCTCCATAATAATTAACGCTAATTCATTGGTACCTCTACCAAAAGTATTTTTGATTTGGTAATAATCTTGATTTCAAATGCCTCAAAATCGGTTATTCCCATGGCATCTCTTGCCTTCAAAACATGGTTGTTAACTTCTATTTCGCCTTCGATTAAAAATAAGTACACACCGTTATTAGGAATTCGAACCTGATAGGTCGAACGAGTGTTGCTGTCAAAAATTCCTAAATGAAAAAAGGTTTTCTGGTAAACCCAAAGTGCATTGCCATCATTCATATCATTTGGCGAAACGATATTTACAAAGGTATTGATTTGATTCTCAATATCAAATGATTTTTGGTCGTATCTTGGTGTAACTTCTTCTTTGTCAGGAAAGACCCAAAGCTGTAGCGTTTTGGCTTCGTCTATGTGGCTTGCGTTCATTTCAGAATGTTCTACTCCAGTCCCGGCACTCATTACCTGAACTTCTCCAAAACCAATGACACCTATGTTTCCCATGCTGTCACGATGTTTCAAGCCGCCTTCAAGAGGAATGGTGATAATTTCCATGTTGGCATGACCGTGAGTCCCAAAACCCATTCCGCCCTTGATGATATCATCATTTAAAACACGTAACATTCCAAATTGCAAACGTTCCGGATTGAAATAATTTCCAAAAGAAAAAGAAAAATTGGCTTTTAGCCAGCCAAAATCAGCTTTGCCCCTAGTGTTTGATTCAAATAGTTGTGTAGTCATAAATTATTAATAATATAAGATGATAAGTAATAACCATGGTATAATGTCGTATTTTAAAATCAGGATAAAATTATGTAACAATCTGATTTAAAGCTATTTTGCTTAAAGTTAATTCTTTTGACTTTACAACTTTTAAACTTTCGACTTACTTAGTTACAGCAGGTTCCAATAAAAAAATTAATTTTATACAAAATTCGCTATAAAAAAGGGGAATGTTGTTATAAAATCGTTAAAACAATTATGAGTAAAATTCCAGTTTATTTAATGCCAGGATTAGCGGCAAGTACCGCTATTTTTGAACGAATTGCACTTCCGGAAGATCGTTTTGAGATCCATTTATTAGAGTGGGAGATTCCGTTGGACAATGAAGCGCTGATGGATTATGCCAATAGGATAGCTAAGAAAATCAAGCATAAAAATCCCGTTTTGATAGGCGTTTCATTTGGAGGTATTTTGGTTCAGGAAATCGCCAGATGTATAGCTGTCTCAAAAGTGATTATCATTTCGAGTGTCAAAAGTAATTTAGAATTTCCACGCCGATTAAAAATTGCTAAAACAACGAAGGCTTATAAGCTGATTCCTATGAGTTTGATTTTGAATCTGGAAAACCTGGCTAAATTTTCGTTTGGAGAAAAAGTGAATCAAAGATTAAAATTGTATAAAAAATTCCTTTCGGTTCGGGATATTCGCTATTTGAATTGGGCAGTAGAGCAGGTTGTTCTTTGGGACAGAACAGTTGCAGACCCAGACGTGATTCATATTCATGGAGATATGGATGATGTGTTTCCTATAAAATATATTAAGAATTGTATCGTTGTAAAAGGAGGAACACATATTATGATTTTGAATAAATACAAATGGTTGAATGAAAATTTGCCTTCCATTATATTGGAAACCAAAAAAGAAACAAACGCACTTTCGCAACTACTCTAAAGGTATAAAAAAGAAAAGATGAAAGTAATGAATAAAGTGATTCTAGTGCTTACCGTAGTTTTTGCGAGTGGGATATTAGTTTTTGCCACTACAAATCCGGACGTTGAAAAAGTGTTAAAAAGAGAATCGGCATCTTTTTTTTCTGAAAAACTGAATTTTTCAGGGGAAGCAACTCCGTTGAAAATAGCAGATGTCAAGGAACGATTTGACCGGGAATTACAGGTGAATGTCAATTTACATGCTTCTACAATTTTGGCAATAAAAAGAGCCAGTCGTGCTTTTTTAGTAATTGAGCCTATTCTAAAAAAGAACGGTATTCCGGATGATTTCAAATATTTGGCCGTTATTGAAAGTGGATTAGTGAATGTAGTTTCTCCGGCAGGGGCAAGGGGAATCTGGCAATTTATGCCGGAAACGGCCAAAGAACGCGGCATGGAAGTCAATGAAAATGTGGATGAGCGTTATGATCTTGAGAAATCAACCCAGGCAGCGTGCAGTTATTTTTTGAGTGCCAAAGGTAAATTTGGCAGTTGGACTTTGGCAGCAGCCTCGTATAATGGCGGAATGACAGGAGTAAACAAACAAATTGAGATTCAAAAAGTATCGAATTATTATGATTTGTTACTTACCGAAGAAACGTCCCGCTATGTTTTCAGAATTTTAGCCTTGAAAGAAATTATGGAAAATCCAGAAAAATACAATTTTAGGATTGCTCCCGAAGAATTATACGCAACGCTGCCCACTCGGAAAATAGAAATTGACAGTTCGATTGCAGATTTAGCTGATTTTGCAAAAAGCCAAGGGATTAACTATAAGATTTTGAAAATTCATAATCCTTGGCTTAGAGAAACAAAATTAATAAATGATACCGGTAAGAAATACCAAATCGATATTCCGTTAAAAGGATATTAACTGATTTTTTTGAACCATATAAGGCATTTAAGAAAATAGAAATGTCCGCAAAGTGTGCCAAGCATTTTTTTGACACGGATTTCAAAGATTTGCACAGATTTTATTTTGTATTTAAGAAATCAGTTGAATCTTTTTAATCTGTGGCTAATTTTATCAATTTAGTATTAATAACGGATATTGATATAAGAAAACATGAAGCAGTTTTATTCCAAAAATTAGGATATATACCAAAGAAAAAGGGTCAAATGTGTATCATTTGACCCTTTTTTCGATAATTATAAAAACTATATTTTCTTCATTTGTTGTTTCATCATAGTAATCTGCTCTTTCAGCATATTCTGTTTGTCTAATTTTTTGGCTTCGTTCAATAGGGAAGTGGCTTCAAGTTTACGACGACGTGTCATGGCAACTCCGGCCAGATTCAATTTGGCTACAGCCAAGTCCATGTCCATTGATAATCCGAGTTCAATGGCTTTCTTAAAATATTTCTCTGCTTGATTGATATTCGTTTGCGAAAGCATGATCCCGTGCAGGTAATTAAAATAGCCTTGCTGTTTTTGTATCAAAGCCGTTTCCGGATTTTTGATGTACGCCAACCATTTTTTGGCACCTTCAAAATCTTGTTTTCGTAGTTTTAAGAAGGCTAATAAGATGAATTCGTTTTTAAAGTAAAGGAAAATAGGGATTACAGCTAATAATATAAGGAATATTCCATTCCCAATATTACTTTCTTTAAATTGCCAAATGCCAGTAGCTATAATAAGTCCGGCGATAATAAGTTTAATATTTCTGTGAAACATAGTGTGATTATTTTAAGATGACAAATATAGTAAAATGAATTGAAAATATTTTTACAAAACTACTTGTGAGAAAAAAAAGTCTTTGTATATTTGCACTCGGTTTTAGAATAACAGTTATTCAAAAATAGGAAGACATATAAATAAGATTTTAAAGATACAAAGCAATGAGCAAAAGAACGTTTCAACCATCGAAAAGAAAAAGAAGAAATAAGCACGGATTTATGGACAGAATGGCTTCTGCTAATGGAAGAAAAGTTCTTGCGCGTAGAAGAGCTAAAGGAAGACATAAATTGACTGTTTCTTGCGAACCAAGACACAAAAAATAATGTTTGTATAAACATAAATAAGGCGTTACTTTTTTTAGTATCGCCTTTTTTTATACCTAATCGTTAAAAAATGTTTAAGATTTACAGTTAAAAGATTTGAGTTCAGTAATTTTAATCTTTTCAAAACAACAACTACACAACACTATAATTACACACAATGCCAAAAGATACATCCATAAAATCAGTTTTAATAATAGGTTCAGGTCCTATTGTTATTGGTCAAGCATGCGAATTTGATTATGCGGGATCGCAATCTGCACGTTCTATTCGTGAAGAAGGAATCGAAGTTATTTTGATCAACTCGAATCCGGCAACAATCATGACCGATCCTTCAATGGCGGATCACATTTATTTATTGCCTTTAACGACAAAATCGATTATTCAAATTTTAAAAGAACATCCTCAGATTGATGCAGTCCTACCTACAATGGGAGGGCAAACGGCTTTAAATCTCTGTTTAGAAGCCGATGAAAAAGGGATTTGGCAGGATTTTGGCGTGAAATTAATTGGGGTGGATGTTAACGCCATTAACATTACTGAAGACAGAGAACAGTTCAAACAGCTTTTGAAAAAAATCGGAGTGCCATCTGCTCCAGCAGAAATATGTACGTCTTATCTGAGAGGAAAAGAAATTGCTCAGGAATTTGGTTTCCCATTAGTAATTCGTCCTTCGTTTACTTTAGGTGGAACAGGAGCGGCTATTGTTTATAAAAAAGAAGATTTTAACGAACTTCTAACCCGAGGTTTAGAAGCATCTCCTATTCATGAAGTCTTAATTGACAAGGCTTTAATGGGTTGGAAAGAATACGAATTGGAGCTTTTGAGAGATAAAAACGATAATGTTGTGATTATCTGTTCGATCGAAAATATGGATCCAATGGGAATCCACACCGGTGATTCCATCACTGTGGCGCCAGCAATGACATTATCTGACACGACTTTTCAAAGAATGCGTGATTATGCAATCTTGATGATGAGAAGTATCGGAAACTTTGCCGGAGGTTGTAACGTGCAGTTTGCCGTTTCTCCTGACGATAAGGAAGACATCGTAGCGATTGAAATCAATCCTCGTGTATCTCGTTCCTCTGCTTTGGCATCAAAAGCAACGGGATATCCTATTGCAAAAATCGCTTCCAAACTAGCTTTGGGGTACAACTTAGATGAACTGCAAAATCAAATTACCAAATCGACTTCGGCATTATTCGAACCAACTTTGGATTATGTGATTGTAAAAATTCCACGTTGGAACTTTGATAAATTCGAAGGAGCTGACAGAACGTTAGGACTTCAAATGAAATCTGTTGGGGAAGTAATGGGAATTGGACGTTCGTTCCAAGAAGCATTGCACAAAGCGACTCAATCATTAGAAATCAAAAGAAATGGTCTGGGTGCTGACGGAAAAGGATATACTAACTACGAACAGATTATCGAGAAACTGACTTTTGCGAGTTGGGATCGTGTTTTTGTGATTTATGATGCTATCGCGATGGGAATTCCATTGAGCCGCATTCATGAAATCACTAAAATCGATATGTGGTTCTTGAAACAATACGAAGAGCTTTATACGTTAGAGAAAGAAGCCTCTACTTATAAAGTGGATTCTTTACCCAGAGAATTGCTATTAGAAGCCAAACAAAAAGGTTTCGCCGACAGACAAATTGCTCACATGGTAGGTTGCTTGGAAAGCCAGGTACATACGCTGCGAACTACAATGAACATCAATCGTGTATTCAAATTGGTGGATACGTGTGCGGCGGAATTCAAAGCAAAAACGCCTTATTATTACTCGACTTTTGAAGCCGAAATAGAAAAAGCGGACGGAACCCGTTACGTTGACAATGAAAGTATTGTTACCGATAAAAAGAAAATAATCGTTCTTGGGTCAGGCCCAAATAGAATTGGACAAGGAATCGAATTTGATTATTCTTGTGTGCATGGTGTGTTAGCGGCTAAAGAATGTGGCTACGAAACGATTATGATCAACTGTAATCCGGAAACAGTTTCGACGGATTTTGATACAGCAGATAAATTGTATTTTGAACCGGTTTTCTGGGAGCATATTTACGATATTATTCAACATGAGAAACCAGAAGGGGTAATTGTGCAGTTAGGAGGTCAAACGGCCCTGAAACTAGCCGAAAAACTGTCTAAATACGGTATTAAAATTATAGGAACGAGTTTTGATGCATTGGATTTAGCCGAAGACAGAGGTCGTTTCTCAGAATTGTTGACCGATTTAAAAATTCCTTTTCCACAATTTGGAATCGCTGAAACAGCGGATGAAGCTTCAGCTTTGGCGGATACTTTAGATTTTCCATTATTGATTCGTCCTTCGTATGTGTTGGGTGGTCAAGGAATGAAAATTGTAATCAACAAACAAGAACTGGAAGAGCACGTAATCAATTTATTGAAAACGATTCCAGGAAATAAATTGCTTTTAGACCATTATTTAGATGGTGCAATTGAAGCGGAAGCTGATGCGATTTGCGATGGCGAAAATGTGTACATCATAGGAATTATGGAGCACATCGAACCTTGCGGAGTGCACTCTGGAGATAGTAACGCGACTTTGCCACCGTTTAACTTAGGTGAATTTGTAATGCAACAAATAAAAGACCACACTAAAAATATTGCGTTGGCTTTGAGAACCGTTGGTTTAATCAACATTCAGTTTGCAATCAAAGATGATATCGTTTACATCATTGAAGCAAATCCTAGAGCGTCTCGTACGGTGCCGTTTATTGCAAAAGCTTACGGAGAACCGTATGTGAACTATGCGACCAAAGTAATGTTAGGGCATAATAAAGTAACCGATTTTAAATTTAATCCGCAATTGAAAGGATATGCCATCAAGCAACCGGTTTTCTCTTTCAGCAAGTTCCATAATGTGAACAAAGCATTAGGACCAGAAATGAAATCAACAGGAGAAAGCATCTTGTTTATTGATGACTTGAAAGACGATCAATTCTACGAATTGTACTCCAGAAGAAAAATGTATTTGAGTAAGTAGAAACTTGAATTTATTATATGTAAAAAGCCCCGATTGGGGCTTTTTTTGCTTAGATATGAAAAATGGCGGATAGCCATAAATGCTTTTTTTAATGGCACAATTTGATTTTATTTTTAACAATTTATAGTTATTTGAAATTAACGATTTCGAAGCACAGAACTGTCAACTTCCACTAAAGTTTAATTGTTAAACAGAACTTCAATAAACCGCTAATTTCTTAAAGACACTATTGTTTGCTGGTCTTCTTCTTCCGTCTGTTTTATAGAATTGTATTTTATTTCTTTAATGTTTCTGAAAATTTTATTGCTATTGATGTTCCTATTATGAAATTATTGTTTGTTGGTGTTGTCTTAGTTTCAAAAATTTTGTCTTTACTGTTTAACCAACGTCCTTCAAGTCTGCAAATTATATTTCGAGTCGGGGAGTAATCAAGATTGACTGAAAGTCCTGTTGTCTTAAATCCGTTTGGCGTGGTTGTTGGGATAATTATTCCCGTTTCATCTTGATAATATTCTGCTCTTATGGCTGTTTTCCAATACTTATTTATGGCATATTGTCCGATAATTATTGGGCTATACCATAAGTCACAATCTGAACTTCCTTTCATGCTTTGCTGTATTCCAATGTCAAGCCCTGCGATTAAGCCAAATTTTTTTGTCAATTGAAATTGTCCATAAAAATTGTTGAAGTATCTCATTCTTCTTATTATGTCAGGGTCGTCTGTTCCAATGAACGTACTCCAATTAAGAATAACTTTTTCAGTCGGACTAAATTTTATTTGGGTGCCAAAAGAAGGTATTGAATTTCCCTGAAGTCGCTGGATGCGTTGCCAACCGTTTACAATTAGACCTGTTATTTCCCATTTATCGTTTGGGTTATAGGTTAATTTTGCTCCTGATAAAAAATAGGGTGAATTTTCAGCTAACAAGGAACGTGTCATTGTCCAATTGTCACTGGAAATAGCACTTTCAAAACCAATATGTGAAGCAAAAATACCGGCATCTATCCAAAGATTATTTTTTTTATTTAATGACAAACCAACATTCGCTTCAAAAATATTTTTCAATATACCTGGCTCTGCTGAATAGTTGTCGTTTGCATACGTTCCAGTCTGTAAAGCTAAATTTGCTCGATACTTTGAATGTTTCACATCAAGTTTTACAAAACCTAAGTTTAAGTTAAACTCGTTGTGGCGGTTGTGGTTAAATAAAAATGTTTGTCTTTCTGTTTTTTGTGGTTGGTTAAAATCATATACATAAAAAACATCCAAAAAGCCCGAAATATTCAGTTCAGGCTTTTGGTGCCAAATGCTATCATTTTGAGCAAGAAGAATACTACTTGAAAAACAAGAAATAAATAGAAGTAAGCTCCTAACCTGTGATTTAAAATTCATTTATTTCGATACTATATATTTTCTTAAATCAGAGGTTAGGATGTCATTTAATTCCTTTTTATTACTGGCAGCACTTTCAATAAAAGCAAATCCAAATACAGGATATTTATTTATATCTAATTCTCTAATTACTATCGGTTTTTCAAAATCTTTAGCAAGACCTGAATAGTTAAATCCTAAAATATCCGAAGGGATTATTCCCGAATTATTATCCAAAATAATGACACTAAATGTTTTATTCTCTTTTCCTTTAAATATAGTATCCCAGTCTGGTTTTTTGTTTTCACAAAAGCATTTGTATTCATTAAAACCTAAAGTTACTCCTAGAAGGTCGGCCGTGGTGCAAAATCCACCAAAGCGTAAAGGGTTTACCTCGATAGGGATTATTTTCCCATTTTCATCAATGCGGACTTCTGCATGAGCCGGGAAATTTTTTAAATGTAACTCTTTACCAATTTTACTTAAAAAATATTCAAGATCAATTTTATACTTTTCAATGATTGCTTTGGATGTTGAATAAACCCGATCACTTGTGTCTGTTCCGGATGAAAAGAGGTGGTGTAAAACGTTTAACAAAACAGCATCTCCATTATTGTCGTAATAATAATCGATTGCATATTCTTCTCCACGAATAAATTCTTCAATAATAAAATTACTTGTGTTTAATACATTTTCAGGAAATATACTTTTAAGTTTATCAGGTTGTAACTCACTTTTAGCTTTTATCCAGTCTTTCTCGTTTTCTACGATATGAACTCCTATGCTAAAGAAACCAACAGCAGGTTTAATTACAAATGGGAACCGAATCTCATCATCGGACAATCGTTGGATTTCTTCAATACTTATTTGCTTAAAATAAAAGTCGGGAAACAACTCTTTTATAAGTTCTCTAAACTTTACTTTATTTTTAAAAACGTGTAATTGACTTGATAATTCACTTTCTCCATAGTATTGATCGATCCAAGCTAATGCGTTCTCTGAATTGCTATAAAGAGAAATTTCTGGATTATTTTTTAGTAAAGTGATTGCTTCCTCTTCGGCTATCCATGCCAAAGAATCATCTTTTACCAATTCTTTTGCTACTTTGGTTGCAATTATTTTATAATTATTATCTTTTATTGTTTTGATAAGAAAATCGGAAACAAATGGCTTGTCTATTAAGAACATAATAGTTAGTTATTTTTTACTTTTTATTTCAATAGTTAAAGCAGGACGTTTGGCACTTTGAGCAACTCTCCATCCGGTTTCATAAATCCACTTTGTCATCTTAGTAAGTTTTACGTAGTCAATTTTATCTGGGCTATCGAAGGGGGTATGGTAGTCAGGGTGTAATAAGGTGGTAAAAAATATTGCTGGAACATTAGCTTGAGCATAGGGAAGATGATCGCTTCGGAAGTACCAATTCTCTGGGTGATCTGCAGCATCCCAAGAAGTATCTACTTTGAAGTTGGCAATACTTTTATTAGCTGCTAAAGTGATAGCTACAAGGTCAGAAGAATTAAGATGAGGTTCTGTTACGCCTAATAGCGCCGCAGAATCAGGTGCATTGCGTCCTATCATATCACCATTTAAAACAGCAACTATGGAGGGCAGTTTAACGGTGGGATGGCTAACAAAATAGCGAGAACCCAATAAACCCCTTTCCTCAGATCCGTGCCACACAAATAAAGCCGATCGCTTAGCGGGTTGTGTACTCCACGCACTCCCTATTGCAAGCATCGCTACCGTAACTGATGCATTGTCATCAGCACCGTTCCAGATAGGATCCCCGTTAACAGCAGGTCCTACTCCGTCATGGTCCTGGTGACCGCTGAATAAAACATATTCCTCTTTCAGTTTAGGATCAGTTCCATCAACCTTTGCAATAACATTAATAGAAGGATAGTCAAAATTCTCTACCTTCAAATTAGTTTTTAAATAAGCGCCTTGTTTAGAAAATATATTCTGTAATTGTTTACTTGCCAATATAATTGGTACCGTAGCTGCAGTAGAGGAATCGGCACCTTCAATTCCATAACTTCCTTCTTGATAATGAAATCCCGTAAATGAGATAAGTGATTCTACAGTATCATCAGCAACAAAAATTATAGCAGTAACACCGCGGCTGAGGAGTTCTTTTCCCTGCTGGTTCATGGCAGAAGCGGTATAACGATATTGCCAGAGGCTCACCCAGTCTTGAATAATGGGGGTTGGAGGCATAATATTCATAGCTACAATTTTGCCTTTCAGATCGACAGTATTATCCGGTATTTTGTCCAGCCAAACTACGGAGCCTTCTAGGGTAGTGTCAACCAAATTAGTTGGCCAAATCTCTTTCCAAAGATCAAGTGCTTTACCATTTACACTAACAGTACTACTATTGGCCACACGGCTGCGTTTCAGATTAAAGAATTGGAAGTAGGTTCCATCTTCGCCTGCAGGTTTAAGGCCAGCTTCACGGGCCTTTTGAGCCACCCAAACAGAAGCTCGCATTTCGCCAAGTTCTCCTCCTCTTCGTCCCCGAAAGGCGTCACCCGCCAGTTCATATAAATCATCTTTTAGATCTTGCTGCTTAATTTTATCTAATTGTGGTGCTGTGCTTTGCGCAAAAAGCGAAGTGGAAATAAATAATATCAAAAGAAGAATTTGTTTGTATTTCATAAGATTTATTTTTAAAAATTGAAAAGTTTAAAATCGTAAAGGATCTATGAGTATTGGCAGCCTGTCTGTAATCGCTGTTGAATAGCCTAGTCTTTCCAAATGTATAGATAATCTTTTATTACAAATCATCAAAATGACTTTTTTTTTGCTGAATACTTTTGGTACTTCATTGACTATGAGTTTTTCTACTATTTCGCTCTAATAATTCCCGAATATAGCGTAAATCCGTTTCGTTTACTAAGAAATGTGTCGCATAGGGATTCTATTTGGGACTTTATTTGGTATCCTGGTTTCTTAACTTTTTATGCTGGTAAAGTTAGCATGTCCACGCTACAAAAAAAGAGGCTCGCTTGCCTCTTGTAATTCTCTCTAAAAACTTTACGACAACTCCATAGTGTTAACGGACGTACAATCGGTTCTCCCGTAAAAACGGGACAGGCTGTTCAACCCGGGTTTACCTCATTGAATTTATTTTTGTTGGATTCGGTGATTATAATTCATTGTTGGTGCTGCGCACGCAACGAAACCCTAGCTGTTGGCAGTCGTACTTTTAATAAGTTTGAATTAAAACGTCAGTTGGTATATGAAGCCTTTCGTGTAATTGTCTTATCATTTCCAAAGAAAGCTTTCTTTTTCGGTTTAAAATTTCGCTTGCACGACTTTTCAGACCTATAATATTTGCTAAATCATTTTGGTTGTAACCCATTTGCTCCATTCTAAATTTAATTGCTTCAATGGGGTCTGGTAAGCTGATAGGAAATTTTTCATTTTCATATTTGTCAATTAAAATACCGAGCACCTCAAGTTCGTCTCCTTCAGGAGAGCCATTTTTTGCATCAAAGATTATTTCAAGTCTTTGTAAAGCTTGATTGTAATCGTTTTCTGTTTTTATAGGTTTAATTTCCATAATATTTAAATTTCATTTGCATTAATCTTGTCATATTCTGCATGCGTTCCAATAAATCGAATCCAAATCATTTGATATTCATAAGTTAGTTTAACTATCAATCTGTAATTATTTCCTTTAATATTGAAAACTATTCTATTGTCATTTAAAATACTAGCACTAGGATAATCTAACTTTATTTCGTTTGGGTTTTTCCATTCAGCTGTACTTGCTTCTTGAAACCATGATTTTAATTGTTGTTCACAATCACCATGTATCTCCCAAAAGTCTTTTAATATTTTTTTAGCTACTACTCTCAAATGTATTAATTTTTTTCAAAGATAATAAAAAAAAGTTCCCGAAATGGGATTTCTATTTTTTCCGTCGCAAGTGTGTATGACTGCCAACGTCAGTTCGTCTAAAAATCTCTAAACGAACTGTATTTTGTTACTCATTGAGTAAATACCTGTGATTTAAACTACAATTAAAATTCGTTCTGGCAAAATTCGCTTATGAATATTAAAATATAACAGTCCGTAAAAAGGGTTAAAAATTGTTTTTAGAGTCCCAAAATATAAAGCCATCTTTTTTAGGAGATTGCACTGAATACGAACAAATCCGTCAGGATTTATGGCGTAAGCCTTGGGTTGTATTTGCTAAGAAACCGTTTGGAAGTCCAAAGTCAGTGGTGGAATATTTGGGAAGATACATTTCACCCCATTAGAAACCCCGATACATTTTTGATTACTATTTTTTTTGGATTTGTGTTTCTAACGGGGCACGTAAAATTGCCATTAGTAACAATCGAATTAAAAGCATTGACAATGAAAACGTAACTTTTGTTTACAAGGATTACCGAGTAGCGGGCGTTAAAAAACAAATGACGCTCACGCATAAGGAGTTTATTAGAAGATTTTCGTTGCATATTTTGCCCAAACGTTTTGTAAAAATACGGCATTACGGTTTTTTGAGCAGCACTTGGAAGCGTCAAAAGCTCAAGCTTTTGCAGGAAAAGCTGCAAGTGAAGGTGTTAGAAAAAGTAGAAAAGAAGCCTTTTTTACCCAAGTGTCCGTGTTGTAAAACAGGAAATTTACACCGGATAGCAGTCTTTGACCAGCGTGGTCCACCTGCTTGGTATCTTGGCGGTAGCCAAAGTTCAAATTCCTGTCCCGCTAATTAGCGGGATGGGTAAGGGAACTTGTGCTCAAAAGTGATGAAAAACACGAAAAAAAACAAGCTGAAACCACGCTACAAAAAAAGAGGCTCGCTTGCCTCTTATAATTCTCTCTAATTTTTTTTCGATAAGAGCATAGCGTTGACGGACGTACAATCGGTTCTCCCGTAAAAACGGGACAGGCTGTTCAACCCGGATTTACCTCATTGAATTTATTTTTGTTGGTATTCGGTGATTATAATTGATTTTTCGTGCTGCGCACGCAACGAAACCCTAGCTGCTGGCAGAAGTGCAAATATTTACGGTTTTAGTCTTACGATTTGGTTATCTTTCAATATTATCAATTCGCTATTCATTTTCTTTTTGAATTCGATTAGTTTTTCATAAACTTTATCCATTCCTTCTAAAATCTTGGTTTGATTTAATGTTCTTTTATGCTTTTTCATTGTAATATTTTTTAAGTTTATCGAATTTCATTTCATTTAAAATGTTTATTTCTGTTTCTAAAGTTTTTTCAGCAATCAATTCAGGTTTCCCTCCTGAATTATCAAAAATCATAACTTCATCAACTATTGAAAGATAAATTTCAAATAAGTTTTTAATCCCGTTTTTATATCTACGTCGAATAACTTCTGTCTCTATATTATGTCCACCTTCCAATACTCGTGTTTTTACTCTTTCAATTGCCAAATCTACGTTTTGCAACCAAAAAAAAAGTAAAGTAACAGTATAATTTTTACTCTGAGCTTTTATTACTTTTGACTTATAACTTTTGGTAGCTAAAGTAGTTTCAAAAGCAAAATTTTCATTAATTTCAAGAAGTTCATTAACTCTCTTTATCATTATTCTTCCAGCTTCAAATGAAACTTTTTCGGGCTGAAATGGCGATAATCCTTTTGCTATTTCGTCAGCATTTACAAATTCTTTACAGTCTAAAATATCAGGTAAAATAGTAAAAGAAGCGGTTGTTTTCCCTGCTCCGTTGCAACCTGCAATTATGTAAAGGTTTTTATTCATAATTGCAAATATAATCAAATTCAAAATTGGAAACTATTCTTTTTCGATTTCTGGATTTTTTTGAGATTACTGCCAACGTCAGTTCGTCTAAAAATCTCTATACGAACTGTATTTTGTTACTCATTGAGTAAATACCTGTGATTTAAACTACAATTAAAATTCGTTCTGGCAAAAGTTGCTTTATAGATATTCCGGGTCAAACTGGACCGGTGATTCCGGAGCAAAGTGAACACCTCATTCCGGTTCAAATTGGACAGTTTTGATGATAATTTTTAGCTTCGATAGCGCGGATTTGCAATCCGTGCCCGTAAACAATATCGAAATAATTCTAATAAAACCACTTCTATTTCACACTCTAAACGGGCACAATTTCTTGCTGAATCATTCTCTTTGTGGGCACGGATTACAAATCCGCGCTATCGTTGTCCGAAAAATCAGATATCCGCGCGATCGGGGCTGGAAAAAGCCCGAGCGCAAAAGGAAAAACCTGATGTGATTAGGGATTGACAAAGACCATGCTTATGCTTGGAGCAGAACCAGAAAAGGAGGCTGGCGAATCGCCCAGAGTCCGATTCTAACCACTACAATTACCCTACTGCGACTTAAGAAGAAAGGCTATCAATCAATGTTGGAGATTTACATGGAACTCAACCCATCACTTTGCGAACCGCCGTATACGAGACCCGTACGTACGGTGGTGTGAGAGGCGCACTCCGTCAGTTTCTGGCGGAGCCGTCTACTCGATTACAGGAAGCCTTTTTTGTTCAGTTTTCATTTATAAGTTGTAGATTTTGTAAGTTCGGCGCATACCAATCAGTATATATTTTCACATAATCTAACAGTATTTTTTGTGTTTTCACATCGTATTTTTTTAAATAATCCTCTATTTTAGATTTATCTTTTTCATCATAATAAAACAGATAATTACAGTCTTTTTCGAGAATTCCCCAATAGTTTAGTGCGTGCGAGCCTAGAGAATAAAAACGAACTAATAAAACATTATTCTTTTCTAGTTGAATAGGAAAAACCTCGATACATTTTATTACTCCCATACTGCCAGAGTAATTTTTAATTATTATTTCCCCTTTTTCTTTTTTTTCAAGCCATTGTCCGTCAATCAAGACTTTAATTATTTCTTTTTGATATTTCTCAATCCTATAATCTTTATCTACGTAAAAACCTTTTTGTCCATAAATGCTTGAGACAAAAAAAAGTAGATTGATAATTAGTATTGAATTAATGTTTCTCATTAAATTTTAGGGTGTATCATTTTAGTTTTGGTGAGCCAAGGTTTCTTGCAACGTCCTGCGGCTCTCACGATGTTCAGGGGAAAGCCTTCCTGATTTTTAATTCAAAACTAATTTCGACAAACACAAAACAGAAATTAAATTAATCACTATTTCCTGAATATCTTGAAGCCGCTGTTAGCAAATCGGCTTTGTATTTATTACTATTTTACTTTCCAAATATAATTCTTTTTTATACTTTCGGTAAAAAATATTTATTATGAATAAAAACATTAATGATTTACTATTAGAATTATCTCTATTAAATACTGCGGATAAATTTGATAAAGTAGTTTCGGAAATAAATGCGCTTATAAAAAGCCTACCTCTAGACGCGGAGGATAATAAAAAATATAAACTTTGGCAAGATACTTACTTACAATACTATAAAAACGAAAAACTTTCAAATTTAAGAATACCCAATACTATGGAAAATGCTGAAATATTTATTTCAGATTTAATTTTTGATATAGAGAATCGTAAGAAGTAATAATTTCTAAACAAACTTCTTTTAGCAATTCTGGATTATCATAGGTTTTTATATGAGGGTCTTCTGGAGAAGTGTAATTTTTCTTTACGTTTTTTAATAAGTATTCTATATTTTTTTTATTTCCACTTTCCAAGTTTTCTTCAATCTGCCGTATTATTTCCAATTTATATATTTCTGCCATCTCATTATCTGTAAACGGTTTCTTTATCTTTAGTCTTTCTTGTATAGGCAGAGAAAGGTGCTGGTTATATTGCTCAACTATGTTCATTTTTATTACTTTATTTAGTAACGCTTTCAAACTGCTATTTTTCCGTTTTAGTTTTCTGCGGATTTTTGGTTTAAGCTGTTTGCCAACGTTATGCCACTTTGAGATGGCTGGAAGTTCGTAACCGCTCAATTTTCGGCTTAACGAAAACTTGATGCGAAACGATAATTCCACTAAATTCCAGCTAGCTCAAAATGGCGGTTGGCGGTAGTTTTTATTTTTTCGCTATCACAATTGTTTTTTCTGATTTGTCTTCTGTGTCGTAAATATATTTCTCTTTATGATTCCATTCTTCGTTCGCGAGTTCTAATTCTGAACCTTTAATTTCATAAGAATTAAAAAAAAGAGACATTCCATTAGAGGGCACTGAAAAACTTCACTTATTTTGATTAGCATCCTTTTTTAGACAATAAAAAAACGCTTATAACAGGATT
>NZ_RYDP01000015.1:0-90702 GCF_003970395.1 Flavobacterium sp. GSP27 | reverse complement strand
TACTTGTCAAAATTTCTTTTAACAGGATTCAAATCTTTGGAAAACAATCTGTTTTGCTTTTTGTCATGTACTTAAAAAAAAATTATAATATAATAACCTGCTTGAAAATTTATTAAAATGACAAAAAAGTCTTCTAATCATACCCAATCATTGAAAATTCCTAAAATTATTTTATTAACCAGTAAATTAATCTCTTTTATTTCACCAAAACTAATTACATTATTTGCAGCTAAACTGTTTACTACACCCATAAAACATAAGATTCCAAAAAGAGAGTTAGAAATGGATCGAAATAGTATACAAAAATTAATTTCAATTCCGGCAATTGGCAAAGAAGTTGTTGTATATGAATATGGAAAAAGTGACAAGAAAATTTTATTAGTTCATGGTTGGTCAGGACGTGGAACTCAATTATTCAAAATAGCGGATGAATTGCTTAAAGCCGGATATTCTACGATCAGTTTTGATGCTCCTGCACATGGAAAATCACCTGGAAAAACGACTATTATGGTCGACTTTATTGATACAATTTTAGAAATAGAGAAGCAATTTGGGCCCTTTGAAGCAGCTATTGGTCATTCATTAGGAGGAATGTCCGTTTTGAACGCCATAAAAAAAGGTTTAAAAGTAAATCATGCCGTAGTGATTGGCAGTGGTGATGTTGTAGAAGATATTATAGATGATTTTGTGGCAAAATTACAATTGAAACCAAGTGTAAGTACTCTTTTGCGTTTGCATTTCGAAAAAAAATACGGAGAAAAAATGAATAGTTATTCTGCTTTTTTGGCTGCAAAAGAAACAGCGATTCCTATTTTAGTAATACATGATAACCTTGATCCTGAAGTTCCCGTAAAGGCTGGAATTCACATTCATAAATATTTAAAAAATGGAGAGTTACTATTAACAGACGGATTAGGACATAGAAAGATTCTAGGCAACCTTAAAGTAATTGAAAAAACAGTTCAATTCATCCAAAATAAATAATTGAAATACAACACTATACAATTAATAAAAAAATAATCATGAAATATCCTTTAGAAAAAACAGAACAAGAATGGAAAGAAAAATTAGGAGCAGAACGGTATAGAATTCTTCGACAAAAAGGAACTGAATACCCACATACTGGAACTTATAACTTACATTACGAAAAAGGAACCTATTGCTGTGGTGCCTGCGGTGAATCTTTGTTCGAAAGCAACTCTAAATTTGATGCCCATTGCGGTTGGCCTTCATTTGACGAATCCATTCCTGGAAAAGTAGAATATATTTCTGATGTAACTCTTGGTATGAAACGCACTGAAATCCTTTGTGCTAATTGTGGCAGCCATTTAGGACACGTTTTTGATGACGGACCTACAAAAACCGGACAACGCTATTGCGTGAATTCTTTATCAGTGGACTTCAAAGAATAGTGATACGGATTTATTTGAAAATTGCAACGGAATGGGATAAAAATTTAGAATCATTATAACAAACAAGTAATAACCATGGTATAATGTCGTATTTTAAAATCAGGATAAAATTATGTAACAATATGATTTAAAGCTGTTTTACTTAAAGTTAATTCTTTTGACTTTACGACTTTTAAACTTTCGACTTACTTATATAGGCAAAAAACATCCGTTGGAGTTAGAGTAGTGCCCAGAATTTGATTAATCCCAGAATCCGAAGACGGAATCAAAGCTGAGAAACAACTCTTGCAAGTTTTACCAAAAGAAATTTGGGGCGAAATTAGGATGGCTATTTCCTTTTGAGGAAGAGAAATTTCTAAGCCTCAGCCCAAATGTCCGGAATAACCGATTAATTCCATTTGTCAGTATTATAAAAAAAATAAAAGGGTAAAAAGTAATTCACCCTTTTACCCTTTTAAATACCTATGAAATATTATAAAAAAGAAGGTTTAAGTCCCGGTTTTATTCTCTTTTTAGATACTTGTTCATACGCATAGCCCAATCCTATTAATTTCCCTTCTGTATACGGCATACCAAAAAATGATAAACCAACGGGTAGATCATAAGCCAGTCCGCAAGGAACTGTAATATGTGGATATCCACTTGCTGCAGCAGGAGAAGTTAAAGAATATCCTCCCCAACGATCTCCGTAGATCATATCAATACTGCAAGCAGGTCCCATGGTGATTCCACAAATAGCGTCTAATTTATTTTCTTTAAAAACTGTATTTAGCACACTTTTACTTCCTTCGAAACTTACGGTTAATGCTTCCAGATATTTTTTGTCCTCTAATCCTTTTTTAGCATTAGAACTTTCTAATGTTTCTTGCTTAAAATACGGCATTGCTTTATCTTCATTAGCAGTATTAAAATCGATAACATCTTTCAAACTTTTTACTTTTGCATTGGCTGTGGCCAAATAGGTATTCAATCCATCTTTAAATTCATATTGTAAAACTTCGAATTCGGCCTGACCCAAAGCATTAATTTTCTCCAAATAGTCAATTTCGATAATAATAGCCCCTTGTTTTTTTAGCAGGTTGACAGCAGCATCTAAAAGTGCATTAATGTATTTATTATTTCCTTGTGGCTTTTTTTCAATACCAATACGCTTGCCTTTCAAAGCATTTTTATCTAAAAAAGTTGTATAATCCTTCTGTGCTTTCCCTTTACTTTCAAGGGTTACAGTATCATCTTGGTCTACAGCAGCAATTACGCCTAATAAAATAGCAGCATCCGTTACGGTTCTGGCCATTGGACCAGCCGTATCTTGTGTTTTTGAAATTGGAATAATCCCAGATCGACTAACCAGACCTACAGTAGGTTTAATCCCTACAACTCCGTTTACCGAAGCTGGACAAACAATAGAACCATCCGTTTCTGTCCCAACAGCAACAACACAAAGATTGGCTGAGACTGCTGCTCCTGAACCAGCACTGGAACCGCACGGATTATGATCTAAAATATAGGGGTTTTTAGTCTGACCGCCTCTACTGCTCCAACCGGAACAGGATTGGGTAGAACGAAAATTAGCCCATTCACTTAAATTTGTTTTTCCAATGATTACTGCGCCGGCTTCTCTGAGTTTTTTAACGACAAAAGCATCTTTTGAAGCACTATTTCCTGCCATTGCCAAAGATCCAGCCGTGGTTAGCATTTTATCAGCTGTGTCTATGTTGTCTTTTATTAAAACGGGGATTCCATGCAAAGGACCTCTGCTTTTACCTGCTTTTAACTCTTTATCCATTGCAAGAGCTATAGCCAATGCATCTGGATTGACTTCGATGACTGAATGCAATTGAGGCCCATTGGTATCAATAGCTTCAATCCGTTTTAAGTATAATTGCACTAATTGTTCTGAAGTATATTTACCAGAAATTAATTTCTCCCTAACACTGCTGATGGTTTCTTCGTCTAGTTCAAAAACGGCATTAAAATCTTCAACAGATACTAAATTTTCGTTCTTTTTGGTACCGGAGGTACAGCCTGTAATCAAAAAAGTAGTTAAACCTGCAGATGCAAGTGTTGCGGTAGTCAAAAAAGATCTTCTTTTCATAGATTGTCAAATAAATATTTATATACTTTTAATTTCGTTAACATTGAACACTGTTTGAAATAGATGCATTCAATTTAACTTCTAAATTAGTTTTTTTTTGATAAAATCAGTTCATTATTAATGAAATAAAAGTTAAAGTTTACAATGGAATAAAATTGGAATAAAAAACTAGAATACTAAAAGCAATAGAGTCAGGCTTAATTGTAGCAATACATTCAATAATTGATTAACTTTGCCAATTAGAATTATATAAAATCAAATTGATATGACAAAGTCTTCACAAGAACAAATGCTGCAAAAAGGAGTTTATACAGGAATCATAGAAAAAGATGAAAACAACAATTTTTTTTGTGGTACCTATCTTCTGGACTATAAAATGGCTCAAAAACACAGTATTGGAGATTGGATTACGATAAAATCAATCATCGAAAATCCGAGTGATATCAGTTATAATAAATATCCGAAAAAATCCAAAAATTTCGATAAAGCAAACAATAAGCCCCAACAATAAAACTTTTTTAGTTTTTATTCCTTAAATATATCGTTTCAAAAGACTTTTTTTTTAAAAATCTATTGGTCTGAAACCAAAAAAATAAAAAAAAGTGTACCTTTGCAAAAAATTTGTCGCTTTTTGAAATTAAATCACATTGATTTTATAGTAAAAGACAAGTAGTTACCTTATTTATGAAAAAAATAGTTGAATACCGAAAACTGCTAAATGTAGACAAAACTGCAGAGCTGAAAGATTTGAAAACGATATATCGTAATGCGATGAAAGAAGCGCATCCTGATAAATTTCAAGGAGATGAAACTGGTTTAAAAGCAGCTGAAGAAAACAGTAAAAAAATTATTGAAGCTTATCATTTCTTAGTGAGTATCAATCCTGAAACTCTAAAACAAAACTTACCGGAATACACTGAAACTATTGCAACTGCAAAAATTACAGATTATAAGTTCGTGGAAGGACGATTGATCATCAATTTTTCAAATGGAAGTGTTTACGAATATATTAGTGTGCCTAAAGCTACTTACGTAAAAATGGTAAATGCTGAATCTCCTGGAAGATTTGCAAAAAGACACATCCTGAATTCCTTTACTTGGAGAAAAACAATCAATCAAGATTAATTTTTTTTAAAGTCCAAAATAAAAAAGCATCCTTCAAAAAAAGGATGTTTTTTTATTTTGGACTTGTCCCGTTCTGAAATAGCAATATACAAACGCCTGCTTGCAAAACCTAAATAACTCGTCTAGAAAGTGTTTTAAATCCCATTTATTCGCTATTTTTTTATAAATCTTAATTGAAAAAAAATTGATTGTCCCAAACAAAACACATCATGATTAAAAGGTTTTATATTCAAAGAAGGAAGTAAAATAACTACTTGTAAAATAAATGCTAAATCCTAATTAAGAATGAAAAATAATAACAAAAATTTAGGTTGTAAAATTATATATCAATTAAAAATTTAAATACTTTTGCACTCTTAACTTAACTAATTAATAATGAAAAAAATAATTTTATTACTTTCGGCTGCTGTTGTTTTACTATCTTGTAGCAAAGTTGGCAAAGATGAATACATTATTTCAGGGACTGCAACAGGAATTGAAAATGGTAAAACAATTATCTTAGAAACACAAGATGCAAATGGCATGGGACTTATTGCTAAGGATACCGTAAAAGTTGAAAACGGTAAATTTGAGATGAAAGGATCTATTACAGAGCCATCGTTTTATACAATCCAATTAGAAGGGGCTCAGGCTAAAATACCTTTCATATTAGAAAATGGAGAAGTAACGATTGCCATAAATAAAGACAGTATTCAAAAATCTAAAGTTTCAGGAACGTATAACAATGATGAATACGCAACCTTCAACGAGGAAATCACTAAAGTTCAAAAGAAACTAATGGATTTCCAAAACAAAAACATGCAAGCAATGGAAGCTGCTCAACAAAGTAAGGACACCATTGTGATCAATAATTTGATGCAGGAATTTTCTAAACTTCAAGAAGAAGTTGGTATTGCTTCAAAAGCAAAGTATTTAGCGTATGCTGAAACACATCCTAAATCTTTTATTTCAGCGCTAATCATCCAAGGAATGTTAAACGATCCTAGTGCTGATGTTGCAAAATCTGAAAAGTTATACAACAGTTTAGAAGAAGCATTGAAAAAAACAAAGCCTGGAATTGCTATCAAAACCAGACTAGCTGAAATGAAAGCACCGGCTGCTGTAGGCGCTACCGCTCCAGCTACTGCTCCAACTACTGATGGTAAATGAAGAGCAGATTTTTCAGGCCCTAATCCTCAAGGGAAAATAATTTCTCTGAAAGAAAGTTTAGGAAAAGTAACAATAGTTGATTTTTGGGCATCATGGTGTGGGCCGTGTCGTCAAGAAAATCCAAATGTTGTGGCCATCTATAAAGAGTTACACAGTAAGGGTCTTAATATTATTGGTGTTTCTTTAGATAAAGATGCCAAAGCCTGGAAAGAAGCCATTGCTAAAGACAAGTTGACCTGGAATCAGGTTTCAAATTTGAAATTTTGGGACGAACCAATTGCTGCTTTGTATAAAGTAGAATCTATACCTGCCACTTTTATCCTGGATGCATCCGGAAATGTTGTGGCTAAAGATTTAAGAGGAGATGCCCTTAGAGCCAAAATAATTGAGCTTTTAGAACAATAAACACCTTATATCGTACAAATAAAAAAAATCTCCCTAGTGGAGATTTTTTTATTTTATTCAATACCAATGCTTTAAAAATAATAGTAAAATTAAGTACTAATATAGTTTGGAAACTTGAAAACAGTTTTTATATTTGCATCCGGTTAGCACAATAAGCACTGCTTATTGAGTCTTGGGGAGATACTCAAGCGGCCAACGAGGGCAGACTGTAAATCTGCTGTGTAAACTTCGCAGGTTCGAATCCTGCTCTCCCCACAAAACTCTTCAAGCGATTGAAGAGTTTTTTTTTACATACTACTGTTGTAAATTAATCCAAAAAAATCTTAGCAAATTGATATTTTGAACGGAATTTTTTAATACTTGCAGCTTCTTCTATTCTAAAATAAAACTTACCGTTACATTAGCCGTAATGTTGATTTCGCCTACCGCCATCGTTTCTCTTGAAACTCTAGTATCGCTCATTTCCATTTTCATGGCAGCATACATTGGTTGTGGGCTATAATTTTGTGAATTATCTGATATGATCATGGCACGTCCTACTTTTTGTCCTAATACTGAAACATAATCTTCTGCTTTTAATTTAGCCTCTTTCATCGCTAATTTTCTAGCCTCAGATTGATATTGGGCCAACTTAGAAGATTCAAACACAACAGTATCAATTCTATTAATCCCTTCGTCAACTAAACCTTCCATCAATTCATCATATTTTGATAAATCCTTCAATACAATTTCGATTGTTTGTGTTGCATTATAGCTGTGTTTCTTTTTTTCGTAATCGTATTGTGGGTTCAACGAAACACGTTGCGTTTTATAATCTGCAGGAGCCAAGTTCATTTTTTTGATGAACTTAAGCACAGCTTCAATCTTTTGATCATTTTGCTTTTTGACGTCTTTGGCATTATTCCCTTTTGTTTCAACAGTCACCGTTATACTTGCTTGATCCGGAACAACCTTTACTTTTCCTTCGCCACTTACGCTTATTTGAGGAACTTGTTTGATTTCTTGCCCGTAGGACACTGAAATAAATAAAATAGACAAGATTAATAGTGCTTTTTTCATTTTTTTATCATTTAATTGTTTGTGTTAACTTCTTTTCAAAAGTTGTGCCATTATAATTTTCCCATTTTTGCCATTACGAACAGGATAATTATAGGAATGGCTAATAAAACTGCCATTAAAGCATGATCCACTAATAACTGTGGCTCGTTGACAAGTGTAATCAAATAACCGCCAACAGCGCCTCCAAAATGGGCGGTATGACCTATATTATCATTCTTAGCTTTCATTCCGTAGATTGAATACAATAAATAAAGGATTCCAAAGATATAAGCAGGCATTGGGATAATAAAGAAGATTCCCAACATCATGTCTGGCTGTAACAATATGGCCGAATATAAAACCCCAGTTACGGCTCCAGAAGCACCTACAGCTCTATACCCGTAATCATTTTTATGAAACAATACCGTCAATAAACTTCCAAAAATTAAACTTCCAAAATACACCAGTATAAATGAAAAACTCCCTAAATAACTGATGACTACCGGTGCAAAAAACCACAGTGTCAGCATATTAAAAATCAAATGAGTCATATCTGCGTGAAGAAAACCAGACGATAACAACCGTATTTGTTCGCCTGCACGAATACTTCCAATATGGAATTCATATTTTCTAAAAAAAGAAAGGTCATTAAAACCTTTGTAACTAATCAAAACATTTACAACAATTATTGCTATTAAAATGGTATTCATAAAGTATGTTTATTGTGAATTGTAAAGATAGTCTTTCTCAAATACCATCTTGTATGCGGTCCAAATTTATATCAATCTATATTTTTGCCTTATATTTGTCAAAAAAATTACGGCATGCAATTTCTTATTTACATCTTAATCATTCCCTTTTTGTGGGTCATTTCTATTCTTCCTTTTCGGATTTTATACTGGTTTTCGGATTGTATCTATTTGATTGTATATTATATTATAGGGTATCGAAAAAAAACAGTTAGAGAAAATTTAGCCCTTACTTTTCCTAATCTGAGTTTCAAGGAGCGTCTTATTATCGAAAAAAAATCCTATCACCATTTGTGTGATATGTTCCTGGAAATGATAAAAACCATGACTATTTCAGCTGCTGAAATGAACCGACGATTTGTAATAACAAATATTGAACTGGTTAAAGAATATGAGGATAAAGGGAAAAGCACTGTATTATTAGCCTCCCATTATGCAAGTTGGGAATGGTTATTATCTGTAAATGAAAAAACAATATTTAAAGGAATAGGCGTTTATAAAAAAATTGCCAATAAATACTTTGATAAATTACTACGAGATATTCGATCCAAATACAATGCAGAATTAGTCGAAACAAAAAGAGCGATCCCGTTGATGGCAGAAAATCAACAAAAAGAAATATTATTCATGTATGGCTTAGCCAGCGACCAATCCCCAAAACTAGATCGAGCCTTTCACTGGGATACATTTATGGGCATTGAAGTTCCAGTGCATACCGGAGCTGAAATGCTGGCCAAACGATACGATCTCAATGTCCTTTTTGTAAAAGTAAAAAAAGTAAAAAGAGGATTTTATGAAGCTACTTTTGTCCCTATAACAGATGATCCAAAATCCATTCCCGATTTTGAAATCACCAATACTTTTTTACGGGAAGTAGAAAAACAAATTCTGGAAGCTCCTGAATATTATTTTTGGACGCATAAACGATGGAAACACAGACGGTAGTAATTCGTATTCAGAAAAAAATCACACATTAGAAACAATAGCGTTTATGATATGTGATTTTTTTAGTTTCTTAAAACAGCAACTTCTATAAAGAAAACCAGTTTTTTACCAATTCATCTTCTAAATGGCGTGTATTTTTATTTATAAACTCATTTGTAGCCGAATTATAATCATAATCCAAAGCCCAAATTTTATGCTTTTCAGCCAATGCTTTTATTGCGTTACACACAAATTCAATTTCGGCATTTGTAGTTGTAGGATGAATAGACATTCTGATCCAACCTGGTTTTCTGATTAAATCCCCCAAAGTAATTTCGTCAATTAATTTGTGTGAGGTTTCCTGATCCACATGCAATAAAAAATGTCCGTATGTTCCGGCACAACTACACCCGCCACGGGTTTGTATTCCAAATTTATCATTCAATAACTTTACCCCTAAATTAAAATGTAATTCTTCTATAAAAAAAGAAATAACCCCTAACCTGTCGTGATGCTGCCCTGCAAGGATTTTAATATTAGAAACCGCTCCTATCTCTGAGAAAATATAATCCACAATTTCATGCTCTCTCTTCAAGATATTCTCAATTCCCATTTGCTCTTTCAATTGAACCGCCAGTGCAATTTTTATAACCTGAAGAAAACCAGGAGTTCCTCCATCTTCTCTATCTTCAATATTATCAATATACTTGTGCTCTCCCCAAGGATTGGTCCAGCTTACCGTTCCTCCTCCAGGATTATCAGGTATTAAATTTTGATATAGCTTTTTATTAAAAATTAACACCCCGGAGGTTCCAGGTCCTCCCAAAAATTTATGAGGCGAAAAAAAAATGGCATCCAATTGACTTTCAATGTCTTCCGGATGCATATCAATTTTTACATATGGTCCAGAACAAGCAAAATCAACAAAACAAAGTCCGTTGTTTTGATGCATTCTTTTTGCCACTTCATGATACGGTGTTTTAATTCCCGTTACGTTTGAACAAGAAGTTATTGACGCTATTTTGAAAGGTCGCTCTTTGTACTTTTTCAATGCTATTTCTAAATTCTCCATACTGAACAATCCGTCTTCAGTAGAGGGAATTACTACAACATCAGCAATAGTTTCTAGCCAAGACGTTTGATTGGAATGGTGTTCCATGTGAGAAATAAAAACAACTGGTCTTTTTTCGGGTGGGATGGTAATAAAATCTTTCAGGTTTTCGGGTACTTTCAAACCTAGAATTCGTTGAAATTTATTGACTACACCTGTCATTCCTGTTCCATCAGTAATCAAAATATCATCACTGCCGGCATGCACATGGTGTTTGATAATATGGCGCGCTTGATGGTATGCTTTAGTCATGGCAGTTCCCGAAACGGTAGTTTCAGTATGAGTATTGGCTACAAAAGGGCCAAAATCATTCATTAATTTTTCTTCAATAGGACGATACAAACGACCACTGGCGGTCCAATCCGTGTATATAATTTTTTTTGGTCCGTAAGGTGACTCAAATTCTTGATCAATTCCAATTATATTTTTACGAAACTGTTGAAAATATTGTTCTAATTGGGTGGGTACTTCTTTAGTTATCATAGAATTCCTGATTTGAGTTCAAAGGTATTATTTTTTTGCAGAAAAAATATTTTCAGTTTATGGAAAGTGGATTCTAGTGTTTTTAATCTTCTCTTAAATGTAAAGTAGCTGACAAAGTTTAATTTACATTCCTTATACATTTGAATAATCAATAACCAATCCTGATTATGAAAAAAATTTTTATACTCCCACTATTTATTTTACTGCTCTCCTGCGAAGTGGAAGGAGATTTGACGCGTGATCCAGCTATACAAGCCTCACTTCCTGAAAATAGTACATCTGCATTTACTGGAGATTTTATGCCTACATCAGGCATTAAGGTTTCAGGTTCAGCCAAAGTGTATTTGAATACCAATCAAAATGAAGTACGCTTGGACAATTTTAGTATTTCCAATGGCCCGGATTTAAAAGTATATTTATCTAAAACCGCTGCCCCTTCAGATTTTGTGAATTTAGGAAATTTAACCTCGTCAACAGTATATGCAATTCCTCCTCAAGTAAATATTAGTGATTATAAATATGTGCTGATTCATTGTCAGCAATACAGTCATCTTTTTGCAGTAGCGCAATTGTCTCAAAATTAAATTTATATCCATGAAAAAAACAATAATAATTGTACTCGTTGGGCTGTTTTCAGGCTTTAGTTCTTATTCTCAAGGATGCAGTGACGCAGGGATTTGTTCGATAGGAAACAGCTTTCAAAACTCAAAAACTGATTTCAAAAACGGTATAGAAATAGGAAATATTTTTGGCACCGGGGAAGCAGATCTAACTTATTTTTCATCCTATCTTACCTATACCAGAACAATAAACGAACGCTTTTCACTCAGTTCTAAAATCACTTATTCTGTAGCAAACGGCAGTTTTGGACAACGTGGTGCTTTTGGTGATGGCTATTTCATAGGCAACTATAACTGGAAAACTAAAACTACCGCAAAATGGAGCACTCTTATGGGTTTTAAAATACCTTTTACGAGTTCCAATCTAAAAATAAATGAATTTTCGCTTCCGTTAGACTACCAATCCAGTCTGGGAACTTTTGACCTTATTTTGGGTTTGAATCTTACTTATAAAAAATGGGATTTCAATACCGGGATACAGATTCCTGTTTTTAATAACAACAGAAACTCTTATTTTAAGGAGTTTTCAGACACGGATGATTTCCCGTCTACTAATTTATTTGAAAGAAAATCAGATGCTTTATTTAGAACTACCTACACCATTCAGCCCGCTAATACTAAATTTACCTTCAAACCTAATGTATTATTTCTTTATCATTTAGGCGAGGATAGTTTTGAAAATGCTTTTGGAAAAAGAGAAACCATACAAAATTCTGATGGACTCACCATCAATGGAAATTTGATTGGTTCTTATGCTATTGATGCTAAAAATAGTATCGAATTATCATTGGCTGCCCCTTTTGTAATTCGGGAAGTAAGACCCGATGGACTTACAAGAGGTTTTACCGCCGGACTCATCTACAAAGTTTTGTTCTAAAAACAGTTGTAGTAAAGCCCTTTTCGTGAAATTTATTCAGAGTAAAATAAACAAAAAATGCCCAATATCTATTGGGCATTTCAACTGTTTTTTTTAATTATAAATCAAATCCTAACGAAAACTGCAGTACTCGATTTTGTGCTTTTCCTTCCTCATAGATATCGCCCTTGCCTAAGTGATAGCGTACTCCTAAACTTATTCCGGAATCCGTTTTAAAACCTGCTCCAAAATTGACTCCCCAGTCAAAATTATTAGGTTCAAATTCTTGATTGGTATCAAATAAACTAAACCCACTGTTAAACTCCTCTCTGTGAGAAACAGCCAATCCAATTTGAGGCCCTACTTCTAAAAAGAAATTTCTAGAAGGATAGGCTTTAAGCATCAATGGCAGGTTGATATAATTTAGCTTTTGTGTAAATGTACCGCTACTATTCGTAATTATATATCCTTGTTGGGAATACAACAATTCTGGCTGAACAGAAAAACTATTGCTTATAAACGACTCTCCATAAACCCCCACATGAAAGCTATGACGTTGAGCTGTTTCAGCATTTCCGTCAAATTGTACTGAGGATAAACTATACCCTCCTTTTATTCCTCCAAAGGATTTATTATTCGAGTTGTTTTGGGCATTCACAGCGAGGGTCATACCAAAAAGCATTACGAGTATTAATTTTTGTTTTTTCATCGATAAGTGTTTTTTAATGTATTCTATTATTTTCCCCCGTTAGCTCTAAGATCTGCAATACATTGTGCATCTAATTGTGGTGCTGTACCTCCAGAGACCATCTCTCCAATACCACTGCCTGTTTCTGCAGACCAAAACATTAAACACGTTTTTATATTACAATGCTTTGGGTGTTCCCCATCTTCATGATTGCTTTGCAATGCCGTTCCTAAGTTTGTTAAGCCAAAAATATGTCCAAATTCGTGGGTGATGATAGTTGTTTCTAATACGCTTCTGTTGGGTTTAAAAGGGCTGTTGCTTAACCCATGAATTGTTTGTTCATAAATAACAAATGAAGTATTTCTATACGCCGTTCCTAAAACAACTCCGGAGCTTGTATTTCTAGCTGATTCTCCATCTGCAAAAAAGGCCCAAACGGCAATTTCATTTGAGGTATTGTATTTTGTTCGGTTTGTTTCTTCAATTGCTACAATTTCCTCATTGGTATACGGAGAAGTCCCTGGTGACGGGATCGATCTCAATACAATATTAATCCCATTGGGCTTATGTGTTCGTGCTTCCAGAAAAGCTACAAAATTATTTATTGCTATACTTGTTGGCTGAAAACCAGCAACATAAACCACTTCAATAACCATACTTTTAAACTTTTTATCTGATAATAAATCGTTTGCAGAACTACCTGTGGACTGTTTATTTGTAATGGGATTAACAGTCTCAATTCCTTCTGTTACATCATTTTCTTTTGAACAGGATACCAATAAGACAAAACCTACGCACAGGATTACAAGTACTTTTTTCATTATTATCTATTTATATTAAAGTTTATTATTAAAAAACAGCTGCCTAAAAAGACAACTGTTTTTTGAGAATTTCAAAAAAATTAAACCCAACTTAAAAGTCTACTTTATATTTGTTTCAATACTAACGTCGCCGCTGCATTAGTTGAACTTTGTAATGATATCGTTGTTGCATTAAAAGAAGTTACTTTCCAATCATTATTCAACAAGCTGAAAGAAGCGTTACTTGTAAAATTTAATTTAAGAAAGACTTCTATTTGTGAGCTTACAGCGTACGTACCATTTACAGTTGTATTTAAATTATTTACCGCTTTTACACTCCAATCATTTGCAAAATCTATTGTAAAATCTTTGTAATTAGTTGCTGAATTTACTCCAGAACTTACAAATGATTCTACTTTGAATTTGCCGTTTACCATAATCGTTTCTAATTTTTTTGAATTTTGAGCTGCTTCGTCTTTAGTTGCTTCTGTTTTAAGAGACGCCACAATAGTAGCTTGCAATTCTGCATCACTAGAAATTGTAGTTTTTGAACCATCACTGGTTGTAACTGACATTGGATAATTTACTGAAAACAATTCCGTACTACTAATATTAGTCATATACGTATATAATTGCTGTTCGGATGTGATAACAACGCTTCCCGTTTGTTGTACACTTAAATTATAGGTCAAAATAGTAATTGGAAAACTAATCTTTACTGACGAAATAGCATTCTGACCAGATGATTGTGCGGAGGAACAAGCATTAATTATAGCATTATACTCTGTTTGGTTACTTACATTAACCTCTGTATAATTGCTTAATTTAACTTTTAAAGGAAATTGTAATACTACAGAATCCTGATCATTATTATACTGTCCAAGGATAGAAATGACTTGTTGATAATTGACTTGGCTAAAAAGAGTAACCTGCGTTCCATTTACTCTAGCTGAAGCTGGCAGGATAATAGAAGAACAAGAGGTGCCGTCTAAAAAATCATCCGATGATCCGTCATACATAGAAGTACGTTTCAGATTGTTTGCTGTAGTTGAGTTTGCCGCATTTGTATTTGGGTTTTGTCCTTGCTCGTTATCCACTTCACTTTGACAAGATGCAAATCCGAATAGAGTCATTAATGCTATTCCAGTAATCGTTTTTAATTTTTTCATAACGTTCAAATTTAATATATTTTTGTTTGTAGAGGCGCTGTTTTTGACGCCTTTCTTTTAGTAAGACAACTACGTTCCGTTTTACCCTATTTTATTTTTAAAAAAAATATAAATTTTTATTAAAAAATTCATAAATAACTATATAACAGTACTATACGATTTTATATTTTTTTTAAGTAAAAATCAATTCGAATTAACCTGACTGCTTTTTGAAAAAAAAATTACATTTACAATCTACAAAAAATGAATCCCTTTTAAATGGACGACCAAAAGAGTACACTTTGCGAAGAAAAACACTTTAGAGACTTTTACTTAAAGCAAGTACAATCAGCAACTAATTTTGCCTATTATAAATGTGGTAATACTGATACTGCTTTAGATTTAGTTCAAGATGCTTTTACTAAAATTTGGGAGAATTGTGCCAAAATTGATTTCAGTAAAGTAAAAACTTATTTATTTACAACGATATCAAATTTATTTCTAAATACTATAAAACACCACAAAGTAGTATTGCAGTATGCGAAAGAAACACCAAATTTAGACACCAATAATCAAAATCCAGAATATTTATTTGAAGAAGAAGAATTCAAACAAAAACTTACTAAAGCAATTGCATCCTTAAGTGAAGCGCAACGAGAAGTATTTTTGATGAATCGAATCGATGGCAAAAAGTACCGAGAAATAGCTGAAATACTCGACATTTCTCAAAAAACCGTAGAAAAAAGAATGTCGGCAGCACTGCAACTTTTAAAATCCCAGATAGAAAACCTATAAATAACCATTTTACCGTAGGGTAATTTAAAAGTTAGTTGTCTAATAAACATAGCGATATTAAAATGAAAAACGAAAAAGAAATATTAAAATGGTTAGACGATGCGCTTTCAAGTACAGAAATTGAGGATTTAAAACAATCTGATAGCTTGCAAACACTTGATAAAATTGCTTATTATGCCTCTAAAATGGAAGCTCCACAAGTAGATGCTCAGGAAGCTTTTGCAGCATTTACAGCTAGAAATCAGTCTAAAAAGGAAACAAAAGTCAGAACCCTAAATTTTAAAACAGGGTTTAAAGTAGCTGCAGTTTTAGTGGTTTTATTGACGTCGTCTTATTTTTTGTTTTTTAATAACATTCAGACATTTGAGACCCAAATAGCACAAACAAAAACCTTTAACCTTCCTGATGATTCTGAAGTAATCTTAAATTCTGATTCAAAAATAACTTTTAACGACAAAAAATGGGATGATCAAAGAAATTTAACTTTAGACGGAGAAGCCTTTTTTAAAGTCAAAAAAGGACAAACTTTTAGTGTGCGAACAGATGCCGGAATTATTACTGTCTTAGGAACACAATTTAATGTAAAAAAACGGAACAAATATTTTGAAGTAAATTGCTATGAAGGCTTAGTTAGCGTGTCCTACAAAAATCAAATCGTTAAATTGCCTCCTGGCAAAACATTCCGAATTATAAATGATGCCATAGAAGGTGTTCAAGACTTAAATGCAAAAAACCCTTCGTGGATTCAAGAAGAATCTAGTTTTGACCGTGTTCCTCTTAATCAGGTTATTGCAGAACTGGAGCGTCAATATGATCTAAAAATTAAAACACGAAATCTGGATACAACTAAATTATTTACAGGTAGTTTTACACATAAAGATCAAAATATAGCCCTTCAGGCGATTACAATTCCGCTTAAATTAAGTTATAAAATGGAAGGCAAAACCGTTATATTTTATAATTATGATGAAAAATAAAGGGCTGATTTTGCTATTACTTTGTTTTGGAAGCTTGTGTTACGGACAAAATTCTCCAAAAAAAATTCCACTAACGGCTCTTATCCTTTCTATAGAGAAACAATTTAATATTAAATTTTCGTATGCTGTAGAAGATGTAGTCGCTGTTTCAATAGAAAAACCTGAAACTACACTCACATTACCTCAGGTTATAGATTATCTTAATGCTAAAACAGTACTGAATTTTAAAGTTTTAGACAAGCGGTACATTACCGTTTCGGTTATCAATAAAACGATAGCTGTTTGCGGGACTGTCTTTGACCAGGAAAATAAGAGGCCACTTTCCGGTGCTTCCGTACTGGTAAAGAATACTTCCAGAAGCACCGTTACAACTGAAAAGGGTATCTTTAAATTACAAAACATACCTCTGAATTCAACAATTACGCTCTCGTATTTAGGATATGAAATTAAAGAGATTCCTGCAAAAGAACTGTTTTTATCCGGTACTAATTGTCTGGAAATCACTCTTACAGCAAAAAGCGAAACGCTGAACCAAGTGTTAATTAATGTATATTTGACCCCTGGTTTGCAAAAGTTTTTAGACGGCAGTACCGTTTTAAACACAAAAAAATTCGGGATTCTTCCTGGACTTATTGAACCTGATATTTTACAATCCATACAAATACTTCCCGGAATTGAAAGTACCAATGAAAGCATTGCAAACATCAATGTTCGTGGTGGTACTAACGATCAGAACCTGGTCATTTGGGATAATATCAAAATGTACCATTCCGGTCATTTCTTCGGATTGATTTCTGCCTATAATCCAAATCTTACCGAAAAAGTGACTGTCAGCAAAAACGGAACGAGTGCGGAGTACAGTGATGGAGTTTCCAGCACCATAAACATGCAAACCAAAGACGTAGTGACGAACAAATTTTCCGGTGGAGCCGGTGTCAATCTCATCAGTGCCGATGCTTTTCTTGCCATTCCGTTAGCTAAGGATCTGGAACTTCACCTTTCAGGTCGCCGTTCTATTACGGATCTTTTCAATACACCAACTTATAACAATTATTTTGAAAGAAGTTTTCAGGACAGCGAAATCAATGCCGATAGCTCAGACAAGAATACTAATTCTGATTTTTACTTTTACGATTTTACCGCCAAATTACTTTTTGATTTAAATGAAAAACATCAGTTTAGAGCCAATATTATTGGAATAAATAATGCTTTGGCCTATTCTGAGAGCAACGCTAATACGAACAATACTGAAACAAAAGCAAGTACACTTTCTCAAAATAATATTGGTTACGGCGGAAACTGGAAAGCACAATGGACCTCAAAATGGAGTACCAACCTGATTACCTATTTTTCAAAATACAATATCGACGCCACTGATTATAGGATAGAAACTGACCAACGACTCACAGAAACCAATGAAGTTCTGGAAACTGGCGTGAAACTAAATACCCATTATAAAGTAAATAAGCACCTAAGCCTTTTATCCGGGTACCAGTTTAATGAAACAGGAATGTTAAACGAAACTACCGTTAGCGCTCCGTCATATAAACGAACTAAAAAGGATGTGCTGTTAAATCATTCCCTATTTTCGGAAGCGGAATACAACAATGCAAACACTTATTTAAGAGTTGGTATGCGTATAAATTATTTTCAAAAATTTAATAAATTTTTGATTGAACCAAGAATAAATATCCGACAAAAATTATCAACTACTTTTGCTCTGAAACTAGAAGGAGAATTTAAAAATCAAACTACTGCACAAATAATTGATTTTGAAGATGATTTTCTTGGTGTTGAAAAAAGACGTTGGGTTTTAGTAAACAATCAAGATATCCCGATTGCAACAAGTAAACAAGGCTCTTTTGGAATAGAATTCAACCAAAAAAAATTAAATATTGAGCTTACTGGATTTTATAAATTGGTAGAGGGCATAACGGCTTCTAATCAGGGTTTCTATAATAGTTTTCAGTTTATTAATGCCAACGGCAGCTATACAGCAAAAGGAATTGAGTTTCTAGCCAATAAAACAGCTCGTAAATATAGTGCTTGGTTCAGTTACACCTATAGCATAAACGATTATGAATTTGCTGTTTTTACGCCTTCTGTCTTTCCTAATAATGCGGATATAAGACATTCTTTTTCTATTGGGTTTTATTATGATATAATCAAAAATCTAAAAGTATCTGTTGGTGGAGTATGGCGAAACGGGCAACCGTATACAAAACCCATTCCAGGAAATGAAACCATACAAGACGGAAATGCCACAATGGTCAACTACGATTCCCCCAACAATGAAAATTTAGATAATTTCATGCGTTTAGACGCTTCCTTACAGTATAATTTCAACCTGTCTGAATCAATTAAAGCTTCGTTTACAGCCGGTGTAATCAATGCTTCCAATCAGGACAATGTCATCAATCGCTATTACAAAGTCAATCCAAATGATACTAATGATGCCATTCAAGTAGACAATAAGTCACTTGGCTTAACGCCAAATATAAGTTTCAGAGTAAATTTTTAAGGATTATTTTATTACCACCTAAGGTAGATTATATTGCTTTATTTATAATGTGCTGATAGAAAAATTTAATCGAAATTACCATAAAAAATAGTGCATTAAAATGACCGAAAATAATTCAAGAAAACAACAAGCTAAATTACTCCGGATTTTTAGAAAATTACACAGAACAACTGGCGCTTTTTTATTCCTATTTTTCTTTATTGTTTCCGTGACAGGACTATTATTAGGTTGGAAAAAAAATAGTGGCGGACTACTGCAATCAAAATCTTATCAAGGTACTTCGGTGCAATTTAAAGACTGGCTTCCTATTGATAGTTTGCATAAAAATGCTTGCAAAATTGTACATGATTCAATTTCAGCAGATAGTACTTTAGAACTAGAGCGCATTGAAATAAAAAAAGATAAAGGAATGGTGAAATTTATTTTTGCTGAGAATTATTGGGGAATTCAACTAGACGGAGCAACAGGGAAATTATTGCATATTGAAAGACGAAGATCTGATATTATTGAAAAAATACACGATGGATCAATTGTTGACGATTACTTCAAAACGGGTAGTGGTTTCTTCAAATTATTTTACACAACCGTCATGGGATTTGCACTTTTACTGTTTACAATCACAGGATTCTGGCTTTGGTATGGACCAAAGAGGATGAAACGAAAATCATAAAGTGGTAATTCAAATAAATAACACTTCATTATTTTCTCTATTATTGCATAAATAATCATAATTATTCCTCTGCAATGTCATCTGCAAAGAAGACTAAAATAAAAGTTTACGCTTTAATTTAGTCCCAAGGACGGATCAAAAAAGCCTGTTTAATAATTCAAACAGGCTATTTGTCAGTATTTATTTTAGATTTCTAAGATATTCCAGCCACTGCTTTTATTTCATCAATAATTCGAAGTGCCAAAGCATCTGCTTTCTCTTGTGAAGCAGCTTCGGTATAAATACGAATTATAGGCTCCGTATTCGATTTTCTTAGGTGAACCCAATTTTCAGCAAAGTCAATTTTTACACCGTCAATGGTTGTAATATCTTCATTTTTATATTTTTCCGTCATGGCAACAAGAATCGCATCTACATCAATTTGTGGCGTCAATTCGATTTTGTTTTTGCTCATATAATATTCCGGATACGAAGCACGCAAAGCCGAAACTGTCATTTTTTTGTTAGCCAAATGCGTTAAAAACAGCGCTACTCCCACTAAACTATCACGACCGTAATGCAGTTCCGGATAAATGATTCCGCCATTTCCTTCACCACCTATTACAGCATTATTCTTTTTCATCAACTCGACTACATTTACCTCACCCACCGCACTGGCTTCATAGCTTCCGTTATGCAAATTAGTTACATCACGCAACGCACGGGAAGACGACATATTCGAAACCGTATTCCCTGGTGTTTTACTCAATACATAATCGGCGCAAGCCACCAAAGTATATTCTTCACCAAACATCTCTCCGTCTTCACAAATGAAAGCCAAACGATCCACATCAGGATCTACCACGATTCCTAAATCTGCTTTTTCTTTGACAACCAATTCTGAAATATCGGTCAAATGTTCTTTCAACGGTTCGGGATTGTGAGGAAAATGACCATTTGGTTCACAGTATAACTCGACTACTTCAACGCCCATTAATTCCAATAATCTTGGAATAATAATTCCTCCAGAAGAATTTACACCATCCACAACCACTTTAAATTTAGCTGCTTTTACTGCATCAACATCTACCAAAGGTAAATTCAACACTTCATCAATATGAATATCCATGTAGGCGTCGTTAATCATAATTTCTCCCAAATTATCCACATCTGAGAAATCGAAAGCTTCCGTTTCAGCAATTTCAAGAATTTTCAAGCCTTCTTCTCCATTCAGGAATTCTCCTTTTTCATTCAATAATTTCAAGGCATTCCATTGTTTTGGATTGTGAGAAGCGGTAAGGATAATGCCACCTTCAGCTTTTTCTAACGGAACAGCAACTTCAACCGTTGGCGTTGTTGATAGACCTAAATCAATCACGTCAATTCCTAAACCAATTAAAGTATTTACCACCAAATTGTGAATCATTGGTCCCGAAATACGGGCGTCACGACCTACAACAACAGTGATTTTTTCCTTCCCGATATATTTTTTTAACCAAGTTCCGTACGCCGCGGCAAATTTAACCGCATCAACAGGTGTCAGGTTATCCCCTACTTTACCGCCTATTGTCCCACGTATTCCCGATATTGATTTTATTAAAGTCATTGATTATTATTTTAAATTTTGAATTATAAATTTTAAATTGCTCACAAATATAATAATTGACGCTTTATAAAAGTCATTTAGAATTCAAAATTAACCATTTAAATTCCTAAATTAGGCGAATGAATTTTCTAGCACACATCTATCTTTCCGGTGATAATGATTTAATCAAAATTGGCAATTTCATGGCCGATGGAATTCGGGGAAAACATTTTGAAAGCTTTCCTTTAGAAATTCAAAAAGGAATTGTTCTGCATCGTGCCATTGACACTTTTACTGATGCACATCTTGTTTTTAGAAAAAGTACCAAACGCCTGCATGAGCATTATCATCATTATGCAGGTGTAATTGTTGATGTTTTTTACGACCATTTTTTGGCTAAAAACTGGACGAAGTATTCCGATGAAAAACTAGAGGACTTTGTGATACGATTTTACCAATCCTTGTATTATAATTATGAGATGTTGTCAGAACGAACCAAAGGACTAATGCCTACCATGATGAAAGAAAATTGGCTGGTGAGTTATCAAACGGTTGAAGGAATTGAGCATATTTTGACTCAAATGGACCATCGCACCAAAAATGAATCTAAAATGCGGTTTGCTACCAATGAGCTTTCAGAATTTTATTCGGAATTTGAAAAGGAGTTCACGGAATTCTTTGAAGAATTGAACGCTTTTGCAAAACAAAAAAGAATTGATTAATGATTTTTTTTACCACATAGAAACATAAGTTTGTTTTTTGTAGAGACAGATTAGAAAATAATTTTCAAACATAAGTAATAACCATGGTATAATGTCGTATTTTAAAATCAGGATAAAATCATGTAACAATCTAATTTAAAGTTATTTTACTTAAAGTTAATTCTTTTGACTTTACGACTTTTAAACTTTCGACTTACTTAGTAGTATTACAAAGACAATATTATATTTAAATCAACAACGCTTTAAGAAGATTAATAATTCGAAAGGACTAAAAGGATGATTACACAAAAATATCTAAATGAATTAAGCTTTCAAATTATTGGGGCAGCAATAGAAGTTCATAAAATCATGGGTAGAGGTTTATTAGAAAGCGTCTATCACCAATGTATGAAAGAGGAATTACGGGTGCGGAATATTAATTTTATTTCAGAGCTTAAAATACCTGTCATTTACAAAGGCAAAATCATGGAATCTGATTTTAGATGTGATTTGCTAGTTGAAAACTTAATTGTTATTGAGTTTAAAGCCGTCTCAGAAATACATCCTGCTTTTGAAGCAAAACTTTTGAATCATATGAAATTATTAAAATCACCAAAAGGTGTTTTGATAAATTTTAATTGTTATAATATTTTCAAAGAGGGGCAAAAGACTTTCGTTAATGAATTTTATAAAATTTTACCAACAGAGTAACTAAATCCGTCTATGAAATCTATTTTTAAGCGAAGTTTTTTTACACACAAACTAAAATTCTATGTCTCTATGTGGTCAAACCATTTAAAGTATTACAATATAAAACAACCAAAACAATACACCTAAAACCAAAATATATTATACAATGAAAAAAATACTATTCCTACTTGCCTTTGCCGTTTTAGGTTGCAAATCAAATGAAAAAACAGTCGAACCAACAGGTTTAGTGACTTCTAAAGCGATGGTCGTTTCCGCTCGTGAAGAAGCGTCGCAAATTGGAGTTGAAATCATGAAAAAAGGCGGTAATGCTTTTGATGCTATGGTTGCCATGGAACTGGCTTTGGCGGTTTCACATCCTCAGGCGGGAAATATTGGTGGTGGCGGTTTCATGGTTTTCAGAAAAGCCAATGGTGAAACAGGCGCTATCGATTACAGAGAAAAAGCACCTTTGGCAGCATCTAAAGATATGTTTCTAGACAAAAAAGGAAATGTAATTGAAGGAAAAAGTACTGCGACTGCTTTGGCATCTGGAATTCCGGGTACCATTGCAGGAATATTTGAAGTACACAAAAAATATGGCTCTTTACCCATCAGTGAAATTCTCAAACCTGTAATTGCTTTGGCAGAAAGAGGTGTTATTGTCACTAAATTTCAAGCCGAAAGTTTAGCGTATCACAGAGCCTCCTTTATAAAAAGTAATGGTAAGAACAGTTTGTTTTCTAAAGTATATAAAGAAAATGATACTATAAAATACATCGCTTTGGCAGCAACATTAAAACGAATTGCTAAAAACGGACGAGATGAATTTTACAAAGGAGAAACTGCTCAAAAGTTAGTTGCTTTTCTTGCTGAAAAAGGTGGAAATACCACCATTGAAGATTTTAATAGTTATAAAGCCAAGTGGCGAACTCCAATTACTTTTCAATATAAAAATTTAAAAATCACCTCGATGTCGCCTCCCAGCAGTGGTGGAATTTGTTTGAATCAAATCATGAAAATGATTGAGCCCTTCAACCTCTCGCAAATGGGACACAACAGCCTAAAAACGATTCAAGTCATTACTGAAGCAGAACGAAGAGCCTATGCGGACAGGAATTATTTCTTGGGTGATCCTGATTTTGTAAAACTTCCGGTAAAAGAATTAGTAAGTCCATCCTATTTAGAAAAAAGAATGGCTGATTTTTCATTTGATAAAGCTTCTAAATCTTCGGATATTGCCCACGGAGCAATCAAGGGATATGAAAGCAACCAAACCACACATTACTCTATTGTTGATGCCGCTGGGAATGCAGTTTCAGCAACAACTACTTTAAATGATAACTATGGTTCTAAAATATATTGTGACGAATTGGGTTTCTTTTTGAATAATCAAATGGATGATTTCAGTGCCAAACCGGGTGTTCCCAACTTATACGGACTCACTGGAAGTGAAGCCAACAGTATTGCTCCCGGAAAAAGAATGTTAAGTTCCATGACACCCACGATTGTCGAAAAAAACGGTACGCTTTTTATGGTTGTAGGTACGCCGGGAGGCTCCACCATTATCACATCGGTGTTACAAACGATATTAAATGTGTATGAATTTGATATGAGCATGCAAGAAGCGGTAAACGCCCCACGTTTTCACCATCAATGGTTACCCGATGAAATTACTTTTGAACCCAATTCATTCGATACAGAATTATTGAATAATCTGAAGAAAAAAAGCTATTTAATCAATGAAAAAAACAAAGAAATCATTGGTGAAGTTGATGCAATTTTGGTTTTGCCAAATGGAAAATTAGAAGGTGGCGCAGACAAAAGAGGTGATAATAAAGCCGTTGGTTTTTAAATTTATACATTCAAATGAAAAAAATTAGTATTCTACTATGTATGCTTTCTATTGGGTGTAAAACCCAAAATATAATGGTTCAGCCCACAGGATTGGTTGCTGATAAAGCAATGGTCGTTTCGGCACGGGTAGAAGCGTCCAAAATTGGAGTTGAAATCATGCGAAAAGGGGGTAATGCTTTTGATGCGATGGTGGCAACCGAATTGGCTTTGGCAGTAGCCTACCCTTTTGCAGGAAATCTTGGCGGTGGCGGTTTTATGGTGTACCGAAAAGCGAACGGTGAAATTGGTTCGTTAGATTACCGTGAAAAAGCGCCGATAGCAGCCACGAAAAACATGTTTCTGGACGAAAAAGGAAATGTCATAAAAGGAAAAAGTACTGAGTCTCCGCTGGCTATTGGAGTTCCCGGAACAATTGCCGGTGTTTTTGCAGTTCATGAAAAACTAGGTTCATTACCGATTGCAGACATCCTGAAACCTGTAATTGCATTAGCCGAAAAAGGGGTTATTGTTACCAAAAAACAAGAAGACCGACTAGCTGCTTATCGAGATAGAATTATAAAAGTAAATGGGAACAAAACGTTATTTGCAACTGCTTTCAAAGAAAATGATGTAATACAATATCCTGCGCTGGCAGCTACGTTGAAAAGGATTTCAAAAAATGGCAGAGCTGAATTTTACAAAGGGAAAACTGCTGAAATATTAGTGAAATACCTTCAAGAAAAAGGAGCTATCATCACCTTAGAAGATCTGGCTCAATACGAAGCCAAATGGAGGACGCCACTCACTTTTGATTACAAGGATTTAAAGATAATCTCGATGCCTCCACCCAGCAGTGGCGGAATATGTCTAGCTGAAATATTCAAAATGATAGCGCCTTTCGACCTGGCTAAAATGGGACATAACTCAACCGAAGCCATTCAAGTTATTGTTGAAGCCGAAAGAAGGGCTTACGCAGACAGAAGTTATTATCTGGGCGATCCTGATTTTGTAAAAATTCCTTTAAAAGCCTTAATGACAGATGCGTATTTGAAACAAAGAATGTCGAATTTTAGTTTTGAAAAAGCCACCTTATCATCGGATATAAAAGAAGGAAAAGTAAATTATAATGAGAGTACAGAAACTACTCATTATTCTATTGTAGATCAGTTTGGGAATGCTGTTTCGGCAACAACAACATTAAACGACGGTTACGGGTCTAAATACTATTGTGATGAATTGGGATTTTTCCTCAACAACGAAATGGATGATTTCAGTGCCAAACCAGGTGTGCCTAATATGTTTGGATTGGTAGGAAATGAAGCTAATAGTATTGCGCCACAAAAACGAATGCTGAGTTCCATGACGCCAACAATTGTGGAGAGAAACGGCAAATTATTCATGGTTGTGGGTTCTCCCGGAGGCTCGACAATTATTACATCCGTATTGCAAACGATTTTAAATGTTTCTGAGTATAATTTCAGCATGCAACAAGCAGTAAACGCACCTCGTTTTCATCATCAATGGTTACCGGATTTAATCACTTTTGAGCCTAATACTTTCGATGCTAAAACTTTTGAAACCTTAAAGTCCCGAGGATACATCATCAATGAAAAAACAACACCTGTAATAGGAAAAGTAGATGCGATTTTGGTTTTACCAACTAAAAAATTAGAGGGTGGTGCTGATTTTAGAGGTGACGATACAGCGGTTGGATTTTAGTCCGTCGATTGTGCTCGGAATGATGACAAATTTACTTTTTTATGAAATTTACACACGCCTTAGAAAACGCTTTTACACAAAATAGATCCAAAAGCTGTGCAGCAGTTTGTCGCAAATTGTAATTTAAACCCCTTAAGCACAAAAGAAGCTTTAAAAAACATTTGTTAGGATTAAAATAATAGTAGTTTTGCATCCCCTTTAAAAAAAATATAATGTTCAAAAAGTTGATCACCAAATTAGAAGTAATAATTGCCATAGCACAGTCTTTATTGACTCCAAAACAGTTTATATTTTTATCTGCTGTTTTAGTTGGTATCTCTTCTGCATTTGCCGTAATCGTTTTAAAAACTTTTGCCCATTGGGTTTTTTCTTTTGCCACGTATGTCAGTGGAATATTAAAATTAGGTTTTCTTAATAGTATCTTGCCTATAATTGGTATTCTGCTTACTGTTTTTGTAGTCAAAAGAGTTTTGGGAGGAACCATACAAAAAGGAACTTCGCAAATTTTATATGCTGTTGCCAAAAAAGCAAGTATTATTCCAAAAAAACAAATGTATTCCCAAATTGTTACCAGCTCACTAACAGTTGGATTAGGAGGGTCTGCAGGTCTGGAGAGCCCTATTGTTATTACAGGAGCTGCTTTTGGGTCTAATTATGCCCAAAAATATAAACTGAGTTATAAAGACCGAACGCTTCTAATCGGTTGTGGTGTTGCCGCAGGTATTGCCGCTGCTTTTAATGCGCCAATTGCGGGTGTATTATTTGCTATTGAAGTGTTATTAGTTGATGTGAGTATTGCGGCATTTACACCCATTATGATTGCAGCGGCAACAGGCGCATTAGTATCCGTCATTGCCTTGGACGAAGCCATCTTACTGTCCTTTAAGCAACAGCAAAGTTTTGATTATCACAACCTTTTTTTTTACGTACTTTTAGGCTTGTTTACCGGGTTTGTTTCCGTTTATTATTCCCGTAACTTTCAAAGGGTAGAACATTTTTTTGCCAGACTTAAATTATCGCCTTATAAAAAAGCCTTATTTGGTTCTTCTATTTTGGCCATTCTTATTTTTATTTTTCCAACACTTTTTGGAGAAGGATATGAAAGTATCAAAACATTATCCGAAAATGATCCCGGAAAATTATTGGAGAACACTTTATTCAGTAGTTTTAGAAATAATAGTTGGGCGCTTTTATTGTTTGTAGGTTGCACCATGATGATAAAGGTTTTTGCTACAGGAATAACCTTGAGTAGTGGTGGTAATGGAGGTAATTTTGCACCTTCACTATTTCTGGGGTCTTATGTTGGTTTTTTCTTTGCTAAATTTTTAAATTTAACCGGATTAACGAAACTTCCTATCAGCAATTTCACTTTGGTTGGCATGGCCGGAATATTGAGTGGCTTGTTTCATGCGCCATTGACTGCGATTTTCTTAATTGCTGAAATTACAGGAGGTTATAATTTAATGATTCCACTTATGATTGTTTCTTCTATCAGTTTTGCTATTTCAAAGCGTTTTGAAAAACATTCTATGGATGTAAAAAATCTTATTCAAAAAGGACATGCATTTACCAGCAATAAAGACACTAATGTTCTTTCCACATTAGAAACAAATTCTATTATTCAAACGGATTTTTTAACGGTCACGCCAAATGAAAATTTAGAAAAATTAGTAGATTTGATATCACATTCCAATCAAGTAATTTTTGCTGTAGTAGATCCAGAAAATCAACTTCTAGGAATGGTTCATTTTAATACTATTCGGGAAATAATATTCAATACCTATAGAGTTAAATATACTTTGGTCAAAGATATTATGATAAAACCTTTGGAAACAGTCACTCCGGATGACAGTATGGAAACCGTCATGAATAAATTTGAAAAATCTAAAGTAGCCTTTTTGCCAGTACTCAAAAACGACAAATATTATGGTTTTATTTCTAAATCTATTGCGCTTGAGGCTTACAGAACTAAACTAAAATCGATGACGATAGAATAATTTCGTAATTACTTTTAACACAAACTTCTAAAGTGTTCTATCGAAAGAATAAATCAAAATAGTAACTTTGTTTCCGAAAAATTCGGAATCTGCGAAAAATTATGTTAGACAAAGACAATACCATCGAAGTTCAAGGCGCTCGCGTTCACAACTTAAAAAATATAGATGTTTCTATTCCTCGGGAAAAACTGGTTGTAATTACCGGTCTCTCAGGTTCTGGAAAATCCTCCTTAGCTTTTGATACTATTTATGCCGAAGGGCAACGCCGTTATGTAGAAACTTTTTCGGCTTATGCACGCCAGTTTCTTGGTGGCTTGGAACGTCCCGATGTGGATAAAATTGACGGACTTTCTCCTGTAATTGCTATTGAACAAAAAACGACCAGTAAAAGTCCGCGTTCCACCGTGGGAACTATCACTGAAATTTATGATTTCCTGCGTTTGCTTTATGCTCGTGCAGCTGATGCATACAGTTACAACACCGGCGAGAAAATGGTTTCTTATTCTGATGAGCAAATCAAAGATTTGATTATTCAAGATTTTACCGGAAAGCGAATCAATATTTTAGCGCCAGTTATTCGGTCTCGCAAAGGACATTATGCGGAGCTTTTTCAACAAATTGCCAAGCAAGGTTTTCTTAAAGTTCGCGTAAACGGCGATGTATTGGATATTACTTTGGGAATGAAATTAGACCGTTATAAAACACACGACATCGAAATTGTTGTGGATCGAATGGTGATTGAAGCCACCCCAGATAACGAGAAACGTTTGTCGGAAAGCATCAATACAGCCATGCATCATGGGGAGAACGTCTTGATGGTTTTGGATCAAGATTCCAATGAAGTACGATTTTTTAGCCGGAATTTGATGTGTCCTACTACTGGAATTTCCTATCAGAATCCCGAACCCAATTTATTTTCTTTCAATTCCCCAAAAGGCGCTTGTGATCATTGCAATGGCTTAGGAACAGTCAATGAAATTAACCAAAAAAAGATTATTCCAAATCCAAAATTATCCATAAAAAATGGCGGTTTTGCGCCTTTGGGCGAATACAAGTCATCTTGGATTTTTAAGCAACTTGAAATCATAGGCGAAAAATATAGTTTCAAATTGACGGATGCCATAGAAACCATTCCGCAGGAAGCGATGGAAATGATTTTGAATGGCGGAAAAGAAAAATTCACCATCAACTCAAAAGATTTAGGCGTTGCCCGAGAATACAAAATTGATTTTGAAGGGATTTCACATTTCATAAAAAACCAACATGATGAAAGCGGCTCTACATCAATCAAGCGCTGGGCAAAGGAATTTATGGACGAAATAAAATGTCCGGTTTGTGACGGTTCCCGTTTGAAAAAAGAAGCGATGTTCTTTAAAATCAATGAAAAGAATAGTACCGAATTGTGCGATATGGATATTTCGGATCTAACGGTTTGGTTTAATGACTTAGAAAATCATTTATCCGACAAACAAAAACGCATCGCTACCGAAGTCATCAAAGAGATTAAGGATCGATTGAACTTCTTAATGAATGTAGGCTTGGATTATTTGGCTTTAAGCCGAAGCTCTAAATCACTTTCGGGTGGTGAAGCACAACGCATTCGATTAGCGACTCAAATTGGTTCGCAACTTGTAGGTGTTTTATATATCTTGGATGAGCCAAGTATTGGTTTACACCAAAGAGATAATGATAAATTGATTCATTCCCTGGAACAATTACGCGATATTGGAAACTCTGTAATTGTGGTAGAACACGATAAAGATATGATTGAACGTGCAGATTATGTAATTGATATTGGACCAAAAGCAGGAAAATACGGAGGAGAAATCATTAGCATTGGAACTCCTGCAGAAACAATGGCCTCAAATACCATTACGGCACAATATCTCAATGGGAAGATGAAAATTGAGGTTCCAGCAAAACGTCGGGAGGGAAATGGGAAATTCCTAAAACTGACCGGAGCAACCGGAAATAACTTGAAAAATGTTTCGATAGAATTGCCTTTGGGCAAAATGATTTGCGTGACTGGAGTTTCCGGAAGTGGTAAATCTACGTTAATTAATGAAACGCTCTACCCTATTTTGAACGCGTATTATTTTAATGGCGTCAAAAAACCAAAACCGTATAAAAAAATTGAAGGACTGGAACATATTGATAAAGTGATTGATATTGACCAAAGTCCGATTGGCAGAACGCCACGCTCTAATCCTGCAACTTATACCGAAGTTTTTACCGAAATCAGAAATCTGTTTACGATGACTTCTGAAAGTCTGATTCGGGGATATAAAGCCGGACGTTTTAGTTTTAATGTCAAAGGCGGACGTTGTGAAACCTGCCAAGGTTCTGGAGTGCGAACGATTGAAATGAATTTTTTACCTGATGTATATGTAGAATGTGAAACCTGCCAAGGAAAGCGTTTTAACAGAGAAACTTTGGAGATTCGATACAAAGGAAAATCCATTTCGGATGTGTTGAATATGACAGTAGATGAAGCGGTTCCGTTCTTTGAAATGATTCCGAAGATTTATAGAAAAGTAAAAACTATTCAGGATGTTGGATTAGGATATATTACCCTTGGACAACAAAGCACTACACTCTCCGGCGGTGAGGCACAGCGCATTAAGCTGGCGGGAGAATTATCTAAAAAAGATACTGGGAACACGTTTTATATTCTGGATGAACCCACAACTGGTTTGCATTTTGAAGACATTCGAGTGTTGATGGAAGTGATCAATAAACTGGTTGACAAAGGAAATACGATTTTGATTATCGAACACAATATGGACGTGATTAAACTTGCGGATTATATTATAGATATTGGTCCTGAAGGCGGAAAAGGCGGCGGACAACTCATTGCCAAAGGAACTCCGGAAGAAATTATTAAAAATAAGAAAAGCTATACGGCGCAATTCTTGAAAAAAGAATTACTTTAGTATACATAAAAAATAAAAAAATAATTTTTGGAAATTATGAATTTAAAAGAAGCGTTCAGTAGTGTCGAAAACTATTTTTCACCTAAAATAATTGGTGAAGTTAATGATCAATTTATTAAAGTGGCAAAAATCAAAGGCCAAGATTTACCATGGCATAATCATGAAAATGAAGATGAATTATTTTACATTGTAGAAGGAGAACTTTTAATGGAAATTGAAAACGAACCTAAATTCACTATGAAAAAAGGAGATTTATTTGTGGTAAAAAAAGGTATAAACCACAGAGTTTCGTCAACTGACGACTGTTTAATAATGCTGATAGAATCAAAAACTACTGAACATACTGGTAAAGTTATATCTAAAATAACAAAATCCATTGAAGAGCAAACGTATTAAATTTGCTTAGCCCTGATAGCAATGAAAATCCTTTATTGTTTTTCTTTAAAACAATAAAGATTGAAATGGATAGCAGGAAATAGCTCCAAAAAAAAGAGAAATTAAAATATATTTTTGAAAATGAGATTAGAAGATTTTGATAACGACGAAGATAGAGTAATCCAAGACCGACTGAAAAGAAAGACTTGGAACGAAATTAGGACCAATGATAGTTGGGCGATTTTTAAAATCATGGCCGAATTTGTTAATGGTTATGAGAGCATGGGACGCATAGGTCCGTGCGTAACCATTTTTGGTTCTGCCAGAACAAAGCCTGAAGACCCCTACTATTTGCTTGCTGAAAAGATTGCCTATAAAATCAGTAAGGCCGGTTATGGTGTAATCACTGGCGGTGGTCCAGGAATTATGGAGGCAGGAAACAAAGGTGCACATTTGGGTGGTGGAACATCAGTAGGATTGAATATTGAACTGCCTTTTGAGCAACATTTCAACCCATATATTGACAGTGATAAAAACCTTAATTTTGATTATTTCTTTGTTCGCAAAGTGATGTTTGTCAAATATTCTCAAGGTTTTGTAGTGATGCCGGGAGGTTTTGGAACGATGGATGAATTATTTGAAGCGATGACTTTAATACAAACCAAAAAAATTGCTCGATTCCCAATTATACTTGTTGGTTCCAGCTTTTGGGCAGGATTAATTGAATGGATAAAAACGGTTTTAGTGGAAAAAGAAGGTACAGTTCATGCCGAAGATTTGAATTTATTTAAAATTGTAGATACAGAAGATGAAGTGGTTGACGTCCTGAATGCCTTTTACAAGAAATACGATTTATCTCCAAATTTTTAAACAAAAAAAGAAGTTGCTTCAAAACAGCTTCTTTTTTTTGTTTTATTTTAAGATCCCTAGTAAGAATACTATCTAATTATAAGTACATTTATTTTTTTAATAAATCAATATCTGAATTTGAAATCATACCTTAAAATATTCTGTTACATTCTTTTTTTATTAGCTACATTGAATCAATATGCACAGCAGCACTCTACCATCTCTGTAGTGTTAAATATTGAAAAAAAGACATTGGATATTAAGCAGGAAATCATTTTTAATAATCAGTCCGATGATACGTTGACATCTATTGTTTTGAATGACTGGAATCATGCCTTTTCCAATAAAAATACGCCTTTAGCCAAACGATTTTCGGATGAATTTTATAGAGGATTTCATTTAGCCAAAGAAGAAGAGCGTGGTAGCACAATAAATTTAATTATTACAGATGCCACTCAGCAGTTTTTGTCTTGGCAAAGGACAGAGAAAAATCCTGATTATGTAGTTGTCCAATTAAAAAATCCGCTACTTCCAAACCAGAAAATCAATTTAAATCTCTCGTACATTACTAAAATCCCCAGCGAAAAATTTACAAAATTTGGTTACCACAACAATGGAACTGTAAACCTTAAAAACTGGTACCTTACTCCTGCGCGTTATGAAAACCATGCTTTTATCAAAAATAGTAATAATAATCTGGATGATATTGCCAATGCTATTTCTAACTTTGAAATTGATCTTAAAATACCCACTACTTTAGAAGCAACATCCGATTTAAACAGTGAGAAAACAACTGATAATAATGGCTTTTCAAACTACAAATTGTGGGGGAATAACAGAACTGATTTCAGTCTGATCATTGAGCCTAAATTGAATTTTGAGAGTTACAAAAACAGTTCAGTTGAAGTACTCACGGATATGAAAAGCAACAAATTAGACAACATTCAAAAAGCAATTGCAATTGACCGAATTGTGAATTTTGCAAGTAATTTGATTGGGAAATATCCTTACGAAAAAATTGTAGTTTCCCAAACGGATTATGAGAAAAATCCGTTTTATGGATTGAATCAGCTTCCCTCATTTATAAGTCCTTTTTCTGATGAATTTATTTTCGAAATTAAATTTCTAAAAGCCTATTTAAATGAATATTTAAAAAAGAGTTTACATCTGGATCCTAGAAAAGACAATTGGATTTATGATGGTATTCAAGTTTATGCGATGATGAAATATATGGATGAAAATCATCCCAAAGCTAAAATGATGGGCAGTGCATCAAACATCCGATTGCTAAAAAGTTTCAATCTGACCAATATTGACTTTAATGGACAATACAGTTATTTCTATATGTTGATGGCTCGCAAAAATCTGGATCAGCCATTAGGCGATCCAAAGAACACTTTAATAAAATTCAATGAACAAATTGCCAGTAAATACCGTGCGGGATTAAGCATTCGGTTTCTGGATGATTATTTGTTAAATGATGCTGTAAAGACCAGTATTCAACAATTTTATAAAAAAAATCAGTTGGAACAAGTATCAAGATCCGATTTTGAAATTTTATTAAAATCAAATACAACTAAAGATATCAGTTGGTTTTTTAATACAATCATTAATTCAAGAGACATCATTGATTATAAATTTTCAAGCGTCTTAAAAACCCAAGACAGTATCACTTTTTCAATTAAAAACAGAACTGGAACTCTTATTCCCATTCCAGTTTATGGTACTAAAAAAGGTCAAATTGTTTTTAAGCAATGGCTGGATATTAATGAAACCGATACTACTTTCACGATACCCAGAAATAATGCTGACAAAATTATTTTAAATCTAAAAAATGAAGTTCCAGAATATAACTTAAGAAATAACTGGAAGAAATTAGAAGGGTTTTTCCCTAATAATCGTCCTGTAAAGTTTGTTTTCATGAAAGACTTAGAGGATCCTTATTACAATCAAGTACTGTATGTTCCGTCAATATATTACAATTTATACGATGGTTTAACTCCCGGCATCAGATTGCATAACAAAACCATTCTGGAAAAGCCTTTTGTTTTTGATGTCAATCCATCTTATTCTACTAAATCAAATAACGTATCTGGTTCAGCATTTTTTGTGGTCAACCAAAATTTCAGAAACACAACGCTGTATAATGCCCGATATTCAGTAAGTGGATCCTATTTTCATTATGCACAGGATGCAGCGTATCTTAGACTAAATCCAACGGTGCAATTGCGTATCCGAGAGCCCAACTTCAGAGACAATAGGAAACAGCTTTTCTTATTCCGACAAGTAATTGTCAATAAAGAAAAAAGCATCCTGGTACTTGACAACTCCCCCGAAAATTATTCTGTTTTTGATGCGAGATATATTAATACCAAAACAGAAGTTACCAACCATTTTAATTTTACTACGGATCTACAAATTTCTGGTAAATTCGGAAAAATTACAGGTGAAATTGAATACCGAAAACTCTTTGAAAACAACCGGCAAATTAATTTACGGTTGTATGCGGGAAGTTTTTTGTATAATAAAACGCAATCCGATTTTTTCAGCTTCGCATTAGACCGGCCAACGGATTACCTTTTTGATTACAATTATTTTGGAAGGTCTGAAAGTACAGGGATTTTTAGTCAACAATATGTATTGGCCGAAGGCGGTTTTAAATCAAAAATTGCTACGCCTTATGCCAATCAATGGCTTACCAGCTTTAATGCCAGTTATAGTATCTGGAACTGGATTGAAGTATATGGTGACATTGGTTTAATCAAAAATAAAAATGTAAAAGAAAGATTTGTCTATGACAGTGGTATACGCCTAAATTTAGTCACAGATTATTTTGAATTATATTTTCCGGTCTATTCTACAAATGGATGGGAAATTGCCCAAAACAATTACAATGAAAAAATACGCTTCATCGTAACTTTTTCACCTAAAACATTAATCAATCTTTTTAATCGAAAATGGTTCTAATCCAATAAGATTCTCATTAATTATTAAACTATTCTTAGTGAATTGATTTTAAAATTACATATACTAAAAAAATAAGATGCTTTTTATTAGAATAAATTACAATAATTTAATTATATTTATTTCAATGAATTATGAATCTAGCTACTTTTTAAGTAAATTTGCACCTCAAAGTTATACTTTTCAATTATGATAAAAGAAAAAACCAATACTACATTGACATTTGAAGATTTCAAAATCGAAGTATTAAATGACTATAAAATAGCCATATTAAGCAGAGAATGCAGTCTTTTAGGACGTAAGGAAGTATTAACTGGAAAAGCTAAATTTGGGATTTTTGGAGATGGAAAAGAAGTACCACAACTGGCAATGGCGAAAGCATTCCAAAATGGAGATTTCCGTTCTGGCTACTATCGGGATCAAACGTTTATGATGGCTATTGGTGAACTTAGTATCCAACAATTTTTTGCCGGATTATATGGTCATAATGATATCGAACAAGAACCAATGTCAGCAGGAAGGCAAATGGGCGGTCACTTTGCTACCCATAGTCTAAATGAAGATGGAAGTTGGAAAAACTTAACAAAACAAAAAAACTCTAGCGCTGATATTTCCCCAACTGCCGGACAAATGCCACGTTTATTAGGACTGGCTCAAGCATCAAAAATTTACAGACAAGTCTCCGGAATACCAAATGCAGCTAATTTTTCTAATCAAGGAAATGAGATTGCCTGGGGCACCATAGGAAACGCAAGTACTTCAGAAGGCTTATTTTTTGAAACTATCAATGCAGCGGGTGTTTTACAAGTACCAATGGTAATGAGTATTTGGGATGATGAATATGGGATTTCTGTTCATGCAAGACATCAAACCACAAAAGAAAATATTTCTGAAATTTTAAAAGGATACCAAAAAGACAAAAACACAAATGGCTTTGAAATTTTAAGAGTAAAAGGGTGGGATTATGCAGACCTGATTGCCACGTATGAAAAAGCTGCCACTATAGCCCGAGAAAATCATACTCCTGTTTTGATACACGTAAATGAATTGACACAACCGCAAGGACATTCCAGTTCTGGTTCTCATGAGCGCTACAAAAATACGGACCGATTGGCCTGGGAAAAAGACTATGATTGCATCCGTCAAATGAGATTATGGATGATTGCTATCAATATTGCTTCTCCTGAAGAAATTGAAGCCATTGATACACAAGCCAAAAAAGATGTTTTAGAAGGCAAGAAAGCGGCCTGGAATGCATTTTTAGAACCCATAATTGAAGAGCAAAAAGAAATAGTCGCTCTATTACAAAAAATAGCCGAAAGCAGCAAAAACAAAGAAGCAATATTAAAACATATCGTTGATTTAAGCAGTATCAAATCTCCTTTGAAAAAGGAAATTCTGGTGACAGCCCGAAAAGTATTGCGTTTAATCCTAAATGAAAATAGCAAAACTGAACTGTCACTTTGGATAAAAACCTACACTGCTAAAACACAAAAGAATTTTAGCAGCAACTTATTTTCGGAAACGGATTTAAATGTGTTCTCTGTCAAAAAAGTTCTGCCTATTTATGCTGAAGATGCCAAGGAAGATACAGATGGACGTATGATTTTGCGGGATAATTTTGATGCAATTTTTACTAAATATCCTGAAACATTAATTTTTGGTGAGGATGCTGGAGCTATTGGTGATGTCAATCAAGGTTTAGAAGGAATGCAAGAAAAATACGGAGAACTCCGCGTTGCCGATGTAGGAATTCGTGAAGCAACCATTTTAGGTCAAGGGATTGGAATGGCTTTAAGAGGTCTTCGCCCTATTGCCGAAATTCAATATTTAGATTATTTATTGTATGCAATTCAAATCATGAGTGATGATTTAGCTACGTTGCGCTATAGAACCGTAGGAAAACAAAAAGCACCATTAATTATCCGTACTCGTGGTCATCGTTTAGAAGGCATCTGGCATTCTGGTTCTCCTATGGGAATGATTATAAATGCCATTAGAGGAATTCACGTTTTAGTTCCTAGAAACATGACTCAAGCAGCCGGTTTTTATAATAGTTTATTAGAATGTGACGAACCTGCTTTAGTCATTGAGTGCCTGAACGGTTATCGATTGAAAGAAAAAATGCCTTTAAACTATGGCGAATTTAAAACACCAATTGGAGTAGTTGAAACCTTAAAACAAGGAACAGACATTACACTCGTTTCCTATGGTTCTACTTTGCGATTAGTACAGCAAGCTGCCAAGGAACTCCTTGAAATAGGTATAGATTGCGAGATTATCGACCTACAATCTTTGCTTCCGTTTGACATTAATCAAGATGTTGTAAAAAGTATTGCTAAAACAAATCGTCTTTTAGTAATTGATGAGGATGTTCCTGGTGGTGCTTCAGCTTATGTTTTACAACAAATTATTGAGCATCAAGATGGTTATAATTATTTAGACAGCAAACCTCAAACGCTAACAGCAAAAGCACATCGACCTGCTTACGGAACAGATGGTGATTATTTCTCTAAACCTTCAATAGAAGATATTTTTGAAAAAGTGTATGGTATGATGAATGAAGTAAATCCATCAAAATATCCAAATTTATACTAAGATCCAATTCATAAATTAGAATCCCAATTGGAAACGATTGGGATTTTTTTTGATAGAAAAAATACACAAACTCATTTCTAAACAGTCATTAGATAATCCATTATTAGATTGTATATCCCATTTAACGGATAAGCATGAAAAGTTGATGACGTTTTAAAAGAAAAATTCAGCTGCTAAACTCGGTACCTATTTATAAATAAATCTTAAAATTAGGAGTTAAAAATTATACTTGTACACTCAAATTAAAAGGTTCTATCTGCTAATTAAAAGTTATAAAGCGGGCGTAAAATTTTTATACAGCCTTTTTTTATTTAAATTTAAGCTTTTTAAAACCCAATAAATGACAAAACTAGAAACTATCTTACACAACATTCAAAATGTTAAAGTTATAGATCAAACAATTGATTACAACAGCTACCTGCCATTAGATTTATCCAATACAAATGAAATCTTATCAAAACGAAATATACATACCGCAGTTGCCTTTGAAGAATATATTGAGGATTATTTAGCTCAAAATAATGCAAAAGTTGCGTTTGGAGGATATAATGAAATTAGAAATTTATACAAACGGAGTGAAATTTTTAATGACACGAAAACCGATGAAAGAAACATTCACATTGGTCTAGACTTATGGATCAAGGCAGGAACGCCAGTTCTGGCAGCATTAGACGGATTTATCCACAGCTTCAATTACAATACTGGTGTGGGTGATTATGGCCCCACTATTATTCTGGAACATAAAATAGAAAATCAAAAATTCTATACTTTATACGGTCATTTGTCCCTTGAAAGCATTAGTAACATTAATATTGGTGATGTGTACGAAAAAGGAAGTCAGCTGGCTACATTAGGCGATTCTGCTGTCAATGGTGATTATGCCCCACATTTGCATTTTCAGATTATAAAAAAAATAGCAAAAATCCTTGGTGATTATCCGGGTGTCTGCAGCAAAAATGATTTGAGCTACTATTTGAAAAATTGTCCGGATCCTAATATCCTATTAAAAATTAAATAAATCATGAAAAAAATAATTATTGTATTTAGCATTCTTTTACTTATTGGATGCAAATCAAAAACTATTGTAATTGCCCCAGAACCCGAATTTGAGAACGCTAAAATTGTGAAGCTGGACTTAACAGCAATCGATGCGGATCAAAAAGCCAAAGCGTATGAGTTAGGAAAGCGAGTTTTGATGACCTGTAATACTTCAAAATTCAAGCCTTTTAACCTCAATGAAGCCACAACGTCAGTAATAAAAAACACCACCGAAGAAAGACTGACAAAGACCTGTACGCGTTTTCGCCAATATTATGGAACTTTTATTGATCTTCAGTTAGTTGAGGTATATAAAAACAATTTTGACGGAAGTACTCTTTTCAGATACAAGGCATCATATACTAAAAAAGTAGCCAACAAGGAACTTCGAGTTACAATGAATGAAGAAAATAAAGTTTCTTCTATTAAATCATTAGATTGGGTAAATTCATTTTTGATGAAATAATTTTTTAAAAAATAGCACTGCATTTTTTCTTCAGGAATAGTTGTTGCAAAACAGAATAGAAATACTAAATTCCAAAAATAGTTTTAATGCCAATTATTTTAAAATTGCTAGAATATTACTGGTGAAAAATATTTAACGAAATTTACTAATTGTAAAAAATTAATTACTATAATTCAATTGAATATTTCGGATTAATATCCTATTAAAAATAGAATACCTTTAATTATATAACTTATAAGTTAAATTATATAATGTACCTTTATTACTAGAAGCTATTTTTGTCTAAACTGTAAAAGAAATATTTTTGAAACTATATATAAAATACATGGTAAGCAATCGCTGTAAAATTGCAGTGAAAGAAGAGCTAAAAAAACTAAACCTTCACTTTATGGTTGTCGATTTAGGAGAAGTTGAAATTATGGAAAATATTACTTTGGAGCAACGACAACAATTAAAAATTGCACTTTTAGATTCTGGACTTGAATTGATGGATGACAAAAAGTCAATGCTTATTGAAAAAATTAAAAATATAATTATCGAGATGGTGCACCATTCAACTGAAAATATTAAGATCAATTTTTCCGATTATTTGAGCCAACTCTTAAATCACGACTACACCTATTTATCTAACTTGTTTTCAGAAGTGCAGGGAACCACAATTGAACAATTTATAATTTCACATAAAACAGAACGGATCAAAGAATTAATTATTTACGGCGAATTAAATATAACTGAGATCGCTTGGAAAATGAATTACAGCAGTGTTGCCCATTTATCAAGTCAGTTCAAAAAAGTAACCGGACTTTCCCCTTCTCACTTTAAAAAATTAAAAGATAAAAGACGAAGCCCAATTGAAGAAATCGGGAATTTAAATTAGAACAATCAACACCTTATTTATCTACCTTCATAAATAAAACAGAAATCATTAAAAATCAAGAATCACAATACGCAAGAAGTTTAATAGAAGCCAGTCTGGATCCCATAATTGCAATAAATACGGAAGGGAAAATTACGGATATAAATCAAGCGACAATACATATAACGGGATTTACTCGCGATTTTTTAATTGATTCTGACTTTTTTGATTATTTTACAGAAAAACAAAAAACACAAGACATCTATCATGAAGTTCTCCAGAAAGGGGCTGTGTCTGATTTTCCGCTTACAATTCAAAATAAGAATGGCAGTTTTACGGATGTATTGTTTAATGCCTTTGTATACAAAGATAATTTAGGAACTATAATAGGCGTACTAATTGTTGCCAGAGATAGTGCAAAACAAAAATGGGCGCTAGATTTAAAAATTGCAAACAATGAACTTGCTTTTCAAAACAAGATCAAAGAAAAACGAGCGGCTGAATTAGTTATTGCCAATGAAGAATTGGCTTTTCAAAACAATGAAAAAGAAAAACGCGCGGATGAATTAGTTATTGCCAATAAGGAGCTTTTATTTCAAAGTAAAGAAAAAGAAAAACGAGAAATTGTAAATAAAAAACTAGAGGAACTTACGTACAACGCAAAATTAGCGTATCAGTATTCACTCAGTTTAATTGAAGCGAGTCGTGATCCATTGGTTACAATTAATACCAAAGGAAAAATTACTGACATGAATGAAGCCTTAGTAAATATCACAGGAATCCCTCGAGAAGAACTTACTGATTCTGATTTTTTTGATTATTTTACGGAACAACAAAACGCAAGAGAAGTATATCAGGAAGTATTTGAGAAAGGATCTGTTGCAGATTCACCACTTACACTACGGCATAAAGACGGCAAACTAACGGATGTATTATTCAACGGATCCGTATACAAAGATGACAAAGGAAACATCCTTGGTGTAGTAATTGTTGCCAGAGATGTTACTGAGCAAAAAAGAATTGCGACAGAGTTGATTGAGGCCAGAGTTTTTGCTGAGTTAACTACAGAAATTGCTGAAAAAGCTAAAAAAAATGCTGAAAGCGCCACTATTATAGCAGAGAATGCCGTAAAAGCAAAACAACAATTCTTATCAAATATGAGTCACGAAATACGTACCCCAATGAATGCCATCATTGGATTTACAAAAGTGGTTTTGAAAACAGAATTGACACCCAAACAAAAAGAATACATCAGTGCGATTAAGATGAGTGGTGATGCCCTAATTGTGCTGATCAACGACATACTCGATCTAGCAAAAGTTGACGCAGGAAAGATGACATTTGAAAAAAAACCTTTCAAAATGAAATCATCCATATCAGCTATGCTGCATTTATTTGAAACAAAAATTCAAGAAAAAAACTTACGATTAATAAAGCAATACGATAGTAAAATACCAAATGTACTTGTGGGAGACCCGGTGCGTTTGCATCAGATTATTTTAAACCTCGTGAGCAATGCCGTAAAGTTTACATCAAAAGGAAACATTACAGTAAGCGTACATTTGATACATGAAGACGAAGATCGAGTCATTATTGAATTTGCCGTTACTGATACCGGAATTGGTATCCCAGAAGAAAAAATAGACAAAATATTTGAAAATTTTCAACAAGCTTCCAGTGGAACTTCACGATTGTACGGAGGAACGGGACTAGGTCTGGCAATTGTCAAACAGCTGATAGAGCCACAAGGCGGGACTATAAGGGTAAGAAGTACCCTAAATGAAGGTTCTACATTTAGTTTTACTTTAAGTTTTCAGAAAACAAATGCCGATGTTGAATTAGAAAATGAGTTAATCGAATTAGATACCGAAATCAAGAATATTAAAGTCTTAGTAGTTGAAGATATTCCGCTCAATCAATTGCTAATGAAGACATTATTAGACGATTTTGGATTTGAGTGCGATATTGCCGAAAACGGGAAAATAGCTATCGAAAAACTAAAAGCGAAAGAGTACGACATTATTCTAATGGATTTACAAATGCCAGAGATGAACGGATTTGAAGCTACAGAGTATATCCGTAAGAAAATGAATTCAAAAGTCCCAATTATTGCTTTAACTGCTGATGTCACCACAGTTGATTTAGCTAAATGCAAATCGGTAGGAATGAATGACCACCTTGCAAAACCAGTTGATGAAAGACTGCTGTACAGCAAAATTGTTGGAATATTAAAAAAACCAAAACTGGAAAAACTGAGTGAAAAACTTAATAACGGTTTAAAGGAAAACAATAGTAAAGAGAAAAAAATAAAATGTATTGATTTGATTTATTTGAATCAAAAAACAAAATCAAATCCAACCTTAATGATGGAAATGATATCCCTGTATTTAGTACAAACACCGCCTTTAATGAATACTATAAAGCAAAGTTTAGAGGACAAAAACTGGAAATTATTAGGCGCTGCTGCTCATAAAATGATCCCTTCATTTGCCATAATGGGTATTAACAGTGATTTTGAAAATATGGCAAAAAAAATTCAGAACTTTGCAATTACACAAGATCAATCAGAGGGAATATATGATTTAGTATTACAACTAGAAAAAATTTGTCTGCAAGCCTGTATTGAACTAGAGGAAGAACTTAATATAATTAAAAACACATAATAGTGAAAAACGAAAATAAAATAAAAATCTTCTTAGTAGATGATGATGCATTATTTTTAAAATCTTTAGAAATTGAATTTACCACAAATACTGATTTTATCGTTGAAACCTTCTCTACCGGTGAACACTGCTTGGCAAATATATCCAATAATCCAGATGTGATCATTTTAGATTACCAACTTGATGGTATTGAGAAAAATGCCATAAACGGAATTAAAACTTTAGATCAAATTAAAGCTTTCAATCCAGATATTCCAGTGATCATGTTGTCCTCACAGGATAAGATTGAAATTGCAGTAAACTGTATGCATCACAAAGCATTTGATTATGTAGTAAAAAGTGAAACTGCCTTTATTCGGTTAAATAAAAATATCAAAACTATTTTTAAATATCAAAAAATGACAAAGGAATTGAATTGGTTCATGGATAGAATGTGATACTAAATCCCTTTTTTTAAGTGTGAATGATGTAACTTTTATAGACAATTATATAACACTCGTAAAGTCTAATCGGAATACATTTGTATTGTAATACCATTATTTACAGCTGTTTGAAGATATTTTTATTTTGTGTATTTGTTTCTAATTAGACTTTCACGAGAAATTACTAAAACTATAGCAATCCATTTAAAAAAAAGAAATATGAATCTTAAAAGAATCTTTGGAACTGTACTTACTTTTCTTGGAATTAGCGGTCTAATCTATACTGCGGTATTATTTTCTAGTGCCTCAGACGATATGAGTGACATTAAATCCCTCCTTATTTATGGCATATTAGGTGCCGTATTTTTCGCTTCAGGTATTAGTCTGATTCGTACAACAAAAGATGAATAATAAAATATCTTCACTCTGCACAACTGTCAAAACAACACTCCATAAATAGAACGGAATTATCTTATAATTTAAATTGTTTTATACCAAATTGACAACTCTATAGCTGTACTTTAAAAGCCATTTGCTCAAGCACACCCACTGGAACTGTTTAATTTCTTGAGTGAGGATGAACATTTTTTAAAATAAAATTCGAAATCAAACATCCCAATCAGATGACACCAAATCAGCAACATACCTTTGTAAAAGAATATTTTTCAAAAGCATAAACGCATCTCCATACAATCACTTTTAAATAAAAAAAAATGAAAACAAGAACCATTGGAATCGCGATGATTTTTTTAGGAGTAATTCTGTTACTTTACAACAGCTTTAACTATGTAACCACTGAAAAAATTGTTGATATAGGCCCAATACAAATAAATAAAAAAGTAAACCATCCAATAAAATGGTCCCCCATTATAGGGGCTGTACTTGCTATTGGAGGAGTTGTTTTAATTATGAAAGACAAGAAACAAAGTAATTAATTACAAAGAATAATTTTTTTATTAATCTGTGAATATTACAAGTTTAAATAAAAGTTATTCAACAACTAATTTAATAAAAAAACTTAAATTTGTATTATATATACTCTTAAAATAAAACTAAAATGAAAATAAGTGCTGATTTAAAAAAAATATTTATGGGTGGTTTAGCAATGCTGATGCTGCTTTCGATTTCTTCATGTGGTAAAAACATTGCTTTTCAAAATTCTATTGTGGTCCCCGCAGCAAATGGCTCGGTAAATGTCACAAAAGACAGTAACAAAAATTATTTGATAAAAATAAAAATATCAGATTTAGCCGAAGTAAACAGATTACAGCCTTCAAAAAATGTTTACGTTGTCTGGATGGAAACAGACGGGGATATTGTAAGAAATATTGGTCAAATAAAAAGCGATAGCGGATTTTTGTCCTCAAAACTTAGAGCAACTTTTGAAACAGTTACAGCCTACAAGCCGTCAAAAATATTTATAACTGCTGAAGATGACGGAGATATTCAATATCCGGGGATGCAGATGATTTTGTCTACCAACCAATTTTAAATTTATAAAACCTACCTGATATGAATCCATACCTGGTAGGTTTTATTTTTAAAAAGTTAACTTTTCTTTTTTTGGAATAGCAATAATCCAAAAAAACCTTAGGACATGAAACCCGCAATAACAATTCTTACTCTGGAATAAACAACCGTATTTTGAATAAATTTACTTTATAACCACTACTTTATCAAGTATTTATTCTAATTCTTAAAGATGAAATTCGTGAATTTGATTGCATCTTTTTTAAAAAAATAAAGGTTACCTTAAACTATTTTAGTATGAAAACAGAAAAACAACTTAGCAAATCTATTCTTGAAATTACGATAAAAATACACGACCAGTATCCTGAGTTATCTAAATACCTAGCGGAGATTCCCATCACTGTTCCAATTATTTCAAATCCTGAAATAAATATCCAAACATTAACAAATTACTACAAGTCTTTAGAAAATATCCTTAAAGAATACACTATTAATCACCCTAGAACTGCCAATTAATCAATTCCGGTATATGAAATGAATGAGGCAAAATACATGTGGCTCTAAGCCTTAGTCTGTAACCCGTGAATAATGTAACTAATCCTAAAAGTTATGTAATCGTTTTTAGGTATAAAGTGGATATTCCAGAGCAAACTGAACACCCTATTCCGGTTTAAACTGTACATAAAGAGCTGAACTTTGTAAAGTGACAATTCTTTCACAGGTAATTATCAATAAAGCGGAATGAATCAGATTTAAAAGGAAATTGGAAAGACAAAAATAAAAATCAAAAGAAAAATTTGGAGATTGAAAAAAGTGTGAATAATATAAACTTATCAAAAAGTATTGTAACATAATTATTTTGAAACAGTTGCATCTTTGCAAAGAACAATTTTTTAATTAAAAAATTAAACAAATGAAAAAATTAAAATCAATTATTTTAGCTTCACTATTTGTAAGCCTTATCACTTTTACAACTATTGAAGCACAAGAAAAAACAGCTTCTTTTGGTTTTAAAGGAGGATTAAATTTCTCAAATCTTTACACGGATAATGTAGATGACAATAATGTATTAACAGGTTTTAATGCCGGTTTATATGCTAAGCTTCCCATTACTAATGCTATTGCTATTCAGCCTGAGATTAACTATACCACAAAAGGAGCAGAACTGGTGTACAACAATTCTTTTGCTAACGGAACAGCTAAATTCAATGTCAATTATATTGAAGTACCAGTCTTATTGGTAATGAATCTTACCGATAATTTTAATGTCCATGTTGGGCCTTATGCCGCTTATATGGTAAGTGGTAAAACAACCAATGATTCTAACTTATTTAGTTCCGAAAGTGAATTAGACACCAATGATTTCAATAAGTTTGACGCCGGTATCTCCGGAGGTATTGGTATCGATTTAGATGTTGCAAACTTTGGAGTACGATATAATTATGGTTTAACCAAAGTAGGAAAAGAAAGAAATTATTCCGGTACTAATTACACTTATCCTGATGCAAAAAATAGCGTATTGAGCTTATATGTGGGACTTAGACTTAACTAGAAATTAAAATATTAATCATTAAAAACTAAAATCATGAGCAATCTATTATATACCATAGCCGTAATTTTAATTATCTTTTGGGCGGTTGGGTTCTTCGCATACAGCGCGGGATCAATTATTCACATCCTTTTGGTTATAGCTGTAATAGCAGTGATATTGAGACTGATAAAAGGCCGAGGAATTTAAATTCATTGTTATTAAAAATAAACATTATGAAAGCAGATAAAATTATATTAGGAGTATTAGGAGGAGTTGCCGTAGGAGCATTATTAGGAGTCTTGTTTGCGCCTGAAAAAGGAGACAAAACAAGAAGAAAAATCATGGACAAAAGCAATGATTATGCTGATGAACTAAAAGGCAAATTAGACTCTTTATTAGGGACAATAACTCAAAAGTATGAGAAAATTTGGAACGAAGGCGAAAATTTAATTGGCAAGGGAGAAACTAAATTTGTAGAAGCTAAAAAGGAATTTAAAATTTAAAATTTTTAAATTACAGTTACAAAAAGATTCTCAATATCAATTTGTTCCAATTTTCAGTGTGGAAAACAATGTAACTACAGCATAAATGCTTTTTAAAAAAGCAAAAGAAACCATAAAGAATATATAAAAGGTCTTGAAGAAATGATCTTCATGACCTCGCATAGAGTGAGGCAACCTATTGCCAATATCATTGGGTTAGCCAATTTACTTGAGGAATCTATAAATTCCCCAAATGAATTAAAGGAATTTTCAGAGTACATAAAACAATCTACCATAGCGCTGGATATTTTTACAAATGAATTGACAACATTTATTTTTGCATTAGAAAAAAAAGGTAAAAAGACATAAACAGATTATATTCGTATTATTTACAAATCAAGAATGAAAATTCTTGATTTTTTTTATGTCTTTTTTTAAAATTAATTTTTGCGTTTTACGCTATTTACTTTTTTGAACTTAAAATTGAACATCGATATAAAACTACAAAAAAGCTTTTAAACTGTAAAGAGATCCTGTAAAAGGCCACTATTCTCTTTTAATATTGCGTTAAGCAAACACAAAATATAACTAATTGATTTTTAATACATAAAAGTAAAGGTAACAATTTACAAGAGTAAATCTTGCAAGTAATTTCGCTAATTCCATAACATATTCCTACTTTAATAAACTCACCTTTGTCCGCATATAACTTAATCCCCTAAATAAACAAAAAATGAAAATTAAAAATTTATTAGTAACTTTTGCAATACTATTTATTGCATTAATTTCTGGTTGCGCTAAGGATGACTTTCAAGAAATTGATGGTGTTTGTCCAGAAGTTGTCTCGACAAGCCCTGAAAATGGAGCTATTAATGTAGCACTAGACAAATCGATTACCGTTATTTTCAATGAGGAGATGAACGCATCAACTTTTAACCAATCCTCTTTTACTTTACAAGGCTCCACTTTAGTTACAGGAACTGTTTCATTCAGTGGAACAACTGCTACACTTGATCCTACATCCCCATTATCTGCGAACACAACCTATACCGGTAAAATTAAAACATCCGTTAAAGATGTAATGGGAAATGCATTACAAGTAGACTATGTTTGGACATTTAGTACCGGATCTACAGTTACTCCAATGGTAATAGAAACAGATCCGTTGAAAAATGCCACCAATGTATTTCTGAATAAAGTGGTTGCGGCAGAGTTCAATATGCCAATGAATCAAGCGACTGTAAACGCTACCAATTTCACCTTAAAACAAGGCGCTAATTCCGTTGCTGGTACGGTTACTTATAACGGAACAAAAGCTTATTTTGTACCTAGTATTCCTTTAACTGTCAATACAGTCTATACAAGTACGATCACAACTGGAGTCAAAAATATACAAGGAACATCACTTGCAAATAACTTTGTTTGGACATTTACCACAGGCGCCACTAGTGGACCTTCAGTAGTCACAACAGATCCTGAAAATAATTCTTCTGGTGTTGCTCTGAATAAAACTATTACTGCTGGTTTTAGTGTAGAAATGGATCCTACTACTATTAGTAATTCTACCTTTACTTTAAAAAATGGTACTACAGCGGTAGCAGGAGCTATTTCCTATTCAGGGACTACACTTTCCTTTATTCCTACAAGCCCACTTACAGCAGGGACTACTTATACCGCAACAATTAGTACAGCTGCTAAAAATTTAGCGGGTACTCCTCTGGCAAACGATTACGTTTGGAACTTCAGTACTACTTCAAACTTGGTTGGAAATACAGTAAATCTTGGATCAGCAGAAAGATTTGGAATTTTATCCGGTGTTGGAGTAAGTAATAATGCAGGTTTCAGTGTAATTAATAATATGGATGTGGGTATCAGTCCTGGTGTTCGTTCTTCAATAACAGGCTTTCCTCCCGCAGTTATAATAAATGGTGCTATTTATGCTTCTGATGATACTGCCCCTGTAGGGATTGCTGCCCTGCTAACACAAGCAAAACTAGACCTGACTAATGCATATCTTTTTGCAGAAGGAGCTTCTTATAGTGCGCCAATAACTGTATCCGGTGATCAGGGCGGAAAAACACTTGTTGCAGGTATATACAAATCAACATCCACACTTTTAGTACAAAATGGAGATTTGACTCTTACCGGTTCTGCAACTGACGTTTGGATCTTCCAAGTCGCATCTGCTTTTACTACTGTTGGTGGTGCAGGTGGAAATATAAAACTTAGTGGTGGAGCACTTGCTAAGAATGTGTATTGGCAAACGGGAAGTTCTGCAACTATTGGAAACTACACAAAATTTGAAGGAAATATATTAGCCTTGCAATCTATAACAATGGGAGCATATTCAACTGCAAATGGCAGAATGCTTGCTCGAAATGGAGCAGTAGTAATGACGCACACAAATATAATCTCTAAACCGTAAAAAATGAAAACTAAAAATAATTTCAAAATGGGATCATGCGCTGCATGGTCCCCTAATAATCTGAATTTCAAAAGTGTTGCGATAGTTGCTTTGACATGGTGGAGCATTCAAACCCAAGTTCAGGCACAAGAAACACTAGTAGTAAAATATGCAAAACCTACTTGGCTTTTTGGAGCTGCAGCTGGTGCCAATTTTAATTTTTATCGCGGTTCAACAAATCAGTTGAATGCTAATTTCACACCACCCGCTACTTTCCATGAGGGAGACGGTATTGGACTTTTCATTGCGCCGCTTGTAGAATACAGGCCTGCTGATTCCAGATGGGGCATCATGTTTCAAGCAGGTTATGACAGCCGTAAAGGTTCTTTTGACCCCGTTACTACCGCATGTGACTGTCCTGCAGATTTATCTACTGATCTTAGTTACATCACCGTGGAACCCAGCGTACGTTTTGCTCCGTTCAAATCTAATTTCTATGTGTATGGAGGCCCGCGTTTAGCTTTCAACTTAGACAAATCATTTACCTATCAATTGGGCACTAATACGGCATTTCCGGATCAAGAGCCTTCTCCTGAAGTAAGAGGTGATTTTAGTGCCATTAACAAAACAATTTTATCTCTTCAAATTGGAGCTGGATATGACATTCCGCTATCTTCAGACAGCAACAAAACACAATTTATATTGTCGCCTTTTGTCGCTTTCCAACCCTATTTTGGTCAAGATCCACGTGCTACAGAAACATGGAACAATACTACTGTCAGAGCTGGTGTTGCGCTCAAATTTGGACAAGGGAAAAATATTCAGGAAGCAACAGATCTGGCTAAGGACCGTGAAGTACAGTTCTCCGTAAATTCTCCTAGTAATGTTCCGGGAGAAAGAAGAATGACAGAGATTTTCCCACTTAGAAACTATGTGTTTTTTAATCAAGGATCTACTGAAATTCCAAGTCGTTATGTTGTATTAACGAAAGACCAAGTAAAAGACTTCAAAGAAGACCAACTGGAAGTTTTTGTTCCAAAAAAATTGTCTGATCGTTCTAAACGTCAAATGACTGTGTATTATAATGTATTGAACATTCTGGGTGATCGAATGCAAAAAAATCCTACAGCTACAATTATCTTGGTAGGTTCGTCAGAAAAAGGATCCCAAGAGGGTTTAGTAATGGCAGCATCAATCAAGACTTATCTAGTATATATATTTGCTATTGATCCGTCTAGAATCATGACTAAAGGTCAAGACAAACCAACTATACCTTCTGAACAACCAGGCGGAACTCAAGAACTAGTCTTACTTCGTGAAGGCGATCGCAGAGTTTCTATCGAAAGTAATTCACCGGATTTACTAATGGAATTTCAAAGTGGACCTGATGCGCAATTAAAACCTGTACAAATAATAGCACTACAAGAAGCTCCTATTGAAAGCTATGTTAGCTTCAACAATAAAGGAGCCGGTGAAGCCTTATCTTCATGGTCATTACAAATTACTGATGAGCAAGGTACGGTTCAAAATTTTGGACCATATACTCAAGACGAAGTTAAAATTCCTGGAAAAGCAATTTTAGGGAGCCGTCCAGAAGGTGATTACACCGTAAAAATGATTGGTCAAACTAAAAGTGGTAAAATTGTAGAAAAAGAAACTCCTGTTCACATGGTACTTTGGACTCCTGCAAAAATGGAGGAAGGCACCAGATATAGTATTATTTATGAATTTAATAAATCTAAAGCAATTGGTATCTATGAAAAATACCTTAGCGAAGTAGTAACCCCACAAATACCTGTTGGCGCAACAGTACTAATTCACGGTCATACTGATAGTATTGGTGAAGAAACCTACAATCAAAACTTGTCTTTAGCCCGTGCTAACGATGTGAAAGGGATCCTTGAAAAAGGGTTATCTAAAGCCGGTAGGAATGACGTAAAATTTGAAGTAACCGGAGAGGGCGAGAATGAAAATAATTCTCCTTTTGAAAACAAAACCCCTGAAGAACGTTTTTACAACCGTACCGTCATAATTGATATAATGCCCGCTATTAAATAAGTAAAATGCACGTATTATAAATTGACAAAGAGGGTAGAAACGCAAAGTTCTATCCTCTTTTTTTGTGCTGAAATTTATTTCAGATATCATGAATAGAAATTCATTTTCATAATTAAGTAGCAAGAAAGATATATTCTCGCAATTATTAAAGAAAATTTTTGCAACAGATTGGGCTGATTAAAAATATTTTAAAGCTATGAAGCGCATTAATCTATGCAAATCTGTGAAATCTATGGAAAGAAATGAAGATCTTTATTACTATTTTAGTCCCAAATTAATACCAATTTTTTTGAATTAATTTATTAGTTCTGAATCTTATAATTTTACAAAGTAAAGGTAAATTAGACGTAATCCCTTTCCAATTTTGATTTTAAACACTTACTTTTCGTAAAAATTTTAGTATTTTTACTTTTCACTTTATTTAAAAACATGACCGAAAGCGAGAAAATCCTTACCAAATTCTATAGTGCTATTGCAAATGCAGATTCACCAACAATGTGTAACTGTTATGATTCCAGTATTCAATTTCGTGATCCAGTTTTTGGTCTATTAAAGGGAAATGATGTTTGCCTAATGTGGAAAATGCTCCTCGAAAAAAGCAAAGGGAATATTACAATTAAATTCTCTGCGGTCAAGGCTGATGACTATATTGGCTCCGTACAATTTATAGCTACCTACAATTTCAGTAAGACTAATAGAAAAGTAGTAAATCGTATTCAGGCACAATTTCAGTTTAAAGACGGATTAATTATAAAACACACCGATGATTTTGATATTTTTAAATGGTCCAAACAAGCTTTTGGAATCACCGGATACCTACTAGGCTGGACTGGTTTTTTTCATAAAAAAATTCAAGAGCAAGCCCTTTTATCATTAAAAAAATATAAAGAAACTCAACATGCTGATTGACACCCTGAAAATGCTTTTCATTAGAGATTTAAACATTCTGAAATCCGAAATTGAATCGTATGAAAACGAAAGTGATATTTGGAAAACACAAAAAGGAATCGCTAATTCAGCCGGAAATCTATGCTTGCATATTATAGGAAATCTCAACACATATATTGGAGCCCAATATGGAAAGACGGGTTATATAAGAAACAGACCATTAGAATTTTCACTGAAAGATATTTCAAGAGCAGAATTATTATCAAAAATCGAAGAAACGATAGTTATCCTTGTCAATGCACTTAATACCCTCTCAGAAGAAGATTTGAAAATGGAATATCCACTTTTAGTTTTAAAGAACAAAACTTCAACTGAGTTCATACTCATCCATTTGACCACGCACCTTGCCTATCATTTGGGACAAATTAATTACCACAGGCGATTATTGGACGCTTAAATATTTCCCACAATATTCAATTTACTGTAATTCGATTAGTTATAACAAACATCTTACTCGCAAATAAATATAAAATACGAATAAGAGATAACGACTATAATGTAATATTGATATCCAATCCTCTAAAACTCCCATCCCGGTTCAGTCCACTAAAAAATATTCTGTTTTAGAAATTCTTTAGTTTATAAGTAATAACCATGGTATAATGTCGTATTTTAAAATCAGGATAAAATTATGTAACAATCTGATTTAAGGATGTTTTACTTAAAGTTAATTCTTTTGACTTTACGACTTTTAAACTTTCGACTTACTTAACGTTGTCCGCATTAATATTCTATTTTGGAAAAACACTATTTATTCCGTTATGTTTTGCTTTACTCATTAGTTTTATTCTATATCCTGTTTGTAAGTGGATTGAAAAAAAGGAATACAAAAAGGATTAGCTATCTTTATTTGTATTTTAGAACCTCACTTTTGGCAGGTCCCGTTATTTATTTATTATCAAATTGATAACGGACCGCACTCCTAGTTAGAAGACATTATCCGTTTTGTTAGGAGAGGGCGAACAAAAAAAGACGAGATAATCTATTTCAAAAGAGCAAAATCAAACGCCCAGTCCAACTCCTTTTTATACCACAATTGCCCTTGTGAAACTTCCAGCGGACAGTCAAAATTATTCGTATAAAGCGCTCCGGTTCCTAATCCCTGAGGCATTGCATTGTGTTGCAAAAAAGTCCATTGCGCAATCGCATTTAGTCCAATATTACTCTCCAAAGCAGAGGTAATCCACCACCCGATTTTATGCTTTTCAGCCAATGAAATCCATTCTTGCGTGCCTCGAAAACCACCTACAAAACTAGGCTTCAAAATGATGTATTGCGGCTTGATTTTTGTCAGTAATTGCTTTTTCTCTGCCAAAGTAAACACACCGATCAGCTCTTCATCCAAAGCAATAGGAAAAGGAGCTTTTTTACACAGATCTGCCATCCTGTCAGTATGGTTTTTTTGTATCGGTTGCTCTATACTATGTAATTTAAATTCAGATAGTTGAATTAATTTATTTAAAGCTAAAGTTACATCAAAAGCACCGTTCGCATCCACCCGAATTTCGACTTGTTCCGGAGTAAAATGTTCCCGAATAAACCTTAATAACTGTAGTTCTTTATCAAAATCTATTGCTCCAATTTTGAGTTTGATGCATCTAAAACCCTGCGCTAATTTTTCCTCGATTTGCTGCTTCATAAACGCCTCTTCACCCATCCAAACTAAACCGTTTATCAGGATGGATTTTGTACCGTTTGTGAATTCAGATGGAAAGAGGAAAAAAGGGTTTTCATTCTCCAAAGATCGGAACGCCATTTCCACTCCAAATTGTATCGAAGGAAACTCTAATAACGCTTCCCAAAGCTGATCTTTTCCTAAGTGAATATTATCGCAAGTCCACTGCAATTTTTCTTCATAATCCGGTCGGTCATCAATACTCAATCCGCGAAGGATTCCGCACTCTCCTATTCCCTTTTTACCGTCTTGTTCCAAAACAATAAACCAAGTTTCTTTTTCGGTCATAACGCCACGAGAAGTTCCTGATGGACGTTTGAAATTAAGAATATATTTGTGGTAGGTTGCTTTCAAGAAATTATGAATTATGAGTTATTTCAATCTAGTAAACTTATATCTGAATTATTTTATTAAAATTTAGATGCCTAACATGGTAAAAAGAATTGTTGCTTCTTTAAAACATATAAGGCATATAAGCTTTAAAGTTCGATTTATTTATCCATTAACTTCAAAACTCTTTCAAAATCATCATTTTTAATCCCAACTTTCTTAAAAGCTGCGAAATCTTGTTTTACTTTTTGAGTCCAACTCAAACTATCCGTTACGTTTTGCGATTGATACTCTTTATAAATGGCTTTTGCAGACGAAAAATTATCATTCAATAAATACGCGTGTGCTAAATTCAGCTTTATCAATAACTCTGTATCGTCTATTTTCTCACCTTCTTTCAGGAATTTAATTGCTTTGCCGTATTGCTTCGTCAAAACATAACTGCTACCTATCGCATTATAATCCAAAGCAGTTGCTTTTCCATCATTGATAATCGTTGTCAATTTCGTGATTGCCTCACCTTGCATTCCTTGTTTAGCCAACATAGCGGCTTGCTTACGCAAATTGTCATACACACTTTTTGAAAGACTACTTTCACCAAAACAACTATTACCAAAATCCCTGAACGCCTTAGTGCGCTCTACAGCTAATAATTTCTGGAATTCCTTAAACTTGTACTTGGTTTGGATTTTATCGAGAATACAAACACAAAAATCATCTGAATTGGTCATTTTTTGAGCCAAATTAGATGTTTTGCATTGTTCAATTATTGCTTTTCTGTTTGCTAAAGTCCATCCGCGACTGAGTTTATTATCAACCCACGGCACCACTTCGAGAATGATTTTTTGGTTCATGATCCAGTTTTTACTTTCGAAACCAAACCATAAATTTCCCGAATTCGATCGCATACAAGTAGATTTCTCAGTAGAAAGTCGTTTGGCATCTTTACTCACCGGCGTGTCTTGAACCAAACAAGCATCATCCGTTTTGCCACTTTCTTTATATTGTGTGGCTAATTCATCGCTAGAGAAAACAGCATACTTGCATTTATCATCACCTGATATTTTCGACAAGATAAAAACTGCTCCTGCTGAACCTTGACTGATTCCTGTTGGGTCTGGAATAGCTTTTAAAACCGAAACTAAACTGCCTACCATTTGCTGATTTTTATCCAAAAGCGTTATTCTGTATACGACCTCGGTAGTTCCTTCAGGGAAATCTTGAGTTTTTATAACGATTCTATCTCTGGCGGAAACTGTAATTTCTTCGGTTGTAGCACGGGTTTTATCCCAATAGCCATCTTTCTGAGAAAAAATAGTATTTGTTGAAATTAGAAACAGAAATAAAAAAATGAAATTCTTTTTTTGCATGATTGATATAAAATTTAAACACCAGAGCGAACAACGTTTTAGTAAAATTAACTACGAAGTTTGGTACCGGCAAACCCTAGCCCAGATAGAAGTAAAAATCCTTTTATCACCCTGTCAGGGTTTCAAACCCTGACAGGGTGATAAAAGATTGCAACGGATAGCTGGATTAGCTTCAAATAAAAAAATTACAACTCTATGGAACTTCCTATCTCTAACAACATGAGATCTTTTCCTTTATTGAAGAATTTACGAATAGCATCTTCATGATCAATTTCGATATAACCGAAAGTGTCGTAATGATACCCCAGAATTTTATCGCAATCCAAGAAATCAGAAGCGACAATAGCATCTTCAACATCCATGGTAAAATTATCACCTATGGGCAGAATAGCTAAATCGAGTTTGGTCCGCATAGGAATGAGTTTCATATCCATAGTAAGCGCTGTATCACCAGCAATGTAGATGTTTTTATGTTCCCCTTCAATGACAAAACCGCCAGGATTTCCTCCATAACTGCCATCAGGAAACGAACTGGAATGAATGGCATTTACATATTTCAGTTTTCCAAAATCGAAATTCCAGCTTCCACCGTGATTCATAGGATGCGATTGAAAGCCTTTTGCACCATAATAACCGGCAATTTCAGCGTTAGAAACAATTACCGCATTCGTTCTTTTAGCTATCGCATCGACATCCAGAATATGATCTCCGTGAGCATGTGTCACTAAAATATAATCGGCTTTTAACGTATCAATGTCAATGTGAGCTGCATTGGGATTTGCAGAAATGTACGGATCTACAATAATATGTTTGCCGCCAACTTCTATCCCTAATGCCCCGTGACCGTAAAATGTTATTTTCATCTTTTTAAATTTAAAAATAGAATGATTAAAGGATTCCGTATTTAGATTATTATTTTATCTCCCCCCTAAAAAAGTGTTTACAATTATATCCGAAAAGAAATAAATCATACCTAATGACAATAAAATTGAAAGTGCAAAAGTACTCAATGCCAGTTTTTTTAATTCAGGATCTAATTCCTTAGGATTTTGGTTTTTATAGACGGTAATTAAATGTTTAGTCAAAGGGATATACGACAATAAAAACAAGTATTGATCAAAGTGAAAATCATCTGTAATAGCAAAAATCAATACTAAAACCATTGCGGTTACAATCAGAATATAATGGTATATTTTAGCTTTGGCACCGCCAATTTTTACGACAATCGTGTTTTTATTTGATTTTTTATCTGATGCTTCGTCTCGCATATTATTCAGATTTAAAACACCTACACTCAATAATCCAATGGCTATTGCAGGTAAAACCAACAACGCATCCAATTGTTTAGAATATAAAAAATTCACTCCTAAAGTACTCACCAAACCGAAAAATACAAAGACAAACACATCGCCAAATCCACGGTATCCGTACGCCGTATTTCCAACTGTATATCGAATGGCTGATACAATTGCCAAAATTCCCAAAACCAAATAAAACAAGGAAAACCATAAATTTGTATCTCTAAACGCATAATAAATCAATAGCATCGCTGAAAGCAACGTCAAAGCTGATGTTATGATCATGGCGCGTTTCATGGCTTGCGGAGTAATCACACCGCTTTGTATGGCACGTTTTGGTCCTACCCGATCTTCATTATCCGTTCCTTTCATGCCGTCACCGTAATCATTGGCAAAATTGGACAGTATTTGCAATCCTAATGTTGTCAATATTGCAAAACCAAACAATCGCCAGTTAAAAACTTCCGTAGGCGTTAATATGTTATCTGTTGGGTTTGCCAAAGCATACATGCTTCCAACTATTATTCCAGAAACCGATAAGGGTAAGGTTCGTAAACGTGCGGCTTCAATCCAATGTTTCATATTTTTTTATTTAAAAGTTTGAAGTTTAAAACTTAAGCTTTATTGTAAAAAACAACTTTAAACCTTAAACTTTAAACCATTTTATTTACATCCAATTGCTATCGGAAGTTTCTATTTCGTACAACCAAAAATTAACTTGTTGTTGTAGTACTGAATAATTCCCTAATTGAAAAGCGATATTTCCTCCTGCGGTATGCAATGTTATGGAACCAATATCCAACTTTTTATGCCAAAAAAGCTGCGACGTTGTAATCGCTTGTATTTTACTGGGTTCAATAATATCATTGCTCACATCCCAAGCGCCACTTTGCTTTATTATAAAATTCTCGTGGATAAACAATCGGTCATTTTTGAATTTAAAATACTGGATTGCTCCAATAAAAATCACATAAATTGGCATCACATAATTATATTCAAAAATTATAGGTTCAATCCAATGACCAACTGCCATAAAACCAAACAAAGGTAATCCTATTGAAAGAATAACAGAAAAAACAAGTTTACGAAAATTAGGCTGAAGCATTACTCCCTTTTCAGGAATTTGATGAAATAATAACGTCAATATGGAATCTCTTTCGGCTTCACTGCATCCCGGAATTTCTATTATTGATTTCCGTTCTTCCTTTTCACCCCCGGTAGCTTGTTTGATTTGTAGTTCTAAAATTCCCATTTTTTTTTGGAAATAATTTCTGGTAACGGACGTGATCTGAACTTTTTCAGGTTTGATGATAGTGCTTTTCGTATTCAACAAGCCAAAAGACAACAACAAAGATCCTTTTTGTCTCGCTATTCTATAATCATAATATTTAAAAACCGTACGGATCACATTTACAACCAGAACCACAACAAACAACAACAGTATTGATATTAAAATAGTTTGCAACACTACATTTTTATCAATGTATAATCCTACTTTCTCCTTATAAGCATTGCTTTCTTCTCCAAAATTTTGAAAATTCTCATATATAGTACTAAAAAAAATTACCAATAGAGCGATACTTCTGCCATAATTAGATGTAATTCCAACTTTCAGCAAACTCAAAAAACTGATTTTAATAAAAGGATGCGCAGCTTCAAATAGTTTTTGCTCGGTTTCCTCCAATACAGTTTCTTCAGCGCCAATTTCATTCTTTATATCTTCATTTTCTAACAAACGAAATTTCAATTCCAAAGCCAGTTCTTGCGAAATCGCTTGAATAGCACCTTCTTTTTTATTGCTTCCGGCTGTGTCTACATCCAATTCATAAACACCAATTAATTTTTGAATAAAAGACTGATTGATATTTACCTGTTGGATTTTACGCAGCTGAATCGCGGTTTTGGTTTTATTGAAAACGCCGTCGGTAATGATAAATTCCTGATTTTCGGCATCCAAAAAGAAAGTGAAATTCAGGTATTTCAAATAAGAAACAACTCCAACACTCACAAAGAGGGCAAGCATCCCAAAGAAAAAATACAATTTATTAACCTCATCAAACTTGAAAATCCAAATCACAATCATAGGCCACAACGCTCTGGCGTAATACTGAAGCGTGTAAAAAAACATCACTAAAATCCCTATTGAAGATTGCCTCTGTGGCTGACTAAAATCGGCTCCCATTACAATTGCTTTTGTATTTTACCCATCAACAACTGTTTGATATTTTCGGCTTGTTCTTTTTCAATTCCGGGAATTTCAATATCACTGGAATTTCCGCCAGCAGTAAAAATTTCAATTTTGGCCAAACCAAAATAACGTGAAATCAGTCCTTCATGCAATGCCACATGTTGCACTCTGTTATAAGGAATTACAATCGTATTTGTAGCAATTATTCCGTGTCTGAAAAGCACATCGTGTTCCCTGAATGCAAATCCTTTTTTATGGAATCCAATAATAGAAAACACTACCAACAAAGCTGAGAATACGGGAATAACAGCTCCTATAATCAACCAGACTCTTCCTGAAAACAGTTCCGGTTTAAATGTTGAAATCAATATTGGAACAAGAATAAGTATGCCAATAAATAACGCCAAATTAATCAATACTACCCTAATATATTTAGGATGTAAATTCATAAAAGTGACTTTCTCAAATTTTGGAAGTTGGCCCGTATCAATTGTTTCGTTTGTGAAATTTTCCATTTGTAAATTTTAGTTTTTTTTGCCAAAAAGAGGCTTTCTTTTTTGCCACAAAGACCACTAAGGCGCGACGTTTTTATTTGAGTCTTTTGAGTCTGATTACTGAAACTGTTAATGAGATTTCTTCTTCGTCGAAATGACAAATTACGACTGCGTTCTTGATGGCGACCGACTACTGAACACTTATAACTGAATACTCAATTACGGCAACCATTTTTTCTCAAAATTCGGCTTTCTTTTTTCCAAGAATGCATTCCTGCCTTCTTTAGCTTCTTCTGTCATATAGGCAAGTCTAGTGGCCTCACCGGCAAAAACCTGTTGTCCCACCATTCCATCATCCGTAAGATTCATCGCAAATTTTAGCATTTTAATAGCCATTGGAGATTTTTGCAAGATTTCCTGCGCCCATTCGTAAGCCGTATTTTCTAATTCAGCGTGAGGAATCACAGCGTTCACCATTCCCATATCCATAGCATCCTGAGCCGAATAATTGCGTCCCAAAAAGAAAATTTCACGTGCTTTTTTCTGTCCCACCATTTTAGCTAAATAAGCTGAACCATATCCACCATCAAAACTGGTTACATCGGCATCAGTTTGTTTGAAAATAGCGTGTTCTTTACTTGCCAAAGTCAAATCGCAGACCACATGTAAACTATGTCCGCCGCCTACAGCCCATCCAGGAACTACGGCGATAACTACTTTTGGCATGAATCGGATTAAGCGTTGTACTTCTAAGATGTTCAAACGATGCTGTCCGTCATCGCCTACATATCCTTGATGACCACGTGCGTTTTGATCGCCTCCGCTACAAAAAGAATATACGCCATCCTTAGAAGAAGGTCCTTCGGCAGAAAGTAAAACTACTCCAATTGAAGTATCTTCCTGCGCATCATAAAAGGCATTATACAATTCAGCTGTCGTTTTTGGACGAAATGCATTGCGCACATCCGGCCTGTTAAAAGCAATTCTGGCAACGCCATTGCATTTCTTATAAGTGATATCTTCGTATTCTTTAGCAGTAATCCAATCCATTACAATTGATTTTAATTATTATAGTGTAAAAATAAATCATTTTTTACATTTTATCTATTCTATTTAGACAAGCTTATGGTAATATTTCTCTCATTAAAGGCTTTGTAATGTTAAAAAACGACCAAAAAATAGCGTTTTAACAGTTGGGAATCCAAATTATTTCTAACTTTATAATCAGCTAATCAGATAAATACGAATTATTTATCTCATTTAATTATTGATTTTTCACTGATTTATTAACCTAAAAAAAGAATGTATTGAATATCATTAAAAATGTTGTCACTCGTTTTTCTACGGTAATAACTTATAACACTATTTCAAAAGCCCTGATTAACGAGTTTATGAGAAAATCATTTGCTTCAGCAGTAAAAATAAAAGTAACACCCACGGTTAACTAAAGAGCTATTTTTCTTGTTCTTGCATAAGTGAGACATTAATAAACAATTGTTTAGAAAATTATCTTCCAATATATATAAAACCAGTGGCTTTATTGTGAAATTATTTTCAAAAATGCTACGCAACTGACTGGACATTTAAAGACAAACTATTCTTTAAAGTACTTTATGCTTACGTTATTGTTTTAAAAATAGTATCCTGAATACTATAGTGTTAGAGGTGGATAAAGTTACTTTGAACATCCAATTTATTTTAATGTTGTCAGAATTTATTATTCTAAAACAATATTAAAAAGAGAAAGACTAATCATACCGATTAGTCTTTCTTTTTTTAATTTACATTGAACATTGTTTAAACATTTTATATTTTTTCTAAATCATTTAGAAATTAATCTACAGTAAGAATATGCTCCTTGACTAAACTTCCTAAATTTTTTAATGGTTGCAAACGATAAAACATAAAAATAGTGTTGGTATTATTTTACTCCTTAATTAAGTAAATTCCGTCTTCCTTGATTTCGATTAATTTCTCTCGGTATAAAGCACCAATGGCTTTCTTGAAGGTTTTCTTGCTCATTTTCAAAACTGTTTTAATGTCTTCCGGGTGTGAATTGTCCGTCAAACGCAAAAAACCTCTGCTGGCTCTTAACTCATCTAGAATTTTATCTGCATTGGGCTCGATACTTTGGTACCCCTGAACCTGCAATGCCACATCAATTTTATTATCAGGGCGAATCGTCTTAATGTAGCCGCGCATGCGGTCTCCTGTTCGAATTGCATCATCATACACTTCATCTTTGTACAACAAACCTTTATGTTTCTCGTTGATAATTACGTTAATTCCTATTTCAGTAATGTGCGAAACAATCAAATCCACTTCTTCTCCTTTTTCAACCGTTAGCTCCTCATTTTTTAGAAATTGGTTGGTTTTACTGGAAGCCACCAAACGATTAGTTTTTTCGTCCATATAAAGATAAACCAAGTAGCGTTTGCCTTTTTCCATAGGACGCGCCTGCTCTTTGAACGGAACCAAAATATCTTTTTCCATTCCCCAATCCATAAAAGCACCAATCTGATTGGTATAATTCACACGCAAAAGCGCAAATTCATTCAATAATATATACGGTTCTAATGTGGTGGCAACGGGTCTTTCTTCGTGGTCTAAATACACAAAAACAATCAACTCCTCGCCTATTTCAAATTCGTTTGGTACATATTTGTTAGGCAACAGAATGTCGTGAATTCCTTCGGGATCTTTTTCTGGATTACCTAGAAACAAACCCACTTTGGTATCGCGTAATATGGTAAGCGTATTGTATTTTCCTATTTCAATCATTTTCTTTCAATTTCTAAAGTGCAAAGGTACGAAGTTTGAAAATAGTAAATTAAGAAACCGTCCACAAAAAAACAAAGCCCGAATCCGAGGTTTTTTGGTTTTCCAGAAGCATCACTTTCCGTTGTTTCATTATGAGTTGTACTGCCGACTATTTAGTATCTTTTACTCATCAGTGGACGTAAACCAAAAATGAAAGAGCTACTTTAGAATAAAATTAGTTGTTTTTTTTATAAACGAATAAAAATTCCGTAAGATTACACAAATACAAAAAGTCCAATGAAAGTAGATTCATTGGACTTTTTGTAAATAAAAAAATAGCACTAAACCTTTTTAAAAATAATTGGCTATTCATAAAAAATAAAAGGCCGTCTTTTGGGGGAAGACAGCCTTTTAATTATAAAAAAACACTCAACTTAAATTTTTGCGAAGATATTTGTGTAATATTTTTTACCCGTTGCAGGATCCTCTTTTATTGCAATTCCAAAATGGGTAAAATTACCCTCTATATTTTCTTTATGACTAGGACTGGCTAACCAAGCATTTAAAGCCGCTTGTGGTGTATTGTAATTATAAGCAATATTTTCGCTCACGGATGTGGCTCCTAATGTTTTCATTATATTTTCGGAACGAGCCACAAAATCATTATGATTCACTACATTATTTACAATCATATAATGATCATGTTCTTCTGATTTGTAAGACATGTGATTAATTTTTTCTAAAGGTGTTAAACCCTTGCGAACTCTGTGAGCATTAATCAAATTCATCGTTTCTATTTCGATCGAATTGTATGAATAAACAGTTACTTTCTTTGCTACGGCATCAGCTGTTTGAGTATCAGAAGAGTCTGAAGAACAGGAATTCATAGTGCATATTACAGTCACGAGCAATAACGCACGAAGTAATTTTAGCTTCATAAGAGTAGTAGTTTAAGTGTAAAGTAAATTGTGGGACAAAAAACTTTAAGAATAATTAATAGATGCTTTTTATTATTAATTAAAATTACATCTTTTATCGTTAAACTACCAAAAATAATCGACTAACTACATTATAAAGATATTTATATATGTATATTTCCTACTTTAAGGAGAGAGTCTGTCCATTTTCCAAGAATAATCGTGTTGACTTGTATAACGAATTCTATCATGTAATCGATTGGGCCTTCCTTGCCAAAACTCTACTTCTAAAGGAGTTACTAAAAATCCGCCCCAGTGTTTGGGTCTCGGAATTACAACACTCTCAAAATCTTTTTCTAACTGCTTCAGGTTTTCCTCTAAATAGCCTCTGGAAGGAATCACTTCACTTTGGTTAGAAACTAGTGCGCCTAATTTACTGCCATCAGGTCTGGATTCAAAATAACTATCAGAAGTCATTTCCGATGTTTTTTTTGCAATTCCTTTAATGATTACCTGACGCTCCATAGTATGCCAAAAAAAAGACAGGCACACATTAGGATTTTCAGCAATAGCCTTACCTTTTTCTGAATTGTAATTGGTATAAAAAATAAAACCTTCTTCAGTAAATTTTTTCAATAAAACAACTCTAGACTTGGGAAAACCATCTAAACCTATTGTAGCAACCGTCATAGCATTTACTTCGCTTTCGCCACCATAATCTTCTACTTCATGAAACCAGCGATTAAACAAATTTATTGGGTCTTCCGGAATATTCGATTCTAATAATTCACTCTTTTCGTATGATTTTCTGTAATTACTTAAGTCGTTCATATTTCATTGTTTTAAAAATGTTTGATTGTTGAATGATTTGATAAAAATTATCAAAAAATCCAAATACTATTTTATACTCTAAATTGATTTCTGTATTTAAAACTCAAAGCTTTTTCCATCATCTGCTAAGAGTACTGAGGGGAAAATAGTTTCGGCTTCTTCTTTAAACAATCCGATATTTTCATATCGGGTGGAATAATGTCCTAAAACTAATTGTTTAGCATTTGCTTTCAAAGCTATGGTTGCAGCTTCTTTAGCTGTAGAATGTAATGTTTTTTTTGCCAGATTTTCCTCCGATTGAAGGAAAGTAGATTCATGGTACAACACATCTATATTTTCAATTATAGGAAGTATCTCCTCATTGTAAGCAGTATCTGAGCAAAATGCATAATTCTTTGCCGGAATAGGATCAAATGTCAATTTGTCGTTTGCTATGATTCTTCCGTCTTCCAACGCGATGTCTTTCCCATTTTTTATTTTTTGGTAATAGCAACTCTCTATTTCATAATTTTGAACGGCATCCAAATTCAGTTTTCGGTCTCCTAATTTTTCTTGGAACAAAAAACCATTAGTATACACGCGGTGTTTTAATGGAATGGTTTTCACCAAAACCTTGTCGTCTTCAAAAATAATTTCGCTTTCCAGCGATTCCAATTCATGAAAGAACAAACCGTAATTGGTCCAAGAATTAGACAATCGCAATTGCAACTTGATAATTTCTTTGATGCCCTTTGGACCATAAATATGCAAATCCGTAGTTCTGTTGAGCAAAGTAAATGTGGATACTAAACCCACTAATCCAAAGAAGTGGTCTCCGTGCAAATGGGAAATAAAAACATGGTTTATTTTAGAAAATCGTATTTTATTCTTCCGCAATTGCACTTGGGTTCCTTCTCCGCAATCAATCAAAAAGAGTCTGTTTTTTATGTCTAAAATCTGGGAAGTAGGATTGGTAAAGGTTCGCGGAGTGGCTGCATAGCAACCGAGGATTGTTAGTTTCAAGTTTAATTTATTCGGTTATTTGGTTAACTATTTAATCGTTATTTCATATTTGTTTAAATAAATTTGGCGGTTAAAAAGTAACCGAGTGTTCTAACTTAAAAACCTAAATCTCTTTCAATCTCCTCCATTTCAATAATATCATGAGACTCTAATAGTGAAGGCACCACAGTTAATTTCTCAGGAATGGCATTGTAATCAAAATCAGAAGTGACAATTACAAAAGATTTTTTAGCTTTTTTATGTTGTTTTGACAATGGCATAAATAATTTAACATCATTTGTTGACAAATCGTTATGCAACAAAAGATCAATTATTATGTTGTGTTTTTCGAATGTTTTATATTGATGGGTAACCTTCATTAAAAAAGAAGTAAAATCACCCTGAGTATCCCTAATCGTTATCGTATGTCCTTTTTGATCTACTTTCATTGTATTAAATTTCAGAGACTGCATCTTTAATAGCAGTATGGTTTATAAGTAGCTAATTTACAGAGTTTTAAATTAATTTATTGAATTTTTGAAGCCAAAAGATAAATAACCGCCATTCTAATTGCTACACCATTTTCTACTTGGTTCAAAATCACGGATTGATGGGAATCAGCCACTTCACTTGTAATCTCTACACCGCGATTAATAGGTCCGGGATGCATAATTATAATTTCTTTATTAAGAGAATCCAAAAGTGGTTTATCAACTCCATATAGTTGTGCATATTCCCTTGTGGATGGAAAATAATTGACATCCATACGTTCATTTTGCACACGTAACATATTGGCAACATCACACCATTCTAATGCTTTTCTTAAATTAGGTTCCACAGTAACGCCAAGCGATTCAATATGTCTTGGAATAAGTGTTTTAGGGCCGCAAACTTTGACCTCAGCGCCTTGCATTTGCAACGCATAGATGTTGGACAAAGCGACTCTGGAATGCAAAACATCACCTACAATGACCACTTTCTTTCCGGCTACTTCACCTAGTTTTTCTCGAATGGAATAGCTGTCTAACAACGCTTGTGTAGGATGTTCGTGTGCACCATCTCCTGCGTTGACGATGCTGGCTTTTACGTTTTTGGACAAGAAATAAGCAGCGCCTGGATTCGCGTGCCGCATCACCACCATATCTACTTTCATCGAAAGGATATTGTTTACGGTATCTATTAATGTTTCTCCCTTTTTGACAGAAGATTGTGCTGCCGAAAAGCTAATAACATCTGCAGACAACCGTTTTTGTGCTAATTCAAAAGAAAGTTTTGTTCTGGTACTGTTTTCGAAGAAAATATTGGCAATGGTAATATCTCGTAACGAAGGCACTTTCTTAATTGGTCGATTAATGACTTCTTTAAAATGATCGGCAGTTTCAAAAATCAGGTCAATATCATTCTTGTTGATGTATTTTATCCCTAATAAATGATTTACGCTTAATTCTTTCATTTTTATTTACGATTATAGTTTTTAATAGGTGGCTTTTGTTTTAAATCTAACTTGTAATTAAATACACACCATCTTCTCCGTCATTTTCTTTCCAGCTCACTTTTACTTTTTCATCATTTATTGCGTCTACCTGTCTGCCTCTATAATCCGGTTGAATGGGTAAATTGCGACTGAAACGTCTGTCTATCAAAACCAGCAGTTCAATTTCCGAAGGTCGCCCAAAAGATTGTATAGCAGTCAAAGCTGAGCGTATGCTTCGTCCGGTGAACAGGACATCATCTATGAAAATGACTTTTTTATTTTCAACAATAAAATTAATCTTGGTTTTATTGGCTTCTAATGGCTTATCTGTTCTTCTAAAATCATCTCTGAAAAAGGTAATGTCCAGATAACCTAATTGAATTTCAGGAGTTTGATATTCTTTTTCCAGAATTTGTTTCAATCGCTCCGCCAAAAAAACACCTCTTGGTTGGATTCCAACTAATATTGTATCTGAAAAATCTAAATGTTTTTCTATTAATTGACAAGCCAAACGATGTAATATGATAGTAACTTCTTTTGCAGTAAGTAATACTTTTTGACTCATAGTAATTGTGTAGTTTGGTTTGGCAAATATACAAATTCCAATTTATGATATTATAATTAAAAAGGGAGAAAATAGCAGCATTTAGGATTTGCCCCATGAAATCCATGTGGCTTTATGCCAAATCATTTCTAAAAGTCCTTGCTTGTGGGTTTCAAGCCACCATTTACAAAAATATAATTGGATAAAAAACAATGCAAATCCTATCAATAAGCAAAAGATAGCGCCAGTATATTTAAAAAGTCCCAACCCATATCGGTAATAAATAAATACGCCAATTGCTGACTGAAATATATAATTTGTAAGGCTCATTTTTCCAAACGGAATAAACTTAGAAAATACGTTATTAACAGCATTCTTTATGATAAAAAAAATACTCAATTAATAAAAAATTAAGTGTTTAACGTAACAAATTTATTTATACTTTTTAAAATGCAGTTGTTCCTATATCAGTTGTATTACCAATGGTCACTACGATAGTACTTTTTGTTACAGGCAATAAAGGTAAAACAGGAGTCATAGTTACGTTGTAAGTCCCTGAAGGAAGACCTATAACTAAAAATTCACCGCTTGCATTTGCGTTTGTTGAATAAGATAAACTCGTAAGAACATCAACAGCAGTGACTACAGCTAAACTGCCTACCGGAGTAATTTTACCTTTAATGTTACCACTTATAGCCGCTTCAATTGTTCTAACAACAGGTTTCAATTTATAAGCACCATTTCCTGTATTCACAATTGATTTATTCGCATCAAAATCAAGTAAAACACTATACAAAATTCCTTGTTCAAGTGTTTGGTGTACTTGTAATTTCAGTCCTGATTGTTCAGCACTTGGAGTATTCAAAGGATAGGTTACATTATCAACAACTACCGTATTGTTTGTTCCAAGTATAAGTCTAATTTGAGCAACTTTAGAAATTTGTAAGGTGTCAGTAGCAATAAGAGTACTTTCGCCGTTAGAAAAATCAAGTAGGTTATAAATTCCTTTCTTAACATTCAACGTTACCGTTTCTCCAGCATCTCCAGTTACTTCTACACCTAGTAAATCAATATTTACTTTTTGATATGGCCCCGGAGCGTCAGTCATTTTTACTTGATAAGGATAACTTGAAGCTATTTCTTCGTTGTTATTACATGAAGTCATAATAATTCCTAATACGAAGAAAGATAGAATAATTTTCATTTTTTTCATTTTCAATTGTTTTTTATAGTTATAAAATACTTTAAAATATTTAGTAAATTTAAAAGCAACGTGAAAAAAATTTGTTACATAACTTTAGTATTAAGTTATAGGATTCACACATTAAAACAGCAGTACTATAAGACTTTATTATGCATTAAATTTTTTCCTTTACAATGCGGTCTTTTTTGACATGTAAAACTGTTAATTGCTTTTCTATTGCTTCCATCATAGGCGGAGGTCTACAGAGGTAAAATAATTCATCAGTTACTTTTTGGTTGATTTTAATCAAATTTTCAAAGATTTGACCATATTCATCTACAACACGTTTTTCTTTTGATAGAATATTAATGAAATTATGACCTAATAATTCTTTAAATTCATCTTCTAATATAATATCATCTTTGGTTTTATTATATTACTTTTATGTTTAATTATGGTGGTTAACCACTATTTTGTGATTTTATCCTCTAAATTTCACAATAAACTTAAATAATTATGTAACAACGCTATACTTGAAACCTGTAATTTTATATTTCAAATTAAAGATAGAAATCATGCTAAAAAAATTAACCAGACTATTAATGCTTTCATTGGTACTAATATCATTTTCAAGTTGTTCAATAATAGGAGGAATATTCAAAGCTGGAGTAGGTGTTGGTATATTTATAGTTGTTGCCGTTATCGTTATTATCATTTTTATCATTAATAAGATTTTCGGTAAGAAATAATGATCGTTTAATTAAGATTGACAATTAATAACTTCTTTTAATAAAAATATCCCGCAATTGCGGGATATTTTTAATCTTAAATATAAATTACTTTTTATACAATATACATTTTAGCTCTCAATTCCTGAACTTTTTCATCATCTAGGTAATCATCAAAAGTCATGTAACGGTCAATCGCTCCATTAGGCGTTAATTCAATTACTCTATTAGCAACCGTTTGCGAGAATTCATGATCATGAGTGGTGAAAATCACAGAACCTTTGTAGTTTTTTAATGAATTATTAAAAGCTGTAATGGACTCTAAATCCAAGTGATTGGTAGGTTCATCCAGCATTAAAACATTCGCTCGTTCCATCATCATTCGAGACAACATGCAACGCACTTTTTCTCCTCCGGATAATACTCTGCAGGTTTTTAAGGCTTCTTCTCCTGAAAAAATCATTTTTCCAAGAAAACTACGAATATTTACTTCATCACGCTCCTCTTCAGTTTTTACCCATTGACGCAACCAATCTACAAGAGAATAATCGTTTTCGAAAAACGAATGATTATCTCCTGGTAAATACGCTTGGTTTGTTGTAACTCCCCAATCATAAGTTCCGGAATCCGCTTTTTGATTTCCATTTAGAATTTCGTAGAAAGCGGTAGTGGCACGTGAATCTTTTGAGAAAAGAACGATTTTATCGCCTTTGGCCATATTCAAATCTACGCCTTTAAATAAAATATCTCCATCTACAGAAGCGCTTAAATTTTGCACATTCAAAATTTGATCTCCTGCCTCACGCTCTTGGTCAAAAATAATTGCCGGATAACGACGACTTGATGGTTTTATTTCGGAAATATTCAGCTTGCTAATCATTTTTTTACGAGAAGTAGCTTGTTTTGATTTGGCTACATTCGCACTAAAACGACGAATAAATTCTTCTAATTCCTGTTTCTTTTCTTCTGCTTTTTTGTTTTGTTGCGCGCGTTGTTTTGCTGCTAATTGACTTGATTCATACCAGAATGTATAGTTTCCGGAATAATGATTTATTTTACTGAAATCTATATCCGAAATATGCGTACAAACAGAATCCAAAAAGTGTCTGTCGTGAGAAACTACAATTACGGTATTTTCATAATTGGCCAAGAAATTCTCTAACCAGGCAATGGTTTCAAAATCCAGATCATTGGTAGGCTCATCCATAATAAGTAAATCCGGATTTCCAAAAAGCGCTTGTGCCAAAAGGACACGAACTTTAATTTTTCCCTCAAGATCTCCCATTAAAGTATAATGATGTTCCTCTGTAATGCCTAGATTTGATAACATCGATGCCGCGTCGGAATCAGCATTCCAACCGTTCATCTCTTCAAATTGCACTTGTAACTCGCCTATCCTGTCCGCATTTGAATCATTGTAATCTAAATATAAAGCATCCATTTCTTTTTTGATCGCATACAAGGTTTTATTCCCCATCATAACGGTCTCCAATACGGTGCTTTCGTCAAACATATTGTGGTTTTGGTTTAAAACCGACATACGTTTTCCTGGTTCCAAATGAATATGTCCCGAAGTTGGGTCCATTTCACCGGCGATTATTTTAAGAAAAGTAGATTTTCCAGCGCCATTGGCTCCGATAACTCCGTAGATATTACCGTGAGTGAAGGTAGTATTTACTTCGTCAAACAAAATTCGTTTGCCAAACTGAACTGATAAATTATTTACTGTTAACATGAATATTTATTTTATAAAATTTTTGCAAAAATACGAAAAAAATAACGATTTACTGAATTCCAAAAAAATCCATTTTTAACGGTTTTAATTTACGGATTAGAACAACAATTAACAGAAAAAAATCCTGACACAAATTATCAGGATTTCAAAATTCTTACTTCATAAAGCCAATGTTACTTTTCTTGTTTACAACAATTTTTTTAAACTGCCGTAAACTGCTAATTCTACATCGGCGGGACTTCTGGTATTGCATTTCTCTAATAAATCTTCCAATACAGTTTGACTTACTTTTTGTTTTTTATCTATTAAAAGCAATAGCTGCTGGGATACATCACTCAAACTTTTAGACAAGGGCAAAAGAGGTTGCACCAGCGGCGCATTGGCACTTAAAGCAATTAAATCGAAATTTAGGACGATCCACTTCTTAAAAAAGTCAGTCACTATCCCTTTATTCTCCTTGCTTTTATTTGCTAAATATACATTGACTGCAACATTAAAATCTAGTGCTTCCGAAGCATCCGCATTACAAGCATCCGCAAATAAGGTCAACGGAGAATGCATGCGGTATTTCTTTCCGCCACCATTACGTTTATAATTCTTAAGTGGCTCACAAACATTTGAAAAATCATTCAATGCACGCGTATCTTGATTGTTGCTGATGTTTCTTAAAATCACTTCTTTGTTTCTAATGTGAGTAATTCCCAGTTCTTCTAATCGAAAAGAGATTGTTTTCAACCTTTTGCGTAAGCTGTTCATATCCGTCACCTCCGCATTAGCCCATAATCGCTCTGCAATAGCTGCGGTTCGTGGCCAAATTCTTGAATCTATAGTTAATGGCGTAACCAGTTCGCTCCACATTGCCGCTTCTCCACCTAAAACCCTTGCTTTTTCTTCCGGGCTAAGAATTATCTTGTTTGGAATGGGATCATTCAAATAATGACTTTCAATACCAAGCATCAAATCAATATAATATCCATTTGACAACACAGTATTGTAACCGTTTTTTGCAGCTTTGATCAATGCTCCACCGGCTTCTTGCCCTTCGTTAGTTCCTCTCCAAGCATGAATTATGGCATCTTTAGACATGTTTTCAGTCATTATTTCTTCCCAACCCATTAATTTTTTGTTGTATTTTTTCAAGATTGGAATCAACTTCATATTAAAATAAGTTTGCAAATCATGATTACTGGCCAGATTATTATCCTTTTTAAATTGCTGAATAGCAGGATTTGCATTCCACTCTTTTCCATTATTTTCATCGCCGCCAATGTGAAAATATGCTCCCGGAAATAAAGGACACACTTCGTCAAAAATCGAACTTAATAGTTCATAGGTTTTTGGATTTGTGGGATCTAAAGTCGCATTAAAAATTCCTGAATTTCTTTGCACTTCATACGTGATTTCCCCCTCGCCTACTTTACTTCCTATTTCTGGATAAGCGGTCAGCAATGCCGATGCGTGTCCCGGAACATCTATTTCAGGAATAACCAGAATCCCTCTTTCAGCAGCATATTTTACAATATTTTTAATCTCTTCCTGAGTATAAAAATTTCCATCTGAGGCTAATTCTGTCAATTTTGGATGATTTTTTAATTCAATTCTCCAACCTTGATCATCGGCTAAATGCCAATGGAAAACATTCATTTTCATCGAAGCCATAGCGTCCAGATTTCTTTTGATAACATCTACCGGTTGAAAATGTCTTGCCGCATCAATCATCAGGCCTCTCCAGGTAAAACGTGGCGAATCCGAGATTTCAACAACCGGAAAGTAAAATGACGTACTATTATTCTGAAGCAATTGTAATAACGTCTCCAAACCATGCAAAGCCCCTAAATCACTTGTGGCATTAATGGTTATTTGATTAGAAGCAATTTTCAATTCGTAACTTTCATCTTCATTAATTTCTATTTTTCCGTTGCGAACACAATTTATCTGCAATTCAGCTTCCGGACTTTCGTTGACTTCTGTCAAAAAACTTTGTTCGAGAAACAATCCCGTTCTGCCATCTAATCGTCGCAGGAAATTGGTTGCGCCTATAAAAATTCTAGGATTAGGATTCCCGGTAATATTCACTTTAAATTTTTTGCTTAAAGCAAAAGTGCCAGCGGTCAACTTTATATTTTGTGGCCAAGGCATCAGGTTTAATTGCTCGGTGGTAATTTGTGCATTCGAAACAAAACTTACTAATAATAGGATCAAAAAGTATTTCATAGTTTATAGGTATTCAATATGTTTTTAATAGTCAAAACGTTTAAAAGCTTCGATGGCTTCATATTCTGCCAGTCCTAAATCATCATATAATTTTGCTGTATGTTTATTGCGGTCTTCGGCACGCACCCAAAATTCTCTGGAATCATTACCTTGAAACATCACGCGGTCTTTTTGCGATTGATGGTATAAAATTGCGTGCCTTTTTAGCATTACTTCTTCTGGACTTAATGGTACTGCCATGTCTATTTCATGAATTTCCCATTCATGCCAAGCACCACGATATAACCACAGCCAGCAATCATTCATAAACGATTGTGGTTTCAACGCTGCCATAGCAGTAAAAATAGCATTAAGACAAACTTCATGCGTTCCGTGCGGATCCGCAAGATCACCAGCGGCAAAAACCTGATGCGGTTTTATTTTTTCGATAATCGCTTTTACAATAGCAATGTCATCCGCGTGGATTGGGTTTTTCTTTATTAGTCCCGTCTCATAAAAAGGCATATCCAGAAAATGGATATTCGATTCATTTAACCCAATGTACCGAACGGCTGCATACGATTCTCTGCGTCTGATAAGTGCTTTAAGTTTCCGAACTTCAAGAGAATCTATTTGATTTTCTGACTTGTTCCTCAGGAAATCAATAACGGATTGAAAATCAATTTTAGTTTTAGCATCTCCAATGAAATCAGTACAAACCTCAGCAAATTTTAAGGCTTCGTCATCTGTAACAGCGATGTTTCCTGAAGTTTGATACACTACATGAACATCATGTCCTTGCTTTATTAATTTAGAAAAAGTTCCTCCCATGGAAATCACGTCATCATCTGGATGCGGACTAAAAAGAATCACTCTTTTCTTATCAGGATTAGCCCTTTCCGGTCTATGGGAATCATCAGTATTAGGTTTACCTCCTGGCCATCCGGTTATGGTGTGCTGCAACACATTGAACATGTTTATATTCAAGTCGTAAGCTGAACCTTCTAATGCTAAAAGATCAGACATTCCATTATTATTGTAATCTCTGTCGGTCAATTTCAAAATAGATTGATTGGTACTTTGACACAGCCAAACAATTGCTTTGCTTTTTAACTCTTGAGTCCAAATACATTCGCCCACTAACCACGGTGTTTTAAAACGGGTTAATTCTGAAGCTGCCAATTGATCTAAAACGAACGTAGCATTAGCATGATTTTGCAAAAATGTCGCAGGAACTTCAGAGCTAATATCGCCTTGAATTGTTCTTTTTATTATATCTGCTTTGTTTTGGCCCCAGGCCATTAATACAATTCTTTTAGATCTTAGAATCGTAGAAACTCCCATGGTAATTGCTCTTTTAGGAACATTTTCAATCCCATTAAAATCAGATGAGGCATCGACTCTTGTAATGTGATCCAAAGTAATTATGCGAGTGCCCGAGTTGATATGGGATCCTGGTTCATTGAACCCAACGTGACCCGTACGACCAATTCCTAATAATTGAAAATCAAGTCCGCCAGCATTTTTAATATTCATTTCATAATCAATACAGTATTGATTCAGCTCTTCAATAGCTATCGTTCCATCCGGTATATTTATATTTTCCGGTTTAATATCAATATGATTAAAAAGATGCTGATGCATAAAATAATGATAGCTCTGATTGTTCTCTTTAGTCATCGGATAATATTCATCCAGATTAAAAGTGACTACATTGCTAAAACTAAGTCCTTCTTCTCTATACATTCTAACTAGTTCTTCATACACTTTAATAGGTGAAGAGCCAGTAGCCAAACCAAGAACACAAGATTTATTTTGCTTTTCTTTTGATTTAATCAATTCAGCAATTTCCTGCGCTACAATTACAGAGGCTTCTGTTGAGTTTTTGAAAATTTCATTATGAATTTTTTCAAATCTAGTTTCTTCGAATTTACCGGCACTTTTATAACTGATATCTTTTTTTCTTCTTAAATCACTTTTCATATCGTGTTTTTCATACTGAATTATAAAGATAGTTTTTTTAAAAGAGTAAGGAAAATAAAAAATACCATAAATCAGATTGCTTCGAGTATCCAAAAAAATGGAGATTATGAAAATCTTAAACTATTTCTATAGATAAAGTACATTTAATCCCAATTTCAAAGTTACCGTCGTTTTAGAATTAGCAAAAAGGTTAAAAAAAAAGCATCATTTTTTAATAAAACGTGGTGATTCAATAATTATAACAATATTTAGTCTAAATTATTTTTTTTTAATTTACTTAACAAATATATTTACGGTCTTACAGCTATAAAAGTATTTAGTTTTAATCATTAACCAATGTATACTTATGAATTCAGAACAAACAAAGTCTAACAATTCCGCGCTTTACACGCTCATAACCGTATTTTTCTTTTGGGGTTTTATTGGAGCATCAAACGGAATTTTTATTCCATTTTGCAAAGCTAAATTTGGCTTAGACCAATTTCAAAGTCAACTTATCGATTTTGCTTTTTATGGGGCTTATTATATCGGAGCTTTATTGCTTTTTATTTTTAGCAGTATCGCCAAAAAAGATATTTTAAACGGTTGGGGATTCAAAAAAGGAATTATTTACGGATTATTGATAAGTACGTTTGGAGCTCTGCTTATGATTTTAGCGGTAACACAAGGAAGTTATTTGTTTATTCTTGGTGCATTATTCATTGTAGCTCTTGGTTTCTCACTGCAACAAACATCGGCACAGCCGTTTGCTGCTTCACTGGGCGAACCACATTCAGCATCAAGCAGACTAAATCTTGCTGGTGGAATCAACTCATTGGGCACCACAATAGGACCGATAGTGGTTTCTATCGCCTTGTTTGGTGTTATTGCAGGAGTTAATATCGAAGAATTTGCTCAAAAACCAGATTCATTAGATTCTATGAGAATCCTTTATGTATTTGTTGGTGCACTCTTTTTATTGGCAGCAGCCTTATTCCATTTTTCTAAAAAGTTACCGGCCGGAAAAAGTGATTCTACTTTTGAAACGGCGAATAAAGCAATGAAAACACTAATTGCGATCACTGTAATTTTGGTTGCCATTTTTGCTTATATCTTTTCCCGTTATGAAGATGCTGAATTTATTACTCGTTTTATCGAGAACAAAGAAAAAGATTACTTAGGATTAGCCTTAACGGTTTCTACACTTTTGGTAGTTGTTATTGGATTATTTTTCGCCAATACAACGGCTCAAAAAAATCCTGAAGGATGGGGAGCCATGAAATACCCACAATTAGTTTTGGGAATGTTAGCCCTTTTCGCTTACGTAGGTGTCGAAGTAACTATAGGAAGTAACCTTGGTGAATTATTGGTGACTACTGATTTTGGTTCAATAGCTGGACCTGCTTTAGCGCCCTATATGTCTATGTATTGGGGAAGCTTAATGATTGGGCGTTGGGCAGGAGCCATTACAGTTTTCAACCCGTCATCTCAACTAAAGAAAATTTTACTTATCGTAGTTCCTTACATAGCTTTTGGAGTCGTATTAGCCGCTAACGCTATTTCCGGACAAGATGTAACGCCTTTATATGCTTATGCATTTGTAATTTTGTTCCAAATCGCTGGTTTCTTTTTAGGAAAAGATCAACCGTCTAGAACCTTAATGATTTTTGGTTTAATGGGAATGACAGCCATGCTTATTGGTTTATTCACTACGGGTACAATAGCTATTTTTGCTTTTATGAGCGGTGGATTATTCTTAAGTATTATGTGGCCTTCTATTTTCTCATTAGCAATTGCAGGTTTAGGAAAATATACCTCCCAAGGTTCAGCCTTCTTGGTGATGATGATTTTGGGTGGTGGTATTATCCCGCCATTACAAGGAAAACTAGCAGATATTATAGGAATTCATGCTTCTTACTTCATTCCTGTTTTATGTTTCGCATTCATCGCATTCTACGGATGGAAAGTAATTGGAATTTTGGAAAAACAAGGAATCGGAAAAGAAGTAGAAGTTGGTGGCGGACACTAATCAAAAATATAATACCAAACCATATTGAAACCAAACCAATAAAAAAAATCCCATTTCAAATTTGAAATGGGATTTTTTTATTCAATTCGCTGAGACTCAAAATGGCTCACCGAGCATTTTTTATTTATTTCCTTTCTCGAAATCAGCCACAAACTGCGCCAATCCAATATCCGTCAATGGGTGTTTCAATAAGCCGTATATAGCAGATAATGGTCCGGTCATTACATCAGCACCAATTTTTGCACAGTTTACAATGTGCATCGTGTGACGTACTGAAGCAGCCAGAATTTGAGTTTCGTAGCCATAATTATCATAAATCAATCTGATTTCTTCAATCAAAGCCAAACCGTCCGTAGACACATCATCTAAACGACCAATAAACGGAGAAACGTAAGTAGCTCCAGCTTTTGCTGCCAATAAAGCCTGTCCAGCCGAGAATACTAATGTTACATTCGTTTTAATTCCTTTATCCGAAAAGTATTTAGCGGCCATAACTCCTTCTTTAGTCATAGGAACTTTTACCACGATTTGCTCATGTAAATCCGCTAATTCTTCTCCTTCTTTAATCATTCCGTCGTAATCCAACGCATTTACTTCGGCACTTACATCGCCTTCAACTAGATTACAAATGTCAACATAATGCTTCAAAATGTTGTTTTTTCCTATAATTCCCTCTTTGGCCATCAATGATGGATTTGTTGTAACGCCATCCAAAACGCCTAATGCCTGTGCTTCCTTAATCTGAGCTAAATTAGCCGTGTCAATAAAAAATTTCATATTATATAATTTAATTGTGTGTTTTAATTCTTTGGGCGTGACCCAAGGGTCGGGCTTTCCGCTTCAATCTTTTATTTTTTAAAGAAAAAATAAAAGGATTTTCACTGTAATCCCTCACGCTAATAAATTCGGTGCAAAATTACAACTTATAATGGCTCATCAGCATTTTTTCATATACTTTATCTGGTAAAATTCTTTTCAAAACAATTGAAAATTTTTGCATAAAAATTCCCACTTTATAATGAATTTTAGGTTCTGGAGTTTGGATAATCTGATAGACCGCTTCGGCCATTTCATTTGGATTACTGCCGCTGTCCACATGTTCATCCATCGTTTTCAAGGTGTTTCCGTACGGAGTTTCGTAAGCGGAACCCTTTAGCACCGGAGCATGAAAACGTCCCGAAGCAATATTTGTCGCAAAATCTCCCGGTGCCACATTCGTAATATGAATACCAAAGGATTTCACTTCCATTCGCAACGCTTCAGTGATGAGTTCAAGGGCACCCTTTGAAGCAGAATAAACACTTCGATACGGTAAACCCATATATCCCGCAATAGAAGTCACGTTGATGATTAATCCTGATTGTTGTGTACGCATTTGTGGTAACACTGCTTTCATTACTTCAATTGGGCCAAAAAGATTAGTCTCAAAATTATTCTTAATTTCATGCATCGGAATTTCTTCCAATGGTCCCGTAATCCCAACACCAGCGTTGTTAATGACAACATCAAGCCTTCCGGAGGTCGCAATCACTTTGGCTACAGCCGCATGAATCGAATCCGAATCCCGAACATCTAAAGCAATTAGAGGAAAAACCGAATTTAAAATTCGTTCCGGATTTCTGCTAGTTCCGTACACAACAAAACCTTTATGGTGTAAAAATTCGCCAATAGATTTCCCTATTCCTGAAGAACCGCCTGTTATTAAAACTACTTTATTCATGATTATTGATGTTTATTGTACGAAAGGTCCAAAAATAAAAAAATCCTCCCGAAGGAAGACTACTTATTTGTGTGAATTTAGAAAAGAATCTGAAATAAATTTAGATTAAAAAAATGGCAAGCGACCTACATCGCACCGCTCAACCACGTACCCTTGCTATGTTCCCATCCTGGGGGAGTCTGCAGGAGCTGGTCGTGTAGGACTTGCCGGTGCAAATATACAATCTTTTTATATTTTTACAAGAGCTTTAATCATTAAAAAATAACGTTATATTGGGGTATCAAAAATTCAAACAATGAAAAATCATAACTTCCTATATATCATTTTATTAGGAATCACTTTAGCAAGTTGCAACGAGGAAAAAAAAGGCCAAAACACTTTATTTACCTTTGATAATTCTAAATTTTCAGCATTATATACCCCACAAGAAGTCCTTTCTTTAGCGGTTTTGAATCCCAATTCAAAAAAAGTAGATAGCATTATTTACTACGTCAATGATAAAAAAATTGCTTCTAAGAAAGGTCTTGATAAACTATCATTGGAATTAAAAGATCAAAAATTAGGAAACCAAGACCTGAAAGCCCTTGTTTATTATGAAGGACAAACCGCTGAGGCTACTGGAAGAGTAGAATTAGTTTCCAGCATTCAACCAAAACTATTAAAATATACCATTGTAAATACCTATCCGCACGACATTCAAGCCTACACGCAAGGATTAGAGTTTTACCGTGACACGCTGTATGAAGGAACTGGAAACGGTTCTGGAAACAGTTCTGGAATAAAAGGGATTTCGAGTTTAAGAAAAACAAACTATAAAACTGGAGAAGTATATAAAAAAGTAGAACTGGCTGACAATTATTTTGGGGAAGGAATTACGATTCTCAACAACAAAGTATACCAACTGACTTGGCAAAACAATGAAGGATATGTGTATAATGCTGATACTTTCAAAAAAGAAAAAACGTTCCCCTATTTCAAATCAATTGAAGGTTGGGGATTAACAAATGACGGAACTTATTTATACCAATCAGACGGAACCGAAAAAATTTGGATCATTGATCCAACCACATTCAAAGAAGTAGATTACTTGAACGTATATTCCTTTGAAACAAAAATAAAAGCAATCAATGAACTCGAATGGATTGATGGTAAAATTTATGGAAATGTGTACCAGAAAGATGCCATTGCAGTCATCAATCCTAAAAATGGAGCCGTTGAAGCAATTATCAATCTTGCTGATTTGAAGAAAAAAATTACCCAATTACCTGATACAGATGTCCTAAACGGAATTGCCTACAACCCAAAAACCAAAACCATTTTTGTGACCGGAAAAAACTGGGATAAAATGTTTGAAATCAAAGTTTCTGAATAATTTTATATAAAATGACAACGCTACTTATCAATATCAAAGAATTACTCCAGATTAGGGAAACTGCTATTGCTAAAGTTTCCGGTGCTGAAATGGCAATTCTTCCCACCATCAAAAATGCCTTTTTGGTCATTAGAGACAACCTGATTGCTGATTTTGGATCAATGGATAATTTGCCGGAATTACATGCTGACAAAATAATTGATGCCACTGGCAAAATAGTTTTACCTTCATGGTGTGACAGTCACACGCACATTGTGTATGCGGGAAATAGAGAACAGGAATTTGTAGATCGGATTAATGGCTTGACGTATGAAGAAATCGCCAATTGTGGTGGTGGAATTTTAAATTCAGCTACAAAACTCAACGAAACTCCCGAAGATGAAATTTATAACCAATCCAAGGTGCGTCTGGAGGAAGTCATGCAACTGGGAACCGGAGCTGTAGAAATCAAATCAGGATATGGCTTGACGCTGGATGGAGAATTGAAAATGCTTCGCGTGGTTCAGCGGCTATCAAAAAATTATCCCATTACTATAAAAGCAACTTTTCTGGGTGCTCACGCTTTTCCATTGGAATATGCAACAAACCATCAAGGTTATATCGATTTAATTATCAACGATATGCTTCCTGAAATTGCCAAAAACAAACTGGCAGATTTCATCGATGTGTTTTGTGAAGCGGGTTATTTTACTGTTGAAGAAACCCGAAAAATTATGGAAGCCGGAATTAAATTTGGCTTAAAGCCAAAAATTCACGTTAATCAGTTCAACTCAATTGGCGGAATTCAAGCAGGAATTGAATACAACGCGTTATCAGTAGATCATTTAGAGGTTATGAAACCGGAAGATATCAAAGCGTTGAAAAATACCGACACAATGCCTGTTGCATTGCCTTCTTGCTCATATTTTTTAAGCATTCCCTACACTCCCGCACGAGCAATGATCGCGGCAGGACTTCCTATTGCCCTTGCAACGGATTACAATCCGGGCTCTACTCCTTCAGGAAATATGAATTTTGTTGTAGCAACGGCATGCATCAAAATGAAAATGACTCCCGAAGAAGCCATCAATGCTGCCACAATAAATGGAGCTTACGCCATGGGAATTTCTGAAACTCATGGAAGCATTACTATTGGCAAAAAAGCAAATCTAATTATTACAAAACCCATTACATCCTATTACCAGCTTCCATACGCTTTTGGCAGTACTCTAATTGAAACGGTACTGATTGAAGGTGAAATTATTTCATAAAAAAAGAGGAACAGCACGTTCCTCTTTCCTAATTATTTCAATTTTTGATTATCTCAACACAAAACTTGTTTTTGAAACTAAAACATCTTTATTAAAAATATTGATAAAATACGTTCCTTTAGCAAAATCTTTCCCTTTTAAATCCTCAGAAACTATAATGGTTTTGTTTTCATATTTCACATTAGTTGCAAAACTGTATGTTAACGTATTTTCACCAAAATTTTCCGTTTTCTTGTCTCCTAATACATTGTTTTTGCTGTCAATTACTTGTACGTAATACATTTTGTCACCGGACATAGCAATTTGATTTTCAGCAATCGTAAAATTAACTCTTAAAACATCGGCTCTACTTGCTTTGTCTGTTTCAATTTGTTTTCCAGAACTTCTTAATTTAAAAGCTGTTCCTCTAGTATTTAAAACCGTTAATTTAGATCCTTTTTCAACCGCTTTAGATAATTCTTCGTTTTGTCCAACTAATACTTCGTTGTATTTTTTAGATTCTCCCAAGACCACTACAGTACTGTCTCGTTGTGTAGTTAAGGTTGTGTTTTCTTTTTTCAACCCTTCATTTTCAGCCATTAAAACTTTCATATTTCCCTGCAAGGCATTGAATTGAGTTCTGTATTTAGATAATGAAGCTACATCCCCTTTGGACTTACTCAAATCATTCATCAAGTTTACTACTTTATCTCTTTCTTGAATTAACTCATCAGACATGGATGTGTTTTCAGCAATTGCGGCATCATACGTTGATTTTAATTCCTGCAAATCTTTCATAACCGATTCTTTTTCGGTCAATGTAGTTTTCAATTCTGTTTTAACGGTATCTGCGTCGGAAGTCATTTTAAAAATGTAAACCAAACTCCCCACTAATAAAATAGCCAACACTGCTATAACCGCCTTAAGACTTGAACTGCTTTTTTGATTTTCCATCTTTTAATTAATTTAATTTCTACAAATTTAACAATATATAACTAATGAATAACGCAAGTTGATACATTTATATTATTTTTGGGAAAAAATATTTTTTTTAATGGAAAAAATTATACGCTTTACAATTCATGATCTTGCAAAAATTACGAACCACAGAAGTGGCGAGATAAAGTTTGGAGAAAAAATGATAACCATCCCAAAAGATGTTGATTCAATTGATTTTCTAACAACCTGTGAGGCTAAATATGTATTATTTGGTATTCCCGAAGACATTGGAATAAGAGCTAATTTTGGCCGACCCGGGGCGGCTTCAGCTTGGGACAGTGCCATAAAAAGTATCGCTAATATTCAGCACAATCGTTTTTGTAAAGGAAGTCAGTTAATTGTTTTAGGGCAATTAGACGTAAGTGAGAAAATGCAGGAAGTAGAACACCTTGATTTTAATGATATTGATGATCGTTTTAAGTTAAGCCAATTAGTTGAAAAAATAGACAAAGATGTCTCTCATATCATTTTTAACATTATAAAATCAGGTAAAACTCCAATAATCATTGGTGGCGGACACAATAATTCATACGGAAATATAAAAGGAACTGCACTCGCCAAAGGCAAACCTATTAATGCAATCAATTTTGATGCGCATTCTGATTTTAGGATTATAGAAGGACGTCACAGTGGCAATGGTTTTTCGTATGCTTATGAAGAAGGTTTTTTGAAAAAATATTTTATTTTTGGACTACATGAAAACTACACTTCAAAAAGTGTGTTGGATATCATTAAGAAAATAGAGGATCGAGTTCGTTTTAACACCTATGATAGTGTAAGTATTAGAAGAGAAAAAAACTTTGATCAGGAAATGGCGCTCGCTTCGGAATTTATAAATGATGATTTTTTTGGAATAGAGATCGACTTGGATGCGATTCCTAATATTGCCTGCAGTGCCATGACTATGAGTGGATACTCTGTGGAGCAACTTAGGCAATTTATATACTATTTTGCCAAAAATAAAAATGCTGCCTATTTACACATTTGTGAAGGCGCACCGGATTTAGGCGAAGAAAAAAACAATCATTTAATAGGTAAACTGATAGGCTATCTGGTGACTGATTTTATTAAATCGAACCAGCAGATTGTCTAACTGGTTAAATGATAAATTGCTTAAACGAATACCTATTAACCTAATCGATAAATAACACTACCTTTGCAGCACTATCTATGTACTTAATACATGATATTTAATATTTAAAATATGTTATTCGAAGATTTACCACTTTCAAAAAGTATACAAAAAGCCGTATTTGAACAAGGCTATTTAGAAGCAACTCCAATACAAGAACAAGCCATTCCAATCGTATTATCAGGTAGGGATATGATTGGTTGTGCCCAAACCGGTACCGGAAAAACGGCCGCATTTGCCATTCCTATTATTCATCAATTGCATAGAATAGTAGGGTCCTCTAAAAAAGCAAGTCCAATCCGTGCTTTAGTCATCACCCCAACCCGAGAATTGGCCGTTCAAATTGGACAAAATTTTGACCAATATGGAAAATATACAAACTTAGTGCAACTTACTATTTTTGGTGGCGTTTCTCAAGTGCCACAGGTAGAAATGCTGAAAAAAGGAATTGATATCCTGATTGCTACTCCAGGACGTTTGCTAGACTTAGTCAAACAAGGTTTCATCGATTTAGACCATTTGCATACTTTAGTCCTTGACGAAGCGGACCAGATGCTGGATATGGGATTTGTAAATGATGTCAAAAAAATTGTAAAACTGACCCCTAATAACAGACAAACCTTATTTTTCTCGGCTACAATGCCAATGGCCATAAGAGAATTAGCCGAAATGTTTCTGAAAGATCCTGCAACAGTTACCGTATCTCCTGTTTCTTCTACAGCTGAAAACGTAGAACAACGCGTATATTTTGTTGAAAAAGCAGAAAAAAGAAATTTGCTGTATCATTTAATTAAAAACGAAAAACTGTCTAATGTTTTGGTTTTTTCAAGAACAAAACACGGAGCTGACAACGTTGTAAAAGCATTGCGCAAACACGATATTGCTGCCGAAGCGATTCATGGTGACAAGTCTCAAAATGCCAGACAACGCGTTTTAGAAGGATTCAAGAATAAAGAAGTGAATGTTTTAGTGGCTACTGATATTGCAGCCAGAGGAATTGATATTGATCAATTACCATTTGTCATTAATTTTGATTTACCCAATATTCCCGAAACGTATGTACACCGAATTGGCAGAACCGGTCGTGCCGGAAATGAAGGTGTTGCAATTTCTTTTTGTAGCAAAGATGAGCACCAATATTGGAAAGACATTCAGAAATTAATAAAAGTAGATGTAAAAACCGTAAGTGATCACCCATACGGTTGGCATTCAGGAAGTCCTGAAACCGCTCCCGCGGGAACTCAAAAGAACTCAAACCGCAGTGGTGGAGCTCATAAATCAAGAAAATCAGAGGTTTCCAAACAAAATAAAAAACGCTGGTATTAAATTCGTTATACTGACTTACATCTGTAATAAATCACTTTTTAACTGTCGTTAAAAAGTGATTTATCGTTAACATGTTGTTTTTAAGTGTTTTAATGAAAATATTATTTGAATTAAATGACCTTAATCTTCTTGAATTTCAATACTATCTATTTTTGTCATGTACTAAAGAAATTACTATAGAAAATTTATCCTTTTGAGTAATGGCTTTGTACAAGGCAATTTTCGAAATTTTCAAGGATTTTTCGAAATCAGCATTCGTCAGGTATTGTGACGCGTGATCCGTTAATTTTACGATCTCATTGTTTCATGCCATTTACGTTTGTGCAAGTACGTCATCACTGAAAAAGTTAAATACAAACACTATTAATAACACAATATACACCTGATTCATAAGTGATTAAGTTTAATTAAATATAAATTTATGCGCCAATAAATAATAATTTATTTTAATCAATTAAGTGTCAAAAGTGAACTATTTTGAAGTCTCATGAATTTCAAATATATTAAATCCACTTCATGGTGTACAAAGAACTATTAGTTAAAAATTAATTTCTTTTGGTTTATTTAATTTCCCTACAGATTTGGCGACAATAGTTGCAATAGTTGCATCACTTGTTACATTGACTACAGTTCTGCACATATCCAAAGGTCTGTCAATAGCAAAAATAAGCGCTAGCCCAGCTTCTGGAATTCCAGCTTGACCAAGAACAATAACAAGCATCACCATTCCGGCACTAGGAACCGCTGCTGATCCTATAGAAGCCAGTGTTGCAGTAACAACTATCATCAATTGTGTACTGAGGTCTAAAGCTTCCGGAAGCATTGCTTGAGCTATAAATATCGCAGCTACTGCTTGATACAAGCTAGTTCCATCCATGTTTACTGTTGCTCCCAGAGGCAAAACAAAACTGGAAACCTCTTCATCAACTCCTAAACGCTCGGTAACACATTCCATGGTAACGGGCAGTGCAGCTGCACTTGAACTTGTTGAAAAAGCCAATAATTGGGCGGGCGCAATGGCGTTAAAAAACTGTATTGGATTTACTTTTGCAAAAATCATTAATAAGCTTGGATAAAACACAAACATCATCAAGAACAAGCCAAGCAAAACCGTTAATCCATAGATTCCCAGCGCTCCTAATGTTGAAAAATCTGGAATTTCGACCATCAGTGCGGCCATCAGTGCGAAAACACCAACTGGTGAAAAAAGCATGATAATGTCAATAATTTTCAGAATTACATCATTCAATCCCTTAAAGAAATCAACGACAGGTTTTGATTTTTTTTCTTCAATTAAAATGAGACCGATCCCAATTAAAATAACAAAAAAAATGACTTGCAACATACTTCCATTATCACTTAAAGCTTTAAAAAAATTATCTGGTACAATATCTATCAAAGGTTGCAGTGGCCCACTATTTTTAGCTTTTACCGCCAATTCAATTTTTTGAGAAGCATCAACCGAAAAATTTTCAAGTAAGCTTATTCTGGATTCTTCGTTAATGTAAGTTCCGGGCTTAATTAAATTGGCTAACAACAAACCAATAATGACTGCTATTACTGTGGAACATAAGTAAAAAAAGACTGTCCTTCCTCCTAATTTAGAAAGTTTAGAAATATCTTTTAAATCTGCTAATCCAACAATCAATGAAACCACAATTAAGGGAACAGCAATCATTTTGAGTAAGTTTATAAAAATAGTTCCAAAAGGTTTTATCCAGTCAATTACGATTCCTTTTTGTTCTAAGTTTTTCAGTACTAATCCAAAAAGGAGTCCTAGAATCATTCCTAAAAGAATTTTCCAATGTAAAGCAAGTTTTTTCATAATTTTAAATTCATTTGAATCAGACAAACTGATATTTTACAAAAAAAAACTCCTCATTATTTGAGGAGTTTTTTATTATTTAGTCTAAAGAAACCGGTTCGGAATCCTCGTCTTTTTCCCAGCTTCCAACTACCGATGTTGCTAAAGCATTTCCTAACACATTGGTTGCGCTACGAAACATATCACAAAAATGGTCAATAGGTAAAATTAAAGCAATTCCTTCGATTGGAATGTCAAACATACCACAAGTTGCAGCAACAACCACTAAACTCGCTCTTGGTACTCCTGCAATTCCTTTACTGGTAAGCATCAAAACTAAAAGCATGGTCATTTGCGTACCCAAATCCAAATCAATTCCGTAGGCTTGCGCAATAAAAATACTGGCAAAAGTCATGTACATCATACTTCCATCCAAGTTAAAAGAATACCCGAGCGGCAACATGAAAGAAACAATTCTGTCCTTGACTCCAAAACGTTCTAATTCTTCGGTCAATTTTGGAAAAACAGCTTCACTGCTGGTTGTTCCAAAAGCAATAATCAATGGACTTACAATTCTTTTTAGCAAAACGGTCATTCTGCTTTTTAGAAATACATACCCCACAACAATCAACACGACCCAAAGTGAGGAAATTCCAATTAAGAAAGAACCAAAGAACTTGAAATAGGTAATTGCCAATTCCTGAAAATCTCTAACCGCAAATACACCTGCTATAGCACCAAATACTCCTATTGGGGCAAACTTCATAACGTAGTTTACCATTTTCAGAACAATATGAGATATTTTATCCAAAGCATTTGTCACTGGCTTCACATAATCACCTAATGCAGCCGCTGCCAGACCAAAGAAAATCGAAAATATTACAATTTGTAAAATTTCATTAGTAGCCATTGCTTCAAAAATACTTTTAGGTACTATATGCTCAATAAAGTTTTCAAAAGATATGTTTTGTGTTTTCGCTGTGACTTCTGAAACTGATCCCATATCAACATTTGATAAATTAAGGCCAACTCCCGGTTCTAGTATGTTTACAAAAAACATCCCCAATAACAAAGAGATAAATGAAGCTGTAAAAAACCATCCCATCGCTTTTCCTCCAATTCTCCCCACCGCTTTGATATCCCCAAGTTTCGCAATTCCTACCACCAACGTCGTAAATACCAATGGCGAAATAATCATTTGAACCAGTCGAATAAAAATAGTAGCCAGAATTTTAATTTTGTTACTAAAATTTTGAGCTGCTTCCGGTGAAATAGAATTATGAATGATAATGCCTAAAATAGCACCCAAAACCATAGCTATTAATATTTGCCCTGTTAATCCTGAAAAAAAGGACGGCTTTTTAGTTGTATTCATATTCATTAAATTGGTTATAAGATTGTAGGATCAACCTTGATTATAAAAAATAATTTTTTACTCGCAGTCAGGTAAAAAATGGTATTGTAAAAAACATAAAAAGTATCAACAATTACTACTGATATGTTTTATTTATCAAATAAAAATCAGCTAATACAATGGCTGCCATTGCCTCAACAATAGGCACAGCACGCGGTACTACACAAGGATCATGACGCCCTTTTCCAGTCATTTCTGTAATATTGCCTTTATTGTCCAGTGATTCTTGTTTTTGCATAATGGTGGCCACAGGTTTGAAAGCCACGCGAAAATAAATATCCATTCCGTTACTGATTCCTCCTTGAATTCCACCTGAAAGATTGGTTTTTGTCGTTCCGTCAGCATTGTATAAATCATTATGCGCACTTCCTTTCATCTTAGCGCCTTCAAAACCACTTCCAAATTCAAATCCTTTTACGGCATTAATAGAAAGCATGGCTTTGCCAAGTTCTGCGTGAAGCTTATCAAAAACGGGTTCTCCTAAACCAATAGGTACATTTTGAATCACACAGGTTACGGTTCCGCCCACAGTATCCCCTTGTTTTCGGATATCACGAATATATTCTTCCATGATTACCGCTGCCTGTTCATCTGGGCAACGAACCGGATTATTTTCGGTTTTCGAAAAATCTAAATCTTGGTAGGGTTTGTCTAAAAAAATAGGTCCTACAGAAGAAACATACGCATTAATTTTTATGTCTGGCAACATTTGTTTTGCTACAGCTCCCGCCACAACTCTACTGGCAGTTTCCCGCGCAGAACTGCGCCCACCGCCACGATAATCCCTAACCCCATATTTTTTTTCATACACATAATCCGCATGACTGGGTCTGTAATTGTCTTTTATATGAGAATAATCATCTGATTTTTGATTGGTATTAGGAATAATAAAACCTATGGGTGTACCGGTAGTTTTACCTTCAAAGATTCCGGAAAGAAATTGAACGTCATCCGGTTCTTTGCGTTGAGTAACTATTGCTGATTGGCCTGGCTTTCTGCGGGACATTTCAAATTGAATTGCTTCTAAATCTATTGTTATTCCGGGAGGACAACCGTCTATTATCCCTCCTAAAGCGTCACCGTGAGATTCTCCAAAAGTTGTTATTCTAAATAGTGTTCCGTAGCTATTTCCTGCCATACTGATTAGTTTTGAACAAAAGTAGTATTTTAGTTTAAAGTTCAAAATTTTAACCACTAAACTTTTGAATAGCAATACCTATTTATTGACTTTAAATTAATATTGAAAACTATTTATTAACCTTTAATCGCATTTCAATTCAGTAGAATTCCATTAATTTGATAAAATTCAAATTCAAATACCTTGAAAAAAAGAAAAGTCGAGTTAGTGGTGATTTCTGATGTACATCTGGGGACTTATGGAAGTCATGCTAAAGAACTTTATAATTATTTATCTGCAATTAAACCTAAAATTTTAGTCTTAAATGGAGATATTATTGATGTATGGCAATTTAGAAAATCCTATTTTCCCAAAGCGCATTTAAAGGTTATCCAAAAAATCATCAGTTTTGCTTCAAAGGGAACAAAAGTCTATTATATTACTGGAAATCATGATGAAATGCTCCGAAAGTTTAGCGATATGAGTATGGGTAATTTTGCATTGGTGGACAAGTTAGTCTTGGATCTTGATGACAAAAAAGCCTGGATATTTCACGGTGATGTCTTTGATGCCTCCGTACAACACTCAAAATGGATTGCAAAATTAGGCGGTTTAGGATATGATTATCTGATACTTTTGAATCGATTTGTAAATTGGTGCTTATCAAAAATAGGGAAAGAGCCCTACTCTTTTTCTAAACAAATAAAGGCTGGTGTAAAAAAGGCAGTAAAGCACATTTCGGATTTTGAAAAAACAGCCACGGAACTCGCCATCGAAAACAACTACGATTATGTAATTTGCGGTCATATTCACGAGCCAAAAATAATCAAAAAAGAGAATAAAAACGGAGCTACTTTGTATTTGAATTCCGGGGATTGGGTGGAGAATTTAACCGCATTGGAATACAATAAAAAACGTTGGAAATTATTTCACTACTCAGAAACTAATTATGCTGAAGATGAAAATCTTTTTGAGATGGAGGATTTAATCAGTACTCAGTATGTTACACCTGCTATTTTCTTTAAAAAAACTATTTTAGATTAATGGTGGTTTTATATCAAAAGTGTGAATTATGAAACATTTACAATTAATTTTGTAAATTTAATCACAAAGTTAGTAATATCTTTGTATTTATAAAAATTTACTTATGAAAAAAATTATTTTATCGGTTATAATGCTAATTGGATTAGCATTCACCTCACAAGCACAAGAGATTTCAAAAAATGCACTAGGCCTTCGTTTTGGTGACAGTGGTGGTTTTGGTACTGAGATCACCTATCAAAGAGGTTTAGGCGATAACAATCGTTTAGAATTAGACTTAGGTTGGAGAAACAGAAATAATTATAACAATGATAATTATGATGACAATGCCATCAAATTAACTGGTTTGTATCAGTGGGTATGGAACATTGATGGTGGATTCAACTGGTATGCAGGTATTGGTGGTGGTGTAGGAAACTACAATAGAGATTATTATGATAATAGAAATTATAATAATGGAACTTTCGCATTTGTTGCCGGAGATATAGGTATCGAATATAATTTTGATATTCCATTGTTAATCTCTTTAGATTTCAGACCAGAGTTTGGTGGTAGCGACTATTACAGAAACAATTACGGTTCTGATGTAGCTTTAGCTCTTAAATACCAATTCTAATATTTCAAAAAGAATAAAAAAAATGCCACTAGAAATAGAGGGCACTGAAAAACTTCACTTATTTTGATTAGCATCCTTTTTTAGACAATAAAAAAACGCTTATAACAGGATTT